>CAZWXP010000087.1:0-9017 GCA_964637965.1 uncultured Alphaproteobacteria bacterium | reverse complement strand
AGTAATTTATTAAATTGATTAGTTCAAATTTCTTCTTTTCCAAATAGAAGCTAAAATTGGTCCAGATATATTATGCCATATACTAAAAAAAGCACCTGCGAGTGCGGCTAGTGGTCCAAAATATTTAATTGCGAGAGCTGTTGCCAATCCTGAATTTTGCATTCCTATTTCAATAGCTAATGTTCTAGCTATTTTTTCACTATAATTCATTTTTTTACAAATATAAAAACCTAAGAAAATTCCAAAAAGATTATGACATATAACAATAAAAAAAATTTGGGGGCCGTGTTTAAAAATCTCATTTGAATTTGATCCAATTATAATTGTAATAATAAAAACAATTGCAATAACAGCAATTAAAGGAAGATACAATTTTGTTTTTTCCATCTTTAAAAAATTAAAACTATTTACAATGACTCCTAAAAATACTGGAACTATAACTATTTTAAAAATACTGAACATCATTTGATAAATTGGAATTTCTATGTTGGCTCCCGTGTATATCCAAAAAAGAATTGGCATTAAAAAAACAGCTAAAATTGTCGAGCATACCGTCAAAGAAATAGATAAGGCTACATCTCCTTTTGCTAAATAACAAATTACATTCGAGGCTGTCCCTCCAGGAGCGCATCCTACTAGAATTACCCAAATACCAATAATTTGTTCTATATTAAAAAATTTTATTAATAAAAAACCTAAAATTGGCATTATTAAAAATTGTAATAAAATACCTAGACAAACTGTTTTAAAATTTTTAAGAATCCTATAAAAATCATTAAACTCTAAAGTCAGACCCATCGAAAACATAACTACACTTAGTAAAGGAACTATAAGAAAATTAAAGTTTGACCAGTATTGAGGATCTAAGAAAGCCCAAATAGAAAATAATATGACCCATAAGGGAAATAGGCTTGTTGACTTAGCAACAAAATGTTTCATAAACTATAAAATTTTACAAACTTCAGAAAATTCAAAACGTGGCAATCTATCAAGTAATTTAGATTCGTCACCATAACCTAAATTACATAAGAAATTTGATTTAAATCTCCCATCAGGAAAAAATTCTTTATCTACCCCTGAATTATCAAAACCAGACATAGGGCCAACATCTAATCCCAAAGCTCTTGCAGCTAACATAAAATATCCGCCTTGCAAAGTTGAGTTTCTAAATGCGGTTGTTTCTGCTTTAGTTGGCGGATTTGATAAAACTTTCTTCATTCCTGGATTGTGAGGAAACAATTTAGGTAAATGATTATAAAATTTGCTATCATAAGCTATTATAGCAACTACTGCAGCAGTCATTGTCTTTTCTACATTTCCTTCACTAAGATGAGGTTTTATTCTTTCTTTAGCTTCTTTAGATTTTAAAAAAATTACTCTCATTGGTTCGGAATTAGCACTGGTAGGACAATTTTTTATTAAATCATATAAATCTTTTAAAGTTTGTTCATCAATATCTTTTCTTTTCCAGCTATAGTGACTTCTGGCTTTTAAAAATAGTTTATTTAAAAAATCTTGATTCATAAAAAGATAATAAAAAAAATTTCAAAAAATTGATAGGTGTTGATTATTTTTTATAGATTTTATCACCAACAACTAAATAATCTATTTTTGATTCATTATAAAAATTAACAGCATCTTTAATACTTGCAACAATTGGTTTTCCATTAATATTAAAACTTGTGTTCAATAAAATAGGGCATTTTGATAACTTAAAAAATTCATTTATTAAATTATAAAAATACCTATTATTATTATCGACAGTTTGAAACCTACAAGTACCGTCTATGTGAGTGATTGATTTTAAATTAGGATCTTTAACTTTACCAATGTACAACATATGATTATTTTCAAATTCAACATCAAAATAATCCAAAGCATGTTCTTTTAAAATAGAACAACCAAAAGGTCTATAATTTTCTCTCTTTTTTATTAAATTAATTTTTTCTTTAGCATTAGGTATTGTAGGATTCATCAATATTGATCTGTTCCCTAAAGCTCTTGGACCAATTTCACCATTACCTTGATAACTTGCAACAATATTTCCTTTGGCTAATAAATTAGCCACTTCTTTAAGTGTGTTATCACTTATGCTATCTCTTGGTTTTTCATCTAACTGACAAAAAGGAAAATGTTCAATATTAAAAGGTTTTAATTTGTTTTTTATTCTTAAATATTCAACAGCTCCTAAACTTAATCCTTCATCATTACAATGGGGTGGTATTACTAAATTTTTAAATTTACTTTTTAATGCTGTATTCCATATTACATTTAGTGCAACTCCTCCTGAATAAGAAATATATTCGTTATAATTTTTATTTGAGATATCTTCAAAAAATTTTAACAATATTTCAGAAGTAGCTTCATGCACAGTTCGTATCCAATCCAATGGTTTTAATTTTAATAAAAGATCGTCATTTAAATGCTTTACCCAATCATCTGCTGAGTGAAAAAATTTAGAAACATCGTATAAAGTATATTTATCAACAATTTTTTTTTTAAAATCTAGGTCGATATTACCATAAGATTGTAATCCCATTAATTTACCTGCAATATCGAGATCATGAGAAAACTTAATGCCTAATTCCTCACCAAATTTACACATTGCCACACCTAATGAACCGTTTTCTTTTAAAAAACCTTGTTTCAGTATTTTATCATTCTTAAAAACAGTCCATGCAATATTTTCATCACCAAAACCATCTATTACAACTTGAATATTTGATTTTTTTTCTTCCATTGGCCAGCAACTTAAAGCATGTGCATAATGGTGGTCAATTCTATAAACTTTACAATTAGAAGGAAGGTGTTTATATCCTTCAATCACAGGAAAAAAATTTTCATTATCAGTTGGCAAATTATGGCGCCATGGATCAATAATAATTCCAATTTCATCAATTTCCTTATAATCCACGCCCCACAAATTTTTTATTTCATCCCGCCATTTAATTAAATCATGAATAGCATGATGCTTGATTTGATATTTTCTTTCTGATTTATAATAATGTAAAGAACAACCATCAAAGTAACTTATGTTACTATCATGTTCACACAATCTGAGTCCTAGTAATTTCATTATTTCGTAATCTATTTAAAAAATTTTTATATCATAGAGAAATATCAAAAAATTTATTTAAAAAAAAAGTATAAATCCAATAGCAAATAGAAGTTAAAATAATTGCAAAAATCATTGATAAAACAAAATTTATTTCAAATTTAAGTAAAAGAGGAAAAAAAATAAAAAAAGTTAATGAGGGCAAAATCATTAATAAAGTATTATTTGTTAAATCTTTAACTTTTTGTAAATCATGTGTATCCCAATATAACCAAATCAATGTTAAAACTGTAATTGTTGGAAGAGAAACCAACAAGCCAGCTAATAGGGATTTTTCTTTTGCAATTTCTGAAGCAATAACAACTATTACTGCTGTTATCAAAATTTTTAAAATATAAAAAAACATATGTATATAAAAAACTAAAATAATTATATAACAATATTGATTTTATAGACATTAAAAACCCTCTAGCTATAATAATTTTATGGGCTTATTTTTGTTTTTTCCAACACCTATTTTTGATAAAGAAGAGGCTATGTCTGATGAATTCAATCAAAGACTAAAAAAATGGATTATTGATTATTCCAATACAAATGAGGAAGCAAAAAATTGGAGTAAGCAATTTTACGGAACCGGTTTTACTAGTTATGGAAGCGATCAAAAATTGCATGAAAAAGAAGCTATTTTTCGTGAGTTAGCTGAAGGATTAGTTCCACATGTAAAAGAATTTTTGGATTCTATGAAAGCTGTACCCCCAACACAAATTGTCTGTAATGATATGTGGTGTACAATTAATAAACCTACAAGTATTCATCCCAGACATATTCATCCATTAAGTGCTTGCAGTGGGACATATTATGTAGATGCAGAACCAGAAATGGGTAATATTAATATTCATGATCCATATGATAATCGAGCGATGGGAGCAATGTTTGAAAAAGAGTCACCATTTGCATTTGATACTTACAGTATAAATGTAAAAAGTAGAAAAATTGTAATGTTTCCTGGTTGGGTTTCACATTCTGTACAACAAAATTTAAGCAATAAAGATAGAATAGGTGTTAGTTTTAATTATAGGGTTTTTTATGATAGCCCTGGTCTTTCTAAAGATAAAGCTGGTGATCTTTAATTATATTGATTCCATATAGGATTTTTTATTTTTTTTAAGAAATCTTTATGATTTTTTGTATCTTCATTTGATAAAACAAACTTTCTATCTTTTAAAATTTTTTTTTTCTGAAATATTTATTTCTTCTTTCCTTTTTTTATCATCTTTAGGGTTTAAAATTAAATTAGGTTGTTGACCGCCTTTTAATTCTAAATAAACCTTTGCTAATAACTTGGAATCAATTAAAGCGCCATGTGTTTTTCTTGATGATAAATCAATATCAAATCTTCTGCATAGCGCGTCTAAATTTGCCGGTGATGTAGGAAATTTTTTTTTAGCAAGAACTAAAGTATCAATAACTGAATTGTTTAATATTTTAATATTATTTAATTTCAATTCATAATTTAAAAAAGGTATATCAAAATATAAACCATTGTGAGCAACAATAGGAGAATTATTGATGAATTTTAGAAAAAAGGGTGCTACATCTTTGAAAAGTTTTTTATCTCTTAAAAAATCGTCTGATATTCCATGTTTTTCTTTTGCACTTAAACTATTTTCTCTTTCTGGGTTAACAAACGTGTGGTAGGTTTTTCCTGTCGGCACATAATTTAAGAGTTCCACACACGCTATTTCAATTATTTTATGCCCCTCCTTATATTCCAAGCCTGTCGTTTCTATATCTAAAACAACTTCTCTCATAAATTAAATTTAAAAATTAATAAAAATAATAATCGAAAGTCTTTTCAATATATTCTGTTAAGTCCTGAGTTAAACCAAATCTGTCCGTAACTTTAGAGCCTTTTGTTAATTGATTCTCAGCCCAAGTTAAAGATCCATAATAAAAACTATCAACTACTTTATCTACAAAAGCTAATTGGATGTTTTCTTGTTCCTTATTTTGAATATTTGTTTCTATTATTAAGTCACTATCATTTTTAATTATATTTAAAGAAGCAACATCTAAATTTTCTATTGTTTCATTTTCAACAAAAAAAGATGGCTTTTCTTGGCAATAATTTCTTTCCTTTAATGCTCTTGATATTTTACAATCCTTGCCCGTAACTAATGATATAGCATGGTCGCTATTTGTTTTACCAGTAGCAGAATAGGTAATAATATTTGAGCCCAATGAAGCAATCGAGTAACCTGAACAACTACTCAAAAATAATAGAAAAAAAACTCCAATAAAATATTTCATTTGCATTAATCAGATAAAAAATATCTTCAACTAATTTGATTCTAGCAAAAAAATATGGTTACATTTTGATTTATCTTTACTTTTCTGTGGATAAGTACAAAAAAGTTGTTTATAAATCTGTGGATATAATTTTATTTCGTATTTTTTCTAATATTTCTTTTGTTTTGCTCTTTGTTCCATTGTTATTTACTACATAATCTGCTTTCTTTTTTTTATCTGGTAATTGATTGGACAAAATTCTTTTAAATAATTGGGACGTCATATTTTTTCTTTTCATAACTCTCTGTAGCTGAATTTTTTTATTTGTATTCATCAAAATAATAAAATTATAATTTTTTTTGTCTTTTTTTTCAAAAATTATGGGTATTTCCATAATTATTATTTTTTTGTTTTTATTTTTGCTTAAAAAAATTTTTTTTCTTTCTTTTACCAAGGGGTGGAGTATTTGTTCTAAACAATTCAATTTTTTTTTGTTATTAAATACTATTAAAGCTAATTTATTTTTATTTATTTTCTTTTTAAAAAAAACTTCAGGAAATTTTTTATAAATTTTATCTTTTACAATTTTATTTTTAAGTAACTTTTTTACCTCATTATCTGCAGAAAATGTCGGTATTTTTTTAGATCTAAAAAAATTTAAAGCAAATGTTTTTCCACTACCAATTGTTCCTGTAAGACCTATAAGGATCATTTAATTTCTCTTTCAAGGATTTTTTTTAATTCATTTGTTATTTTCGGGGTTTTGTTTAACCAATAATAAAATGATTTTTGTGCTTGGTATATTAACATATCTAACCCATTTCTGTTTTTTATACCTCTTTTCTTTGATTCTTTTATTAATTTCGTTTCTAAAGGATTATATATTAAGTCAAATACAGCAGCGTCTTTTTTTAATTTCTTAATATCTATATTCAAATTAGGAAAATTCTTCATTCCCATTGGGGTGGTGTTTATGAGAAGGTTTAATTGCTCTATACTATTTTTCATTTTCTTTAAATTCTCACAATTTATTTTTGTTTTTATTTTTTTTGCAAATTTTTTTTGAAAATCATTTTTTATTATTTCTGCATTTTTTTTTGTTCTATTAAATAAAATAATTTTTTTGAAATTCATTTTAATTAAAACATATACAATTGCTCTTGCAGCCCCGCCACTTCCTATTACTGCTGCTGTTTCTTTTTTTTTATTTTTAACTAAATCTAAAATAGATTTTTTAAAACCATAGACATCGGTGTTTTTTCCTTCTATATATCCCTTTTTAGAAAATATTAAAACATTTGCTGCACCTATAATATCTACAGTTTTGTTTTTCTTATTTATATATTTCAGTGCTTCTTCTTTAAGCGGTATTGTTAAATTTAAACCTATATACCCCTTGTTGTTTAGATTTTCTATAGTCTTTTTCAAATTGTTTATTGGAGTTTCTATAGCATTATACTTTCCATTAATACCCATTTCTTTCAGCCAGTAGTTATGTATTTTTGGTGATAAAGAATGTTTTATTGGATGTCCTAATATACCTATTTTGTGCATTTTTAAATTAGAATCCTTTTTTTTGCAAAAAAACCAATAAAGGCAATAATGGTAGTCCTAATATTGTAAAATAACTTCCTTTTATTTTTTCAAAAAGAGTTATTCCTACATCTTCGATTTGATATAAACCAGAAGTTTTTATTTTTGATAATTTTAATTTATCTATATATTCCGTCATTTCCTTTTTTGTAAGCTTTCTTATTTTTAATTTAGCACCGTCATTATAATTCCAAATTTTCTTCCCATTTTTAGAAATATAAACACTTGAATAAATTGTATGTTCTTTTCCATTTAATGTATCTAATAATTTTCTCGCATCTTTCTTTGTTTTTGGTTTAGATAAAAATTTTTTTTTGTAAATTAAACAGGTATCAATACCAAGAACAAAATAAGATGGATATTTCAATGATGTTTTAACAGATTTTTTTTTTGCTAGTTTTTGGCAAATTTTTTTTGGGTTTTTTATTTTTTTAAGTTTTTCTTTTTCCTTTTCTTCATTAATGGACGGTGGTTTATATATAAATTTAATTCCCGTGTTTTTTAGTATTTTTTTTCTGGTCGGGCTAGTTGATGCTAATAATAACTTGCTCATTTTTTGTTATTAAGTCTGTTAATAAATTGTAACTTCCGGCATATTATCAACTTATATTAAAATTACTTATTTTTTTTCTGGAAAGAACGCGTTTTATTACCATTATTTCAACATGTAAGTATCTTTTTCCACATCGTGTTATTTTATGTATAAATATTGTTATCCAGAATGTTGGTTGTTTTAATATAGTGTATTTTAAATAGAAATATTGATTTTTTTCCTTTTGTACACAAATTGCTAACATCTTTCATTTTTTCTTTATATAATCTTAATAATTTTTTATCGTCGATATTAAGTCGACAACAACAACAACAACCTTAAATATATAATAGTAGTAGTAGTAGTAATATTAAAAAAAATAGTAAATGGATTTAATAAATACTTTAAAACAAAAAAAAACAAAAGGGCTACCAGTATGGATAATGAGGCAAGCAGGAAGATATTTACCAGAGTTTAGGAAACTTAAAAAAAAATCTAAGGGGTTTATGAATATGGTATATACACCAAAAATTGCTTCAGATGTTACTTTGCAACCAATAAAACGATTTGGATTTGATGCAGCAATAATTTTTTCTGATATTTTAATTATTCCGGATTCATTAGGACAAGAACTGACATACGAAGAAGGAAGAGGCCCAATTTTAAGGGAAATGAATATAGATCAAATGATTTCTGATTTTTCAATAAATAAAAATAAGAAAAAACTTTTGCTGGTGTATGAAGCAATTAAAAGAACAAAGAAAAAACTAAATAGTAAGATCCCCCTTATTGGTTTTGTAGGCGCCCCGCTGACTGTGAGTTTTTTTATGTTTGATAGTAATAAAGAAAAGAAATATTTTAAAATACTTAGTTCATTTAAAAAAAATAAAAAAAAAATATCAAAACTTTATAAATTGTTAGAAAATGCAAAGGCAGAACATGCAATAGTCAAAATAAATGCAGGCGCGCAAGTAATACAAATTTTTTATACTTGTGCAAATATAGCTAAAGGAAAAGATCTTAATGCCTTTTCAATAAATCCAATAAAAAGAATTTGTAAACAAATAAAAAAAAGAAAACCAAACATACCTATTATTATTTTTCCGCGAAATGTCGGTGCAAGATACGGGGAATATATATATAAACACGTGGACTGCATTAGTGTTGGAGAAGATATTAAAAAAAAAGAAATAAAAAAAATACAGAAAAAAAAAGTAATACAGGGAAACATTCCGCCAGAAGCATTATTAAAAGGAGGAAAAGAATAAGAAAATGAAACAAAAAAAGTGTTAGATAAATTTTCCGCGAAGCCCTTTATTTTTAATTTATCCCATGGAATAATGCCAAAGCCACCGATAAAAAATGTAAAAAAATTACTTAAAATAATTAGTAATTATAAAAATGAAATATGAAGTTTAAAAAGACTACAAACATGGCTCATAGGAGAACGTGGGTGTTCTAATTACTAATCTAGGTACTCCCGACTAGCCAAAAACAAATGATCTGCAGACTTATCTTAATGAATTTCTTTCTGATCCTAGAGTTATA
>CAZWXP010000086.1:0-12269 GCA_964637965.1 uncultured Alphaproteobacteria bacterium | reverse complement strand
TTTATAATAATTCATTCATCGTTTATTTGCTTTTTATGAGAGTAATTTTTTTTTAAATATATAATCTACCATTTTTTTTGCAGCGTTAATTTCAGCAATTTTAATTGTTTTTGCAATTGCTGAAAATTTTTTTATTCCTGTTAAAAAAACTTCTACTTCAAATCTTGGATTATGAGCTGGTCCTTTTTTATTTTTCAAAGTGTATTTTGGAAGATTTAATCCTTTTTTTTGTGCAACCTCTTGTAATAAAGATTTTGGGTCTTGTGGTGGTAAAATGTTTTTTGAAATTTTTTTTTTCCAATATTTAGAAATAAACTTTTTTGCATTTTCTAAATTTGAGTCTAAATATATAGCGCCAATTAAAGCCTCACAAACATCACTTAAAATAGATATGTTTGTTTTTAATTTTAAATTTTTCTTTTCAAATTGATCAATTTTCAATATATCTTTAATATTTATTTCATTTGCAACCTCTAACAGTTTTTGTTTCGAAATTAAATCAGACAATCTTTTTGATAGAGCTCCTTCATTCTCATTAGGATATTTTAAAAATAAATCCTCAGAAATAACTAGAGATAAAACTCTATCACCAAGAAACTCCAATCTTTCATAATTTTTATTTTTTTTATTTTTAAAACTTGAATGAGTTAATGCTAAATTAATCAAAGCTTTGTTTTTAAACTTATAATTAATTTTTTTTTCAAATTCATCCACTTTCATAATACATATTTACTTTTTTATTTATTATTTTTCCTATTCTATCAAATCTTATTCTCCACTTCCAAAAGTTTGTAATTCCATAATTTTTTTTATCTATTGAAAAGAAAATAATTTCAGCCTTACCTACTAAATTATCGAATGGTACAAAACCAACATAATTTAAAACTCTACTATCTATGGAATTATCTCTATTATCTCCCATTAAAAAAAAATTATCTTTTGGTACTGTATATATAATTGTATTATCACCTGGGCTATTATCTCCTTTTGACTCTCTAATAATATGTTTCTTTCCATTTGGTAGAATTTCAACGTAATCAAGTTTGTTTAAATAATTATTATATATTTTAATAGGTGAATTTTCAGCGCTATCTCTTTTAACCATTTCATTATTTATATAAAGAATACCGTTTTTAATTTGAATCTGATCTCCAGGTAACCCTATTAAAGTTTTCACATAATCAGTTCTGTTATCACTTGGTGTTTTAAAAACAACAACATCTCCTCTTTTTGGTTTTTTTTCAAAAATTCTATCTTTTATTAATGGTAGTGAAAAAGGTAATGAATGTTTGCTATAACCATATTTATATTGCGAAACAAATATAAAATCTCCTATCAATAACGTCGGTATCATTGAACCGGAAGGTATTGTAAAAGGTTGAAAAAAAAATGTCCTGATAAATAAAGCTATAGCGCCAGCTGATATAATTATTTTAAAAGCTTCCCATTTATTTTCACTCGTGAAAAAAATATATAAAACTAAGAGTATTAATAAAATAATTGATAATTGCATAAATTAAAATTTTTTTTGAAAGCTTATAATAACATTAGAAATGACATAATCTTTCTCATCAGAGATTGATACGTTTATTATTGTTTTACATCCATTCGGTATTTTTTTTTTTAAATATTTTTGCGCACGTTGACTTAGATCTATATATGGTTTTCCATTTTTTTTATTTTTTAATGAAATATCTCTAAAAGAAATCTGATTAGTGAACCCCGTTCCAATAGCTTTCACAAATGCTTCTTTAGTTGCAAAAGACTTCGCTAATTTATTAGCTTTAAAAAAATTTTTTTTATTTTCTTTTATTTCATGATCTGAAAAAACTTTTTTCAAAAATGAATCGCCATATTTATCTAATATTTTCTTTATTCTTGATACTTTTAAAAGATCTATGCCGTTTCCTAAAATCATTTTTTTATGCTGATTTGAGATAAAAATTTTTTTTTCTAGAATTATCTATTATTCTTCTCATTTTTAAAATAGATTCTTTTAAACCAACAAACACTGCCTCTCCGATTATAAAATGACCAATATTTAATTCAGTTATTTCATTAATTTTTACTATTTTTTCTACTGTCTCATAACTTATGCCATGTCCAGCGTGGCATTCTAAATTATTTTTTTTTGCAAATATAGCAGACTTTTTTAGCTTCTCGTATTCGTATCTTTTATTATTTTTATTATTACAAAACTCTCCAGTATGTAATTCGACAGAAGAAGCTTTTAAATCTTTACATATAGCTATTTGATTTATATCTGGATCTACAAAAATACTGACCTTTACATTATTTTTTTTTAATTTTTTTATAAGATAAAAAATTTTATTTTTATTTTTTATTACATTTAACCCTCCCTCTGTTGTTATCTCTTTTCTTTTTTCAGGGACTAAACATACTCTTTTAACTTTTGAAGAAATAGCAATGTTTAACATTTCATTAGTAGGTGCCATTTCTAAATTTAAAGGTATTTTTAATTTTTTTACTATTTTTTTAATATCTATGTCAGATATATGCCTTCTATCTTCTCTTAAATGAGCTGTTATATTATCAGCTCCAGAATTTTCAGCAATTAATGCAGCTTTTATCGGATCAGGATGCAATCCACCTCTAGCATTTCTAATTGTTGCAACATGATCAATATTTATGCCTAATTTTAATTTAGAATTCATCTATTCACCTTTAATTCTATTTGCAGATGAAACAGAATCCAATGATCTAATTGAAGCTATAATATTTGTAAAATGATTTAAGTTTTTTACTTTAATATCAACCAACATTTCAAAGAATGTTTTTTTTCTTGAAGTTAATTTTAAATTTATAATATTACCTTTATTATTACCTATAGCAGAAGCAATTTCACCTAAACTTCCAGGTTCATTAAGAATTATAATTTTTACTCTACCTACATAATTTTCCAATCCTACTTTCTTATTATCCCAAGAAAGAAAAATTATATCTTTTTTTAAATATTTTCCAATATCATTACAATCAGTAGTATGAATAGCAATTCCCTTTCCTTTTATTATAACACCTGCAATTTTGTCGCCAGGCATAGGGCAACAACATTTTGAATAATTTATAGCAAGACCAGGTAATAAACCTTTCAAAGGTATTGGATTTTTTTTTTCTTTTTTAAAGTTTTCAAAATTAGATTTTTTTCTAATTTTTTTTAATGATGGATAAATTGCATGCAAAACTTTTAACGGGTCAAAATTACCTTTACCTATATTAAAGTACAGATCCTCAATTGTAGATAACTTGAATAAGTCTAATGTTTGTTTTAAATTAGGTTCATCAAAATCTTTGTTATTTTTACAAAAAAAATGTTTAAGAATTTTTAAACCTAAAATTGAATATTCTTTATATTCTTTTGTCTTAATAAATTTTTTTATTCTACTCTTTGCTTTGGGCGTTTTAACAAAACTAGACCAATTTGGTGAGGGGTTTTGAAATTTAGATTTTATTATTTCTACTTGATCGCCATTTTGTAAGTAATTCTTTAACGGAGTTATTTTTCCATTTACTTTTGCCCCTGCACAAACATCCCCTAATTTTGAATGAACAGCATAAGCAAAATCAATTGGTGTTGATTTGTTTGGTAAAGCAATCAAATCTCCTTTTGGGGTAAAACAAAAAACCTGATCTTTAAACATTTCCATTCTTGTGTTCTCAAGAAAATCATTTGGTTCTGATGATGTTTCGACTATTTCAGCCAATTCTCTTATCCATTTATACTTTTTACCTTCTTGTATATTTAAATTATTTTTATATTGCCAATGTGCCGCGACTCCCAATTCTGCTATTTTATCCATTTCTTGTGTTCTTATATGAATTACAATTTTTTGTTTTGCAGGGCCAAATATAGATGTATGTATTGATTTATAACCATTTTGTTTAGGCAAGCTTATATAATCCTTAAATCTACCTGGAACAATCGGATAATTTATGTGAATTACTTTAAGACATAAGTAGCATTGGTTAATATCTTCAACAATTATTTTAAATGCCATTACATCAGATAATTGTTCAAAACTAATATTTTTTTTCTTCATTTTTTTCCATATTGAATATGGTGTCTTTTCTCTTCCGTTTATTTCTGCTTTGATATTAGATTTTTTTAAAACTTTCTGTAATTGTTTAATAATTATTTTAATATTGTTTTTTCCTTGAGATTTAAGAAAATTAATTCTTTTTATAATTGTATTTTTAACTTTTGAATTTAATTCATTAAAAGCAAGATCTTCTAACTCATCCTTTATTTGACGTATCCCTATTCTATCAGCTAATGGAGCAAATATTTCAAGAGTTTCATTTGAAATTTTTTTTTTTTTATCAACATCTTTTAGATATTTAATTGTCCTCATATTATGTAACCTGTCAGCTAATTTAACAAAAAGGACTCTTATATCTTCGGAAATTGCTAAAATAAATTTTCTAAAATTTTCTACTTGAGTATTTTTATTTGTTTGTTGAAGGCTAATTTTAGATAATTTTGTTACTCCATCAACCAAATTTGCAATTTCTACACCAAAATTCTTTTTTATTTCTTGTTTAGTTGCCAAAGTATCTTCAATTACATCATGGAGTAATCCTGTAATAATTGAATTTTCATCTAGTTTCATTTGGGCAAGTATATTAGCGACCTCAAAGGGATGGGTAAAAAAAGGATCCCCAGATGCTCTAGTTTGATTCTCATGTGCTTTTTTTCCAAAATCATATGCTTTGTTAATATTTTCTACATTAAGTTTTGGAAAATAATTCTTTACTTTCTGAACCAATTTTATTTGTTCGTTCATTTTTTTTGTTTTTATTATATTATAAATAATAAAATTTGCTTTGATTAAAACAAATTTTCAAAATTTTATTTATTTAAGGTTAATTTTATTTTTTTTTCTTATCTTCTTCTAATTCTTCAAGTAAAGATGTGTTTTTTTGAAAGGATTTAACTAATTCCATTTTTAAATAATTTAAAGGAATTTTTTCTTGCGCAATTTCTCTAAGCGAAATCACTGTATTTTTATCATTTTCTTTGTCTAAATCTGTTGGTTCGCCTTGATTTAATTCTTTTGCTCTTTGCGATGCATATAAAACTAAATCAAAAGGATTTGATATTTTTTTTATGCAATCTTCTATTGTAACCCTTGCCATAATTATGTTTATAATCTAATAAAATTTTTTACATGATCAACTTATTTCTCATATATTTTGTGTATTTTATATTTATTATTTAAATTTATAATTAATTCTTTAATTCCTTTTTTTTTTACAGGATGGACCCAGAGAGGATTTAACTCGTGCAATGGTTGAAGAACAAAAGATCTTTCGTGCATTCTTGGATGTGGAATAATTAATTTTTTTTCTTTATAAAGTATTTTTCTTTTATAATCAATTATATCTAAATCCAATATTCTTGCTTCATTCTTTTTGTTTCTTACTCTTCCAAAAAATTCTTCAATATTTAAAATAAAATTTAATAGTTCAATTGATGATTTGTTAGTCTTTATTTCAACTACCCCATTAACATACCATGGTTGATTAGAAATAGGAATTGGTTCACTTTTATACCAAGAAGAAATTTTACAAATATTTGTTTCTTTTTTTATTTCTATAAGTGCTTTTTTACAATTTTCTAATGGCGTCTCATTATTTTTACCATTTAAATTTGATCCAATACCAATATATATCAATTTATAACTTTAAAAAATTAAATTAATTTTTTTTGTCTTTTCCACTCTTTTTCTTTTTTTATTTGTCTTTTATCATATTTTTTTTTTCCTTCTCCAATAGCTATTAATAATTTAGCAAAACCTTTAGAAGAAAAATAAATTCTTAAAGGAACTAGGCTGGTTCCTTTTTTATTTATATTTCCTAGCATTCTTTTTATTTCTTTTTTTTTAAACAATAGTTTTCTTGATCTGCTAACTTCATGGTTAAGCATTCCTGAAGATAAATATTGCGGTATGCTAGAATTTTTTAAAAATATTTCACCATTTTCATTGCTTATAAAAGCATGTGAGATATCTGCACGATTACTTCTCAAAGACTTAACTTCGCTACCTTTTAAAACAATGCCTGCTTCAAATTTATCACCAATTTTATAATCGTAACCTGCCCTTCTGTTAGTAGCTATCGCCTTTTTTTTTTTCTTTAACATTTATTTTTTTATTGGTTTAATTCGCAAACTCTTTAAAACAGATTTAATTTCCTTTTTAGTATCCGGTCTAATATTCACTAAAGGCAATCTAAGTTCACTTGAACATATTTTTAATAATGAAGCAGCATATTTTACAGGACCCGGGCTTGTTTCTAAAAAAAGGGCGTTATGTAAAGGAAAAAGAACATTGTTCAAATATTGAACTTTTTTAAAATTACCTTTTTGCCATGCATTATGAAGATCAGCGCAAATTTTAGGTGCAATATTTGCTGTAACAGAAATACAACCATGTCCACCCTGAGATAAAAAAGGCACAATAGTTGCGTCTTCTCCAGAAATCTGACAAAATTTTTTGCCAATAGTTTGAACCGTTAATAAAGGTCTAGTTAAATCATTTGAAGAGTCTTTTACTCCAATAATATTTCTTAATTTTGCTAATTTCTTCATTGTTTCAATATTAATATCAACCACACTTCTTCCTGGTATATTGTAAATAATAATAGGTAAGTCACAGTTATCATTAATAGCCTTAAAATGATGATACAAACCTTCTTGTGTAGGCTTGTTATAATAAGGCGTCACAACTAAAGCCGCATCGGCGCCTACATCTTTTGAAAACTTAGTTAAACTTATTGCTTCATCAGTTGAATTTGATCCTGTGCCTGCAATAACAGGGACTCTTCCATTAGCAGATTCAATACATAACTCAATTACTCTTTCATGCTCTTCATGCGTTAATGTGGGAGATTCACCAGTAGTTCCGCATGGAACAAGGCCATTTGACCCTTGGTTTATCTGCCATTCAACAAAGTCTTGAAAAGCTTTTTCATCAACCTCGCCTTTTTTTAATGGCGTTATTAACGCTGTTATTGATCCTTTAAACATTTAAAAAAAAATAAAATATTATAAAATATAGAGTTTTATTTAGTTTCATTTAGTATAAAAACAAATTAAAAAATGTTCAAAAACGTTTTAATATTTTTTTCCACATTATTTTTTTTTTCTTCACTATCTTTTGAAATTAATAGTTTAACAAAAGATCAGTTATTAAAAACAAAACAAAAATTTAATACTGTTAACTCATTAATATCTAAACATAGAATAAAAAGATCTAAAATAAATATAGAAAAATATAAGAAATCAAGACAAGTTTTTAATGAAATTAAAAAAAAGAACTGGAACGAAGCAAAAAAATTAGCAAAAAATAATGAAGTTTTAATAAAAATAATAGACTGGCATTTTATACATCAAAATAATAATCCAAAATTTTTTTCAAAAACTGACAATTTTATAAGAAAAAACCCTAATTGGCCTCAGGAAAAATTTTTTAGAAAAAAAATTGAATTATTTATTGATAGTAATCTAAAAAACAAACAAATTATTGATTTTTTTGAACAAAATCCGCCTTTAACTACTAAAGGAGCTGTAAATTACTTAGATGCCTTAAAAAATAAAAATGGACTAGAAAATGTTAAAAATTTTGCAAGAAAAACTTGGGTTGAAAAAAAGTTTACTAAAACACAAAGTAGAGATTTTTACAAAAGATATAAAAAGATTCTAAGAAAACAAGATCATGACAAAAGAGTTGAAAAATTAACATGGGAAGGAAGAAACTACGAGGCTAGAAGAATGCTTCCTCTACTTAGCAAAGATAAAAAAAATCTATATAATGCAAAAGTTGTTTTAAGAAGAAGGGCTGGAAATGCGGATTACGCAGTATCTTTAGTATCTGAAGATTTATTAAACAATCAAGGATTAATATATGAAAGATTAAGATGGAGAAGAAAAAGTAAATTATATAAAACAGCTTTTGAATTAATAAATCCTTTACCAAATAATTTGAAATATGAAAAAAAATGGTGGTTTGAAATTTCAATCATTATAAGAAAATTAATTGAAAATAAAGAATACAAAAAAGCCTATAATTTAATAAAAGACTTTAGTTTAAAATCTAATGATTTAATCTCGGAATCTGAATGGTACGCAGGATGGATTGCCTATGAATTTTTAAATATAGAACCTCAAATTTATATAAATCATTTTTTAAATTCTTATGAAAACACAAACCACAAAGGTGAAAAAGCAAAATCTGCATATTGGGCTGCTAGATCTTATGAAAAAATAAATAATAAAGAGCTTAGTAATTTATGGTATACAAATTCATCTAAATTCATAACAGAGTTTTATGGTCAATTAAGTTTTGAAAAAATTAAAAATGACAAACCTTTAATAACTAATGAAGAATTATATGGAAAAAATCTTTTTGTTAAAGAAGATCTAGATTTTATTAAAAGTGATATTTATAAAGCCACAGAGTTAATGTTAGCTAATGGAACAAGAAAAAATGCAAAAAGATTCGTTTCCCATTTAATTTATAATAGTGAAAGTCCTGGGCAACTACAAATAATGGCAAAGTTATCAAAAGATTTTGATAGATTAGATCTGGCAATTAAAGCAGCAAAATATGCTAAAAAAAAAAATATTTATTTATATCATTATGGATATCCCCAACTAATAAATAAAAATGATATTTATAAAAGCGTTGAAAAAGAATTAGTTTATGCGGTAATAAAACAGGAAAGCGCTTTTGACTATAAAGCTATAAGTAGAGTTGGTGCAAGGGGCATGATGCAAATAATGCCTGCTACCGCTAGTAAGGTATCAAAACAAATAAATTTAAATTATTCAAAAAAAAGATTAACTAGTGATTTAGGATATAACGTTAAGATAGGTTCTTATTATTTAAGCACTTTAGTAGAAGATTATGATTCATACATATTAGCTCTTGTAGGATACAATGCTGGCCCACGAAGAATAAAAAGATGGGTAAAGAAATTCGGTGATCCAAGAAAAAAAAATGTAGATGCTGTCAGTTGGATTGAAAAGATTCCAATAAAAGAAACAAGATTATATGTAAAAATAGTATTATCAAATTTGCAAGTTTATAGACAAAAGAACCAAAAAAGTAAAACTATAAGTATTTTCTCAAAGAAAGATTGAATTTAACTTTTTAATACCTTTAATAATATCTCGTTTTGGATATGAATAACAAAAACGTACATATTTTTTTCCTTCGATTGAATCAAAATCTACACCAGGCGTTAAAACTAAACCATGTTTTTTTAGCAAATCTTTGCACAACTTTTGACTATTATTAGATATTTTTGTTATATCTGCATACAAATAAAAACTTCCTTCAGGTTTTATAACTGGTTGGAAACCAATTTTAGGCAAACTTTTATACAACAACTCCATGTTTTCTTTATAAGTTTTAACTATTTTTTTTAAATAGTTTTCTTGGTCCAATGCAGATAATGCTACATATTGAGATATTGTTGGTGGAGCTACAAATAAATTTGGTGCAAGATTCTTTACTGATGAATATAAACTATCTGGACAAACAAGCCATCCGATCCTCCATCCAGTTAAGAGAAAATATTTTGAGAAACTATTTATGATAATAGACTCATTGTTAAACTTAAAAAAAGTATCAGTATTTTCTGAGAAATCTATTCCGTGGTAAATTTCATCAGCAATAATTCTTATATTATTTTTTTTGCAGAATGAAGATATTTTTACTATGTCTTCTTTTTTTATAACGGCACCAGTTGGATTAAGAGGATTTGAAATCAATAACCCATTTAAATTCTTATATTTACAAATATTTTTAAAATTATATTCAAAATTTTTCTCTGAATTACATAAAATCGGTTTCATTTTTAAATCAAATGCTTTAATCATATTTTTATATGCTGGATAGTTTGGAACTGTAACGCCAATTACATCTCCTTTATCAAAAGCGCTTAAAAAAGCCAATATAAAAGCTCCAGAAGAACCAAAAGAAATAACAATCTTTTTATGGTCAATACGAGTTTTATATTTTTTCAAATAATGATTGCTGATTTTTTTCTTTAGCAAGTTTAAACCGATAGGACTGGTATAACTAACATTTGTTGTTTTAATTTTATTTAATGCTTGTTTAAAGGCTAAATCAGGTAATTTTGCTGTAGGTTGTCCTGCTTCAAAATGTATAATTTCTTTTCCTTTTTTACTTAATTCTTGAGCTTCCTCAAACAAGTCCATGACTATAAAATTAGATACTTGCCCTCTCTTTGATATAAATTTATTCATAAAAAATTAAAAAAATTTAAAAAAAAAATATACTATTAATTTATATGAAAAAATTTGTATTATTATTATTTTTTTTATTATCTATTTCATCTAATTCATTAGGCTTTATCAGGGACTCAGAAATTGAGAATCTTATAAAAGAAATTGTAGAGCCCATTGCTGATGCAGCAGGGCAAAAAAAAGAAAATTTAGAAATTTTCATCATAAATGACAATCAATTAAATGCTTTTGTAACACCAGGGCAAAAAATTTTTATTTTTACTGGTTTAATTACAAATTCAAAAAATTCAAATGCTCTTGAAGGAGTAATTGCCCATGAACTTGGTCATATTACTGGAAGACATCATGTTAAAATTTATGAACAGATTGAAAAAAGTAGAGCTATAACTTTAGTTGGTCTTATTTTAGGAACAGCTGTCTCAGCTATGACTGGTGACCCTGATGCTGCTGCAGCAATTGCAGGTGGAGCTTTATCAACATCAACTAGATCGCTTTTGAGTTTTACTAGAGCACAAGAGGGTTCTGCGGACCAAGCAGGTTTCAAATTTCTGAAAAAAAGTGGAAAATCTTTATGTGGTATTATTGGTTTTTTAGAACTGTTGGAAAATATGCAAGTTTCATACCAGAAAAATGCTTATACGCAATCACATCCTTTAACAAGAGAAAGAATAATTGATGCAAAAAATGCAGCCAAAAATGAAAACTGTGAAATAAATAACAAAACAAAGAAAACTGCTGAAACAATAGATGGTAAAATATCAATAGATGAAAGATACAAATTTATTCAAGCAAAATTAATTGGTTTCACAGATCCGGAAAACACTTTAAGTTCAATTAAAAATAATTCTAAATTCAATGAATACCAAAAGATGTATGCTTTATCTATAGCCAATTATAAATTATTTAATTTACAAAAAGGCAATGAATTAATAAATAAATTAATAAAAAAATATCCATCTAACCCTTATTTCTATGAATTAAAAGCTCAAATGCTTCGTGAAAATGGATTTTTGAAAGAATCTTTAAATGGTTATTTAATTGTAAATAAATTATTACCAAATGATCCGCTTGTAAAGATTGAGTTAGCACATACTCTATTAAATATTGATTCAAAAGAAAATATAAATAAAGCGATTAAAATACTTTTGGAAGCACAGAAAAAAGAGTCAGAAAATAATAAATTATGGTATTTATTATCTGTAGCACATGGAAGAAACTCAGAAATGGCTAAATCAAAATATGCTAGTGCATATTCATTTTATTTAAAAGGTGATGATGCAATGGCACTAAATTTTATTAAAAATGCAAAAAAGATTGTTGATAAAAATTCTGTAACATGGGTTAAATTAAATGATTTAGAAAATAAAATTAATTCAAAAAAAAAATAAAGATGTTAAAAGAAGTTCTATGGTAAAATTAATTTTTTAATTTATATTATTTGTTTTTTGAAATGAAGAAAATCTTAGTTATAAATGGTCCTAATTTAAATTTACTAGGAAAAAGAGAAATTGAAATTTATGGAAAATCATCTTTAAAAGATATTGA
Source organism: uncultured Alphaproteobacteria bacterium (assembly GCA_964637965.1). Classification (GTDB taxonomy): domain Bacteria; phylum Pseudomonadota; class Alphaproteobacteria; genus CAYOOR01. Next base: position 433 of record CAZWXP010000086.1, on the reverse strand, counting down.
AGATGAAGTAAAAAAATTTGCTATTATCAATAAGATAGAAGTTGAATTTAAACAAAGTAATGAAGAGTCTGAAATCATTAATTTAATACAAAATTGTATGAAAAGTAGTTACGATGGTTTGTTAATCAATGCAGGTGCCTACACGCACACATCTATAGCAATATTTGACGCGCTAAAAGCAATTAAAATTCCAATTGTAGAAATTCAATTATCTAATATTCATAAAAGAGAAGAATTTAGAAAAAAATCCTATATTTCTGAAGTAGCTGATGGTGTTATTTTTGGTTTCGGGTCTTATAGTTATATTTTAGCAGTTATGGCAATGAAAAACTTATTGAAATAACAATGACAAATAGTAATGACAAAAAATTATTAAAAGATTTACTAAAAGCAGTAAAAGAACTTACAGGTGTTTTAAAAAAAACAGACTTTA
>CAZWXP010000085.1:0-4513 GCA_964637965.1 uncultured Alphaproteobacteria bacterium | reverse complement strand
TTTCTGGATGAGACCAATGAATTACACAGCTGGTCAACCAGTTCCACTTCACAAGAACGGTGTATTCATAAAGGGCTGGGCAGAAGACGCAGCCTTATAGGCGACGTTTTTCAACCTTTTTCTTTATTTTATATTTTAATTCGAGCAATCTTTACAGCTCTTCATGCACAATCAATTACAATCAAACAAAATTGTAGTGCCAATTTTTGTTGCAATGATCATTGTAACATTTCTAATCTACACACCGATAGTATTTCCAGCATTGTTTTCCTCCATTGCAGGAAATTTTACAGATTCAATAAAAAATCCATATGAATTTGGTCATCAAGCAGGTATTTTGATAATTAGCAATATCCTGATTTTAGGTTTCGGTTTTGCATATTACAAAAAAAAGATACCAAACCAATTATTGAATGCCATAGAAAAAATCCGTTCATTTGAAATTTCTAAAAAACACACTCTGATAATTTTCTCTCTCATAATGGGAATTTATATTGGATTTACTACACCTGAAATCTTTTTAGACGAGTCGGAACAGGCAGATGATTTTATAATATTAATGAAGGGATTAGCTATATGGCCCTCGGGCGAATCTGATAATCCATACGTTAAGGAGCAAAACGATAGATATGTTCGAATGTTTCTTTTGGATACTTCACTAGACGTATTCCAAAACATCAAACTTTTACCATTTATAGCTAGCATCTTGGTAGTAGCTTTTACTTATCTTATAACTACTCAAATCTGTCAGAAGCGTTTTGCTGGAATTATTTCAATGATTATCCTATTACAAAGTAATATCTTCTTAAAATATGATACAATTGCAGTATACGAAAATTTTTGGGTGTTATTTTATCTCATATCCCTGTATGTCATAAAGAAAAGATGGTTCCTGTCACCAATATTCTACATTCTTGCAGTGTTTACCAAAGCATATGTGGCACCATTCTTCATAATGACGTTATTTACTACATATCGTACAAAGATTGGAACACGAACAAAAATTGCCATATTACTATCCTATGTAGCAATAATAGTAGCTGCAATTGCAATTGTTTTTGCTGGAGACACGATTTATCCTCAGGTTTTTGAAATAGATACATCAAGATTCATTCTTGGATTTGCATCAACTGCATTTCAGTTTCGATATGATCTACTAGTTTTGACCATGTTACTACCAATTTCAATTGGATTATTTTTCTTGGCAAGAAATCAATTAAAAGAGGCAGATTCCATTCTATTTCTTATATTTGGCACGATTTTTGCAGGTCCAATTTTGACAATGTCCACATCTTTTTACGAGATACTCCCATACAGATATGTTCCACTAATTGTATTTGTTGCTATAGCTATAGGATTGTTTTTTTCGAAAAGATCTAGGTGAATTTCTTCATGATTGTCCAATCTACATACAACACATCATTTGGTTCAATTCCAATATGTGGAGGAAAAACCTCAAAGACGTGAACGTGATGACCGTACATTACCACTTCAAAGTAGAAGTTTCCAATATTTTCAGTATCCGTTGTATATGATTCTGAATATCTTGCCATTTCGTATTTTTGATTATTAATTTCAACAAGCTCACTTTCAAATATATCGTAAAAAACATAATCAGTAACTGACTGTACAGGCAAATAATTTCCGTATGCAGTTTCAACTACAGATATTAATTCTCCTGAAGGGGTTCTAGCAGTAACTCTAAAGTTAATATCATATTCTGCATCAGGATTATACGAAGTATGTGTTGATTCTTGGGGGATTAAAGTAAGCAGTTGCGCTCTGGCAGTAGCTATTTTTTCATTATCTTCATCAAATGATAATGCTTTATCAAATAATTCTAATGCGTCTTGTTTTTGATTAATATAAACAAGTGCTGCAGCCTTGCTTGTTAGTGCCTTGATATTCTCTGGCTCAATTGCCAATAATCTATCATAAAATGATATAGCTTCCTCCGACCTGTCAATCTTGCTTAACGCTGAACCCTTGTTTAGTAATGCATTTTTATCATTTGGATGAGTTTCTAAAATTTTATCAAGATAAAACAGTGATTCCTCATATCTTTCTTGTTGTAACAGTGTAGCAATAATCGAGTTTAATTCAGTCATGGTTTTTTGCTCTGTCAAGGGTGAGCTAATCTCTTGAGCATGAGTATTATGTAATAGACCAAATAGAATAATGGTGAATAAAGGCAAAATCAGTAGAATCTTCATAAAAACCATCTAATCATATCATAGATAAATTATTCACCCAATTGATCTTTTTTTGATTTGTTTTGGGATTAATTTTTTAAAATGTTGTAAAAATGGATCATTTTTTGAGAGATACACGGTTTCAAATTTATTCTTTGCAAAGAATTTTTCCCATGTTTCTGTAAACAATGGGAAATCCTCAGGATTGAAGTCATTTCTTACCATTACATAATGTGATGATGGATAAACATCTGAGATTTCAATTGGAATTATTCCTAGAAATTGATTATAATTGCAGAATTGTATAGAATCAGGATCTTTGAATTTCTTTTTGAGATTATGATATTCGTTGGAGACATATGCAGGTTTTTGATTTGTATCTCTGGTGATGACAACTATTTTTTTCTTTGATCTAAAGTTTTGAACATATGAATGAAAAGCGAGTACTTCTGGCCTGTATTGATCCACTGGAGAAAATAGAAATATTGCTTTTTCTTTAAATTTTGGCGTAGTGTCAATAAACATTCTAGAATTACTTGTCATGACTTCAATAGCTTCAAAGAGTTTTGGATGTGCACGTGCTTTTTTAGTAACAAACTCCCATAGTCTACCTTCACGTATTGCTTGTTTGACTTTATTTACTTCAGCTTTTATCGAGTACAGATTTAACAGTGCAATCATGTCAGTTCGTTCGTCTTTTTTAAGTTCACGCAATTCCTTTGGTGTGAATTTTTGTGAAATCTCACAATCAAATGGAAAATATTCCATTTCATCAAGGCGTCTAGTTCCATCTTCAGTTATAATCCTGTCATGTTTTGCATAAAGAATGTATGAAGCAGAGTCAAAGGTATCACATCCTAGTGCTACTGCTAATGGGATTGTTAGTGGGTGACCTGCACCAAACAGATGTAATGGAATTGAACTAGGAATATGTTTTTTTGCGGCAATAATCATTTGGGCAAGCAGTTTATACTCATATGCTTCCATGAATTCAACAGGACTTCCTAATGCAAGCATTGGGAATTTCATTTCCACAAGTGATTTAGTTGATCTAGCCACAAGATCAAAATGTTCTCCACCTTGTATAGGACCAAGCCAAAATTGACCATTATCTTTTTTTTGTTTTAACGTTTTCTTACAAACTTCTAACGTATGATTAACGTATTCTGCAGCTTTTTTCTTTGTCATTCCAAAACCTGTAGGCTTATCCAAAGGAATTGCAAAATCAGTCATTATATCCATTTCAAAATCTACCATCTGAGATGGTGTGACATCAACTTCTCCGTACTCTAATACTTGATAGCCTCCAGAATCAGTCATCACTGAACCATCATAGTTAATTATTTTATGAATTCCTTTTTTCCTGGCTAAATCACCATGGCGTTTCATTGTAATGTATGCATTAGTTATAACCAGATCAAATCCCATGTCATGAATTTTTTTTGCAGAAATAGATTGTTTTACAGGATGAATTACTGGAACAAATGCAGGCGTCTCGATCTTTCCATGATTTGAATGAATAGTTCCTATCCTTCCCGCTAAATCACTATACTTTATTTCAAACATTTGCTAGTATACTTTTTCTGGATTATATTAAATTAGTAATCGAAGAATTTCTGCAGATCGTTGTTCTGTTTTATCTCAGATAACCAATCTACTTCATCATTACCACTTCGTTCATTAATTATGGTGTGAATTTTTTCTATAATTTCCCCTGTCATTTTGTTTGTGGTATCAATTTGAAATATCTTTTCAACTCCGAACTCTGATATTGCATCATGTGTTATTATCCCCAAAATCTCACTTCCAAGGTTTTCTTTAATTTTTTCTTTAGAGTAATTTCTTTTCTCATAAACCTCCACAAGTTTGTATGGACTTTTCCTAAGAATTATTATTACTTCAACATCTGATTTGTCAACGATGTAAGGGGCTAAATGACCAACAATCAAAGATCTATTCGTAATCATCTTCTTGATATCCTTTTTTAGATTTTCAACATCGACTTGTATTGCAGTCCCATTTTTTTCTACATGGTTTGATTTTATTGCAATTTTGTTGATATCAAGTAGGTCATAATCCTCAGTTCTTAGAATTTCATTAGCAATTGTATGTTTTCCCACTCCAGGATTTCCCGTAATCACTAACGACATAATACAATTATTTTTTTACATCATTAAATTATTTCTGTAATACTAATATGATCATATCATCGTAAAACATCATGCAGATCGGTTTACTAGGAAAGGCAAATGTTGGAAAATCTACTTTTTTCTCTGCAGCAACTGAAACAATTGCCCAGAGTGGAAATTTTCCATTTACTA
>CAZWXP010000084.1:0-3953 GCA_964637965.1 uncultured Alphaproteobacteria bacterium | reverse complement strand
GCTTCTAAAAGATAATCAACGAAACCGAACGCTTTTCCAGTAGTAGCTACCATTAAATGTTTTGCTTCTGCAAATTCTTTTGTTGTTAACTGTTTTTTTTTAGCTAATGGATGTCCTTTTCTCATGACACAAACAAAATCTTCATCATATAAATGCTCGGATATAAAGTTTTGTGTTTCTTGTAATTGTTGCCCAGCAACTATAAAATCTATATTCGCTGCTTCCAGTTCTTTTAATAAATCAACATCTCCAAGTTGCTTAGATCTAACATCTATATTTGGCGCTTCTTTTTCTAAAACTTCAGATAATTTTGGAAACAATATAGAAGCAGTATAATTTGAGATAGCAATATTAAAGTCAGCTGAAGAGTTCATTGGGTCGAAAGATGTTGGGTCAAATGCATTCTCAACCAAATTAATTGCCTGGCGAATTGGTGGTCCTAATTCTAAAGCTCTTGTAGTGGGAATAACTCCTTCAGGAGATCGAACAAATAAGTCGTCTTTAGCAATATGCCTTAATCTATTTAATGCATTACTTACTGCAGGTTGTGTCATACCAATTCTTTTTGCAGCCCTAGTAACATGTTTCTCTCTCATTACAGCATCAAAAACAATTAACAAATTAAGGTCAACTAATGCAATATTCATTATTCACAGGATCAATAATTGTTATTATAATAATAAATTGTATTAATTACTATATATGACCTACATTACTAGATGTAAAGAACAAAAATTTTTTCCTCCCCTTCTCCCTATAAAAAAAGCCCTTACCCAGGGCTTTTTTCTCAAATTATTGAAGAAAAAAAATTATTTTGAAGCAGCTACTTCTATTAATTGATTGTCTTGAAATGTGTAGTCTTTACTGTAAGTGTATTCTTTACCATCAGTATCATTTGCTGTTATTTTTAATTTTCCACCTTTATTTGTTGGAAAATGAAATCTAATAGTTGGATCTTGACTAATAGAAATATCAGACTCTAAAGCCATTAAAGTTTCATCATTATAAGATACATTTATTTTCTCAATGTAAAAAGCCTCGATAAATTCAGTTGTAACTGGGTGTGCTTGTAATCCATTAAATTGAGGATGTGAAATCATTATTTTTGCTTCAACATTTCCATTTTCATGATTTTTCATTTTAACTTTCATTTTTCCTGCATTTGCAATCATACCGTCCATATCGCCTAATGGTGGAGCTGCACAGCCACCTGATGCTTTTACAAAATTTGCTGCCATGTAATAATCGCCTTTATTTGTTTCTGCAATAACTCTTACATCTGAATATGCGTCTAATCTAATTCTAGTTGATAAATTTATTTTTTTCATTTTATTAGTAAAAGTAAAAGATCCTGAGTATGGTGAAGGATTCATATCTATTACTAAATGAACTTTAGAAACGTGATCATTCTTAAGTTCTGCTGTTTTAAAGTTTATAGGAACAAAAGCTCCGTCTGGGGCTCTTTTCGGCGTATCCAACTCAATTACACCGTCTCCACTTTTAATTTCTTTATCCCCAAATATTCCTTGTTTTAATTCTAACCATCTTAATTCTCTACATTCTTCACTTTTAGAACAATATGGCGTGTCAGCAGCTGATTCAGCAAAAGCTAATGTAGAAGAAAATAATAAGATTATAAATATTAATAAACGGTGCATATTTAATATTATATAAACTAAATTGTGATTAATTAAACAAAAAACTTAGTATTCCCACTCATATCTCATAAACGTTCTAACAACATTTCCTGGATTCACTAGATCAAATAATAACCATTTATTTTTTTCTGACTTTGCAGCTATTTCTATAACTTTTTCTGCAGGAATATCTTTTTTCAGAGCATCGATAACATCATTATATAAAACTTGGAGATAAGTCTTTGTTTTTTTTAAAGCAGCATTATCTGTTTGTACCTTTCCATGTCCTGGAACCATAATTTTAAAATCTACTTTTTCTATTTCATCCAATAATTTTATCCATTCTTTGGTTAAACCATCCATAGTTGGTAATCTTTCATCCTGAACTAAATCACCTACAAAAAAAGTTTTGGTTTTTAAATCGTAAACTGTTGCATCAGCATAAGTATGTGAAGTTGGATGAGAAACTAATAATAATTTTCTGTTTCCCAAATCAATTGTTATTTCATCAGATAATTTTTTTGTTTCATCTTGAGAAGTTTCAGCAATGATTTTATGAGGGAAAATAATACTTGTTCCTTTTATTTCATCTCCAATTTCATTAATTTGTCTAACATATTGAGAGCCTCTTTCTTGCAAAAATTTTTTTAAATTATAATGTCCATATATAGTCGCTCCTTCAGAAATAAATGCTGTGTTGCCAAAAATATGATCTTGATGCCCATGGGTATTAATTACATATTTGATTGGTTTTTTTGAAACTTTTTTTATTGCTTTTCTAAAAGCTTCCCCAATTTGATGTGATCCTCCTGTGTCTATAACTGCTATTGATTCATCGCCAATTATAAAACCTAAATTTGCAATATCGCCTAAATTATTGTTTTCATAAAAATTTTCATGTTTTCCAATATGAGCATAAACACCTTCTGCTATTTCTTTAACATCTAAAGGTTGAATTTGATTTCCAAATAACATTGTTGGATTTGGAAGAAAATATAGAATAAATATAAAAAAAATTCTTAACATTTATTTTTTTGAACTCATTGCCTCCGGCTTTACAACAACTAATCTATTACCTGCATCTTCCCAAAGATCAGTTCCTGGATATAAAAAAATGTTTGTGTATCCCATTCGAACTAATCTTTCCGCGGCAATTTTTGAATAGTATCCTCTCCTACAAAAACAAACTATTTTTGCATTTTTATTATCTTTGGTAATACGTTTTACAGTTTCTTCTAAATACTTTCTCAACTCTGGAGTTAAAGTTTCTAAGCCAACATTTGGAACCCATTTAGATCCAGGTATAGAATATCGCTGAGCAGGCATCCATTTTTTAGGATCCAATCTTTCTGGTCTTGCATCTTTTTTCCAAACATCCAATAAAATGGCGCCTTTATTTCTCACGATCTCATTTACTTCATCGGTATCCAAAATTGTTATATTTTCTGAATGCTCTTCCCATTCTTTTAATTTTCTATCACTTTCCTGCGGATTTTCACTTTTTGCGTAATTAAAAAAAACAACCATGAAAAATGTTAATAATATAAATTTCTTACAATGTTGAGTAACGTTCATAACTAAATATAAATATATTTGAATTAAAACACTTAGTCAATTTATACAAACATGTGAAAAAATTGTGGATAAATTGTTAATTAACTTCTTATTAACTAATTGATTTAATTACTTATTTTACTACGTTTTAAAAATATGTCATATATGCGACATAAATATGGCAAAATTATGGCAAAAAATCGTTGACTTAATTCTTTCTGTTAGTAAATTATTATGTGGCAAGAACTATTATGTTCCTGTCGTTTGTATATACATTTTCATATTCGGGAGGAATCTTTTTATATGAAAAAATCACTTAAAATTGCGTTATTAGCTTCTTCAGCTATTGCTATTGCTGCTTCAGCAAGTGCAAATGCTGGTCTTGCAAAGCTAATAAACAACTCTAACAATTGGGCACACCCAAATGGAGATTTTAACTTATGGAGACATTCTAAGTTAAAACAAATCAATAAAAGCAATGTTAAAGATCTTAAAGTTGCTTGGTCTTGGTCCACTGGTGTTCTTCGTGGTCACGAAGGTGGTCCTCTTGTAATTGGGGATACTCTGTACATTCATACAGCTTTCCCAAATAACGTTCATGCGATTGATTTGAACGAACCAGGTAAAATTATCTGGTCTTACTATCCAAAACAAGATCCTGATGTTATCCCAGTTATGTGCTGTGATACTGTTAACAGAGGTCTTTCTTATGGCGATGGTAAAATCTTCCTTCAACAAGCTGACACTACTCTAGTTGCTCTT
>CAZWXP010000083.1:0-18562 GCA_964637965.1 uncultured Alphaproteobacteria bacterium | reverse complement strand
CCTCCCTTTAAAGTTAACGTTATTTTAATTTATACATTTTATAGTTATTGATCAAATGATATTTTTAGTATAAAATAATCGAAAATATCGATTACTGAACATTATTAAACTATTATGTATCACCCGACATTTAGACAATTGAAATATTTAGTATCTGTTTCCAAATATTTACATTTTGGTAAAGCAGCTAATGAATGTTTTGTTAGTCAATCAACACTCAGTTCTGGAATACAGGAATTAGAAAAATTATTAAATATTAAATTAGTTGAAAGAACAAAAAGAAAAGTTTTTTTAACTCCCTTAGGTGAAAAAATTGCAAAAAAAGCTGAATTTATAAATATGGAAATGAATGATGTTTTAGATCTTGCCAAATCAGCACAAGATCAGATGTACGGTGAAACAAAACTTGGCATTATACCTACAATTGCTCCTTATTTGTTACCAAGATTAATGCCAAAAATTAGAAAAAAATATCCATCTTTATCTGTTAAACTTGTTGAGGATCAAACAGCAAATATTTTAAATATGCTTTATTCTGGTAACTTGGATTTAGCATTAATTGCGAAACCTTATAAAACAGAAAATCTACATGTTGAATTTTTAATGAAAGATTTTTTTCACGTAGCTATTCCTACTGATAGTTCTTTGGCGACGATTAATAAAAAATCATTAAATAATAAAGATATAAGTGATAGCAATATGTTGTTATTAGATGAAGGACATTGCTTGAGAGACCACGCTCTTCAAGCTTGCAGTAAGGAAGCAAAGCAAAAAATCGATGCTTTTAAAGCAACAAGCTTGTTAACTTTAGTACAAATGGTCGCAAACAATAGTGGAATTACACTACTTCCTGATTTAGTTATAAATTCTCAATTACTTAAAAATAGTAAAATTAAGATTTTAGATTATGAAAATAATAAGAATTACAGAGAAATAGCTCTGTGCTGGAGATCCTCATCTCCTAGAACAAAAGATTTTAATAAATTTGCAGATTTTTTTAAATCAATTATTTAATTTTAATGAAGCGTGTCAACAATTCTCTTGTATTCCTTAGGATCATTAACTTTTTTGAAAACACTATAAAATCTAACGTATCCACTTTTATCTTTTTCTTTAAGTGCTTTTAGTATAAATTCTCCTATTGTTTTAGTTGGAATATTATCTTTTCCTAAGCCCTGAACTTTTTCATTTACTTCATTTGCTATTTGTTCAGTTTTTTTATCTTGATCTATACAGCCATTTAACGCAATTTTTACAGATTGAAATATTCTTTCTTTATTAAAAGGAATAATCTGTCCATTTCTTTTAACAACTGCTAATTCTGATCTATGTATTCTTTCATATGTAGTAAATCTAGCACCACTACCGCAACCGCAAACTCTTCGTCTTCTTATCATAGATCCGTTTTTAGTAGCGCGCGAATCTGTTACAACGGTGTCGTTAAGGTTAAAATTTGTAGAACCTTTTTTTTGAGTTGATTCGTTACAAATCGGGCATAATTGTTTAATTTTTTTTAACATTTTTTACTTGCAAAATAATTCCATAACACAATATGTAGTATATATGAAATATTACATACAATACAAGTATTTTGTTTGTCAAGTCAAAAATATGTTGATAAGATGTTAATAAATTATTAGGGGAACTACTTTTAAAATTGAACATAAAAAAAATTATTATTATTTTACCTTTAACTCTTACCCTTCCAAGTTGTAGCTCAATTGTTCCTTCAGGTTCAGAAGCTGCATTTAAATATTTAGGAATAGCTAAAGGAGTTGGCGATGCTGCTTTATATTCAAAAACAGGTAAAACTTTAAATGATCACTTGCTTTCAGCAGCAGTTAGAAAAGATTGCAAAATTGGAAGAATTATAACTAAAAGACCAATTTGTGTTCAAATAGATCCAACTCACAAGTACAGTATTTTTAGTAAAGGAAAAGTTGTAAGCACTAATAATGTAATGAATATGAAATTTCCTTCAGAAATTTACGATTTCAATAAAACACTTGAGAAAGATCTTAAAAAGAAATTAAAAAAAACTAACATCAAAGTAGTTAAATAATAATTTTTTTTTCTGTTTATCCCTGTAATAAAATTTTTTCTTTCGAATATCTTTTTGCAAAAGGAATAAAAAAGATTGTAACTAGAAACATCAATATGGTGAAAAACAAGAAATAATTTGCTCCAGATAATATTATACTTCCATCGTCTCTTTCATTAAGAAAATTTATAATACTTGTATATATATTTCCAATAGAAATACTTAGTAAAAAAACAGACATTGTAAAAGTTTTAATTTTTTTTGGTGCATGAGTATACGCAATTTCCAAACAAGTTATGGATACAAAAATTTCTCCACTAGTTAAAATTGCATAAGCTAACAATTGCCAGATAATATTTACTTCCTTACCTAAATCAATCCAATATTGAATAATTGTAATTATTAAAAATGAAAAAAAAGTTAGAAAAAAACCAATTATAATTTTATTTACTGAGTTAAGTTTTATATAAATATTTAACTTTGGGTATAAATATTTGAAAAAAATAGGCGTAAAAATTACTATCATTATTGGATTAGCTGATAAGATTTGAGCGCTTAGTATTTCAATTCCAAAAATTTCACGATCCATTTTCTCAGCTTGCAATATCCAGGACGAACCCGTTTGGTCAAATAAACACCAAAAAAAAGAGACGAACATAAAAATTGTAAATAAATCCAATATAATTTTTATATTTTTACTTTTATATAATTCTTGAAAAATCTTTTTTCTGTTTGGCTTTATATGAACAAATTTATATCTTCCTGACCAGAAAATTAATGTAGCTAACAACATAAAAATTCCAGGAATTCCAAAAGCTAAACCTGGAGAATAATGCTTCAATAAATAAGGAGTTGCTAATGTAGATGTAAACGCACCTATATTAATTGCGATATAAAACCAGCTATATGTTTTACTTATTAAAAAACTATTATATTTACTAAATTGATCACCAAGATGAGCGGATACACATGGTTTGATTCCACCTGAACCTATTGCAATAAATGTTAAACCGAGTAAAAGGCCTATTTTTGATGGTTCAATTGCAAGAACAAAATGCCCCAAACAATATACTAGAGACAAAAAAATAATTGTTTTATATTTTCCAAAAAAAATATCTGAGATTAAAGCACCAAATATTGGAAAAAAATAAACAGCAGATGTAAATAAATGAAAATATCCCTTAGCTTTTTCCTCTGAAATATTTGTTTCACCTGGTGTTAAAAAGAGATACTGAGTCATAAATATAACCAATATTCCTTTCATTCCATAAAAACTAAAACGTTCAGCAGCTTCATTTGAAATAATGTAAGGTATGCCTTTAGGTAGCTTCTTTGTTTTTAAAGGAGAGTGTAAATATTTACTCACTAACTTGTCGGATAATATCGTTCATAAAATTGTAACAGATTGAAAAATGCCCTTCATTTGATTTTATGAATATTTTTTTATTTTTTAATATCTTTTTATAATATTTATTTGTAATAATTGGGACCGTTGTATCTTTATCTCCATGCCATATAAAAATCTTTTTGTTTATATTTTCTAATTTAAAACCCCAATCTTTAGAATATAAATTTGCATCTCTATGAATGCCGGTAGTTCCATGTTTAACAGCTTCTTTAAAATTTTGCATTAGTCTTACACCTCTATTTAATGTAAATAATTTTAAATCTGCTTCAGGAAGTGGAATTTTATTTTTCCATCTATTAAAATTTTTTTCAATATTATTTTTAAGCAAATTAATTCTTAATAAATGTAGCAACATCCATGATATAAAAGGTTTTTTTCCATAATTTATTAACATTCCAACCCTACCTCTATTCATACCTTTCACATCATGAGGCGCTAAACCACATACTATAGCAATTGATTTAAGTTTTTTACTTTTAATTGCATTTGCACAAGCTAAAGCAAAAGGGGCTCCTCCTGATACTCCAATTATTGAAAATTTTTTAATTTTAAGTATATTTACAACCTCTAAAACAATTTTAGGCCAATCTGTTATTTTAAAATTAGAGATAGGATCCGATATTCCATATCCAGGTCTTTCCAATGCTATTACAAAACATTTTTTTTTATTTAATGGTATATTTTTTAGTTCAAATCTTGATCCTGGCCATCCATGAAAATAAAAAATAGGAAAGTTTTTTTTATTACCATAAATAGCGTGGCCAATTTTGTTCCCATTCCTTAATTTAATTAAGGATTGCTTTTCTGGGAAAGATTTCATACTAAATAATTCTTAAGAATTTTTAGTAGCTGTATTTTTTGCTGATCTTTCCGATGTATAGATATTTGATGTAGCTGAATTACCAGCCGTTTTTTTCTTTGAAAATGCATAAGAGCTTGCTGTTGCAATATCTTTAGCTTTTCTTGATATGAATTTATTAGTCATATTTATTTAAATAATAATGTTTATAAAAAAATATATAAATGATTATAATCTATTTGCAAGAAATGAAAATTTTTTTTTTTGAAATTTATTAAATGTTTAAATATAGAAAAAAAATAGATGAAAAGATTGCATCTAAAGTTGTTAAATATTTAGTAAAAACAAATATAACTCCAAATCAAGTAACTACATTTAGTCTTTTGTTAGCAGCATTTGCTGCTGTATTTTTCAGTTTTGGTATATATTTTTTTTCTGTTATTGGTTCTATTTTATTTATTTTTTCAAAATTTTTAGATCATGTAGATGGTCAATTAGCAAGAGAACTAAAAAGGGAAAGTAAATTTGGATGGTATTACGATAGCTTTGTTGACACTGCTACTTATATTTTAATGTTTATTGGTATATCTGCTGGTATACCTCCGGGAACCTTTGAAATTAAGTTTTTTAGTATTGTAGATTTAGATTTACAAAATTATTTATTATTTTCAGCTATTATTGCATCTATTCTTAATACTTTCTTAGGAATTGTTCATAAATATAAAACTAGTAAAGATTTTTATGGCTTTCCAGCAACAGATAAAGTTGCATTAGAAGATGGTATATACTTAATAGGGCCAATTACTTGGATTGGTTTTATTAAGTTCTTTTTTCTAATAGCTTCAATTGGCTCTGTTGTTTTTGTTATTTATAATTTGAAAAGATTTATAAAGGGTATTAACTAAAACTTTTTGCCCATGAAACTTTTCTAGCTTCAGCTAAATCAAAAGCATCATTCACATCTAACCATTGTCCTGCTATATAAAGAACATTAATTTTAATTTTATTTTTTATTAAATTATTAAATAAATCTGGCATTCCTAAATTTTTAAAGTTTTTGTTTTTAGTCAAAGTATGAATTTGTTCTTTTATTATTTTTGATCCTTTAGAATTTGTTTTTAATAAACCTATCCATTGACCTGTAATTTTTTTTTTAAGCTCATTATGCATTGATTTTAAAATTGCTGGTTTGGATTCAAGTAGATAATTTCCTGTGAACTCTCTATCGCAAATCACAAGATCTTTTTGAGATTTTTTTCCTTTATTTTTAAGAAGTGCGTCTACTACAATTACAATTTCTCCTTTGGTAGATAATAACGCATCTAAAATATATTTTCTAAAAACTATATCTCCATAAGTTACAATACAATCGTCTTTTATTTCATCTGTTGATTTATTAAGTGAAAAGAGTTCTCCAGTTTTAGAATGTTCTTTATTTTGAATAATATTTAGATTTGAAAGATTATTATTTTCTTGGATTATATTATTTTTGTATCCAGAAACTATCGAAATTTTTCAAATATTATCTTTTTTTAAAGTTGATGTTAATCTTTCTAAAAGTGGCCTTCCTTGAATATCTAACATACATTTTGGTTTATTTTTAGTTAAATGTTTAAGTTGATGTCCTCTAGATGCAGCTAAAACAATTGCATTATAATTTTTTTTTTCCAATAAGTATTTTTTTTCAGCTTCATATAATTCATCATTACCTGCTAATTCAAAGACTTCATTTAAACTTGATATTTTTTTTTCTAAACCTTTGACACTTTCTTTTTTAATTAAATGATTTGTTACATCTTGAATTGCTTTAATTGATGCTCTTAATGAATGATTAGCCCAAATAACAGTCGAAAAACCAGCTTTTTTAAAAATATTTGTCGGAGTTTTATGGTATGTAGTTGGAATAATAATTACGGGAGATCTATTCCCCCATTCTTTTTTAAATTTTAATATTTCATTTGCATTATCTTTACTTGAATGAATAAGTATTGCATCGGCTCCAGCTTTATAATATGCTTCTGATCTTTTAATCGCTTCTACAATACCCCAACCAGCTATTAAAGCCTCGACTCTTGCAACAATAGAAAAGTCATTATCTTCTTGAATATCTTTGCCAGCTTTTATTTTCCCACAGAATTCATCAATATCTGCTAATTTTTGGTAATTTTTTACAAAAGAATTTGTTTTAGGATATTGTTTATCTTCAATACAAACCCCAGCAATTTTTCTTTGACATAATTTAGAAACAAGTCTTCTAAAGTTATTAAAATTTCCATAACCAGTATCCCCATCAACAAGTATTGGGATGGTTGTAGCATCTGACATAAATTCTAAAACATCTAATATTTGGGTCCATGATGCCTCATTGCTATCTCTAACACCTAAAGCAGTTGATATAGATAAACCAGATGCCCATATTCCTTTAAAACCACTTGCTTCAACAATTTTTGCTGTTAAACCATTATGAGCTTCCATCAAGAATGATAATTCCTTACTATTAAGTTCTTTTTTTAGAAGTTGCGATTTAGATAATTTTTTAATACCAATGTCTTTTGTATGTATTATTGCCATTTGTTAAAATTGTATTACAAATATAAAAATATTACAAATACATGAAATAATTATTGTTTATAATTTAGAGATAAATGAAAGCATTAATACTTGCAGCTGGAATAGGTAAAAGGTTAAAAACTAATATACCTAAAATATTGTTAAAAATAGGGAACAAAAGCCTACTTGAGAGACATTTAGAAAATCTTTTAAGTCTTGGAGTTAAAAACATTGGAATAGTGATTGGTTTTAAAACAAATTACTTAAAAAATTTTATTAAAACGATACACAAAAAAAAAAAAATAAAAATTTTCATTAATTCTAGATATAAATTTGGAAGTATTGTTTCATTAGTCTCTGCTAGTACTTTTTTTCATGTTAAAGGTAATTTAATTTTAATGGATGGAGATGTTTTTTATGATAAAAAAATTTTGAAAAAATTAATCAATTCAAAAAAAACAAACTGTCTTTTAATAGATAAAAAATTTGAAAAAGGAGAGGAACCAGTGAAAGTTTGTATTAAAAATAAAAAAATTTTAGATTTTGGAAAAATTGTAAAACAAGATTTTGATTATCAGGGAGAATCTGTTGGTTTTTTTAAGTTTTCATATAAATCATCATTGGATCTTTTAAAGGAATCAAGAAAAATTATGAGATTAAATAAAAATTTAATGTATGAAGAGGCAATTCAGAAATTAATTAAAGAAAAAAAAATTCTAATGAATTTCGAGAACATAACAGATATACCATGGATAGAAATAGATTTTAAAAAAGATTTAGCATTAGCTAAAAGTAAAATTTTAAAACAAATTAATGAATAACATAATAAAAAAATTCAGTTTTACTTTGCCTTGGGATCAAAAAATTGCGGAAATCATTTCTAAACCATTTATTTTTTTTAATATACATCCAAACGTTGTAACAATAATTGGAATTATACTCGGAGTTTTTGCTGGTTTTTTATTTTCAATTGGAAATATTTTTTATGCAAAAATTGCTTCATTAATTTTCTTTTTTGCAGCTTGTTTTGACCATGTTGATGGAGAAGTTGCAAGAAAATTAAATAAAACTAGCATTCTTGGTCATTACTTAGACCACATAGGAGTTTGTATTACATATATTTCTTTATTTGTAGGCCTAGGTTTTTATTCTGAAAAAAATTTTGATTTAGGATTAAAATATGGTTGTATTTCTGCGCTTTGTGTTTTCTTAATTATGACTATTAGGTTTTATTTAGAAAGAGTAAAAGGAGACGAAGCAATTCGTCAAAATAATATACTAGGATTTGAACATGAAGATATAATTTATATTGTAATACCTATAACTTTCATAAATAAAATTCCAGAATTTTTATTTTTTTCCTATGTAGGCACACCTATTTTCCTTGCAATAACTCTTTTAATTACTCTTTATAAAATAAAAAAGTTATAGTTTATTTTTAATTTTATTAAAATCTATTTTTTGATTAAATCCTAGAATTAATCCTATGCTTATCCAAATTATTTCTCTTAACCTTCTTATAATTGCAACAGCCAAACCCAAAGGAGTTGAATCTTTTAATGCATTAACAGCTAATACAAAGACTCCTTCTTGTGTGCCTAGATTTGATGGAATAAAAAATAGCATAGCTCTAACTAGCTGAACAAGAGTTTCAATGGCTACAGCTTCTAAAAAAGTAATCTTTTGATTTAAAAGATAAAAGATTGTGTATAATTCTAGGGCTCCAAAAAACCAATTGCATAAATTTAGAAATAAAATTTTAAAAAAATCTTTTTTTGTTTTTTTATAAAATTCAGAGATTTTATGTTCTGTTTCTTCTAAATGTTTAAAAAAAATATTAATTTTTTTTGATAATTTATTTTTGAAAGCATTATGAATTTTTGATGTTAATTTATATCTTTGTACAATAAAAAATAAACTTATTAAAATTGAAAATAATGTAAAACCTATTACGGAAGCTTTTTCAAAACCAGCACCAAATTTATTTGTATAGAAAATACTCACTAAACCAACAAAACAAAAAATTATTAATGCAAAAAGAATAATGGTTTTTGCAAGTATTAATGATCCAATAGATTCTTTATACCTTATATTGAAATTATTCTTTAGAAGAAATGCTTTTATCGGCTCTCCTCCAACTTGAAAAAGCACATAATTAAATGCTTCACCAATAATTCTAATTTTAAATATTTGATGAATTTTTAATTTTGTTTTAACTAAGTTTTCAATACATAACTGCCATGAATAACTATCAAAAACAAACCCAATAAAATAAATTACCAAAATAGAAAGAAAGTTAAATCTTAGTTTGTTTAATTCATTTAAAAATGAATTAATATCAACTTTGCTAAAAATAAAAATTAATAGAGATATACCAAAAATTAGATATAGGAATTTAAATTTAGACAATTATAGATATCCTTTTTTTTATTATTTATACTAAAATACCCTATAGAACATATATCTTCTATATAAATAAAAATGTCAGAAAAATTAAAAAAAAAACTACTTTTTACTCCTGGTCCGCTTAACACCTCAGATCTTACTAAGAAATCCACAATTATCGATTTAGGTTCAAGAGATAAAGACTTTATTAGAATCAATAAATTATTATTCAAAAAAATACTTTCATTGGGTAATGCAAATAAAGGATATGTTTGCTTGCCTATACAAGGTAGTGGTACTTTTGGTTTAGAAGCTACATTTGAAACATTACTTTCTAAAAAATCTAAGATTTTAATTCTTACTAACGGAACTTACGGAAATAGAATTGTAAATATTTGTCAAAAAATTGGAAAAAATTTTATAGTTTTAAAATTTCCAGAAAATCAAAAAATACAACTTGATAAAATTAAGAATATTTTATTAAAAAACAAATCTATTTCACATTTATCCTTAGTTCATTGTGAAACTAGCAGTGGTATTTTAAATCCATTAAAAGAAATTGCATTATTATGTAAAAAATACAAAAAAAAATTAATAGTTGATGCTATGAGCTCCTTTGGCGGAATAAATATAAATATTGAAAAACTTAATATTGAGGCATTAATTAGTTCAACGAATAAGTGTTTGGAGGGAATTCCTGGTTTTTCCTTTTCAATAATAAAAAAAAATTCCTTATCTAAATCTAGAAGTAACGCAAGTTCATTGTCGTTAGATTTATTTGATCAATGGAATGGTTTTTTAAAAAATAATCAATGGCGTTTTACTCCACCAATACAATCAATTCTTGCTTTATCATATGCATTAGAATTATTAAATAAAGAAGGCGGTATAAGTAGTAGACACAAAAGATATAAAAATAATTATTTAACTCTTCTATCAGGTATGAAAAAAATTGGTTTTAATTGTTTTCTTGATTCCAATCTTCATTCTCCAATAATAGTAAGTTTTCAAATGCCAAAAAAATTTAATTTTAATTTTTTTTATAATAATCTTAGCAAATTAGGTTTTATAATTTATCCAGGAAGTATAACAAAAGAAAAAACTTTTAGAATTGGGTGTATTGGAAATATTTACCCTAAACATATAAAAATGTTATTACAGGGCATAAAAAGTACTTTAATAAAAATGAATATTAAACATTTATCAAATTAATTTTTTTATTAGAATATCTTTATGCTCAATGATGATCAAATAAAAAAATTTAAACAAGATGGATTTATTTTAGTTCCCAATCTATTTGACAAATCTGAAATAAAAAAAATTCTTAAATATACTGAAGAATTACAAACTTCACCTGAAGTATCAGGTAAGGAATGGAAATTTTTTGAAAAGAGTCAAATTAATAAAAATAAAAAAGTTTTAGCAAGAATAGAAAATTTTTGTAAATTTCATACCGGCTTTAATGATTTATGTACCAAAAGCAGGATTATAGAATGTGTAAATGATTGTTTTGGAGAAGAAGGAGTCTTATTTAAAGATAAAATTAATTTTAAAATGCCTGGTGGCTCGGGCTTTAGTCCTCATCAAGACTCTCAGGCTGGATGGGATGATTACGCAAAATTTTTTTTAACTGCTATGGTCAGTGTTGATGAGTCTACTATACAAAATGGTTGTTTAGAATTTGCTCCTGGTCATAATAAATCTGGACTTATTGGAAAACTATGGAAACCATTATCAGATGAAGATATGAAAAATATGAACTTTATTCCAATTGAAACCAAACCAGGTGATGCTGTTTTTTTTGATTGTTTTGCCCCACATAGATCAGAGCCAAATTTAACAGACAAACCAAGGAGAATTCTATATTTAACATATAATAAGTTATCTGATGGTAGTTATAGAGAGAAATACTATAAAGATAAGTATAAAAATTATCCACCTGATATAGATAGAGATCCAAATAGAGATTATAATTTCAAAGTTTAATTCTTTAAAAAATTTTTAAATCTTATAGAAACATTTCTTGGATGTATAGAAGGTCTCCCAAGATTTTGAATTGATCCTTTTTTAATTTTAATATGAACAAAAAAAGGACCATTTGTAGAACTGAAGGTTTTTTTAATAATACTTGAAAAATCATTTATATTATCTATTGAATAAGATTTTTTATAACCACAATTTGTAGCAATTTTAGCAAATTCAACTGTTGAAGCATTTGTTAATTGTTGACCAGTTGAATCATGTACATTGTTATCAAGTAATACATGTACCAGATTCTTCGGTTGATTAGCGCCTATTGTTGACATATTTCCCATTTTCATAAGTAATGCTCCATCACCATCTAAAACTATAATTTTTTTTTTTGAATTTAACGCTACTCCTAATCCAATTGCATTTGCGCAACCCATAGAACCAACTTGATAAAAATAATTTTCACAATCATTAAGAGTAAATAATTCCCTTCCAGTTTTTCCAGTTGTTGCAATAATTGCAATTTTATTATTAATATTCTTTTGTATTTCTTCCAAAATTTGAAATCTTGTTGGAATCTTTTTCTTTTTGTAAAAAAATAATGGATTGTTTCTTTTTTTTATCAAAAATTTTTTTTGTTTTAATTTTTCTTTTTTAATAGTCCCCTTCCTCATTATTAATGCATGTGGTAAAGAGTTTTTGTTTATTGAATTATTAATTTTAGAAAGAACTTTTATTAAATTTTTTTGATTTGTAGGAAAAATTTCATTTTTAATTTTAGATAACGTAAGTATTTTTTTTGTTATTTTTCCAATTAGTTCATGTTGAGGCTCATCTTCTATTTTTGGGTCACCTCTCCATGTTGTTATCAATAAAATTGGAATTTTAAAAGGGTAATTTAATGATGTTAAAGGATTAATCGTGTTACCAAGACCAGAGTTTTGTATCATTACAACACTTTTTTTTCCTGCTAACCATGCTCCTGTAGCAACACCCACGGCTTCTCCTTCACTTGTTGCCCCAACATACTTTATTTTTTTTGAATTAATAACACCGTTTATTACAGAAGTTAGATGAGAACAGGGAACACCTGTAAAGAAATTAAATTCATATTTCAATAACTGATTTATTAAAAAATTTGCAGATATCATAAACAACTATTATTCATTTAATATAAATTTAATAAAGAATATAATTAATAGTTAATGGAAGAAGATGAAGATATAAAACAAGATTTCAAAGAAGAGAAAAATTATGACGAATTAAGTGTAAAAGATCTATCAAATGAAATAAATATGCTTAAAAAACATTTAAAATCCTTAGAAAAATTGCTAAAAAATAAAAAAACAGGTCATAATG
This sequence comes from uncultured Alphaproteobacteria bacterium, assembly GCA_964637965.1. GTDB lineage: Bacteria > Pseudomonadota > Alphaproteobacteria > CAYOOR01. The sequence continues at coordinate 6,049 of CAZWXP010000083.1, read as the reverse complement.
AGGCCAATAAATTATTTAAAAAATAAAGGTTTTTTTAATAATTACTAATAGTATAATAATAACACCTTTATATAGAGGGAGGGTAACTATGAATAAATTAACTGCTACGTCTGTTAGCATTGGAATAGTTGGAGCAATAATGTCTTGGATTTATCTAGGAGTATTAGGTGCTGCCGTTGCTATTCCTGTATCTTTTATTGCTTGGGGAGCTTTTGCTGCCGCAGGTGGTAATAACAAAGCTGTTGCCGGAACTGTTACTCCATTAATTTATGGAGCTGTTGTTGCATGGGTAACTGCTTTTATAATTATGCCACAACTAGGTAACCTTATAGCGAATGGCGCTGTTGCTAATGCATTAAGCGTTGGTATAAGCGTTGTAGCGCTTATTTACGGTACTGGAAAAGTTAAAGCTTTTTCAGCTACTCCAGTTGCTGTATATGGTTACGCACTGTTTTTTGCGCTTGTTCTATCAGGAACAGCAGGAGATTTAACAGGAGCTAGCTTAACTGGAAATCCACTTGTTTTTGTTGCTGGATTTGGTATAGCTGGTGCTGTTTTTGGCTTGATTGCTAATAATTTAGCCGCATCTCTAGGCAAATAATTCTTATAATTTATAAGTATTAAATGAAAAGGTCGGTTATTTTGTTTAAAATAACCGATTTTTTCTTATATTATCATTTATAACATTCATTATGGCGGGAGTAGCTCAGTTGGTTTAGAGCGTCGGCTTGTGGTGCCGAATGTCGTGGGTTCGAATCCCATCTCTCGCCCCATAAATAAATAATAATATCAATTATTTAAATACATAACTTAATGTAATATTTTAGCTATTAATTTGAGTTAATGGTAAACCAACGCTTTTTAATAAATTTATATCTTCACTTGTATCATTATTTCCTGTTGTTAAAAGCTTATCGCCATAAAATATTGAATTTGCGCCTGCCATAAAACATAATATTTGCGCCTCGTTGTTTAAATCTTTTCTCCCTGCACTTAAACGTACTCTTGATTTGGGCATAATAATTCTTGCGCAAGCACACATTTTTATAAGTTCAATAGAGCTTATTTTTTTTCTATTTTCTAAGGGAGTTCCTTTAGAAGGAACTAAAGCATTAATAGGTACGCTTTCTGGGTGAGGGTTTAAGTTTGACAAAACCTGTAACATTTTAGCCCTATCTTTGTAATCTTCCCCCATTCCTATTATCCCTCCGGAGCAAACAGTTATCCCAGCTTTTCTTACTCTTTTTATTGTATTAATTCTGTCTTTAAACGTTCTAGTTGTTATTATTTTTTTGTAAAAATCAGGGCTTGTATCAATATTATGGTTGTAAGCTTTTAAACCTGCTTTTGCAAGTTGATTAGCTTGTTTTTGATTTAGCATTCCTAACGTTACACATGATTCCATACCTATTTTTTTTATCCCTTCAATCATTTTGATTACTTTATCAAATTCTGAACCATCTTTTACTTCTCTCCATGCTGCTCCCATGCAAAATCTTGAAGCACCAGAATTTTTTGCTTTTTTAGCTTTTTTTAAGACCTCTTCTACACTGATAAGAGTTTCTTTTTTTACTCCAGTATTATAATGAGCAGATTGAGGACAGTATTTACAGTCTTCGGGACAAGCACCAGTTTTAATACTTAATAAACTTGCAAGTTGGATGTCTTTTTTAGGAAAATATTTTTTGTGAATTTTTTGTGCTTTTAGAACAAGTTCAATTAATGGCAAACTTAAAATTTTTAATATTTCATTTTGCGTCCAATTTGATCTAATCATAACTATATATTAGATAATATATTTTAGATACATAGAATAAAATTTTAATTTTATTAATCAGAAAATGTTAAAAAAAAATATTTTAAATAATGCAATTCTTAGTTGTAAAAATCATCGAGACTTAGATAAAGAAACAATTAAAAAGTTTACACCAGGATATACTTTGATGAAAAATGCTGGAAAGGTTGTTTTTAAGGTAATAAAAGAAAAATTTAAAAAAAAAAAAAAAATAAAAATTTTATGTGGCCCCGGTAATAATGGAGGCGATGGATTTGTTGTAGCAAAATTATTAAAAGAAAATGGTTACTCAAACGTTTATTTATATTGCTTAGTTAATAAAAAAAAATTAAAAGGAGATGCTAAATTAGCTGCTGAGAATTTTGGAGATAATTTTAAAAGTTTTTCTGATTTGAGCATATCAAGTAGAGATGTAATTATTGATGGAATTTTTGGATCGGGTTTAAAAAAAAATATTTCAGGTAATTTAAAAAATATTATTAATAAAATAAATTTAAAAAATCCATATTCCATATCAATTGATATTCCTTCAGGAATAAATGGAGACACAGGCCAAATTCAAGGAATTGCACTAAAATCTAATGATACAATTACTTTTACTAGAAAAAAAATGGGTCACTTGTTATTACCTGGAAAAGAATATTGTGGAAATATTAAAGTTAAAGATATTGGGATCAATTTAGAAAAGTTATTATTTAAACCAAATGTATTTGAAAATCATCCTGAGAATTGGAAAAAAAAATTTCCATGGCCAAATCAAAAATCTCACAAATACACTAGAGGATTTACATTAATAATTTGTGGAGAAAAAATGACGGGAGCATCTAGATTAGCTGCAAGAGGTGCTGCTAGGATAGGATGCGGATTACTTTGTCTTGGAGTCCCAGAAAGAAGCTTCGATATATATTCAATAGAGAATCCTATAGCCTTAATTGAAACAATTGATAATGAACAAGATTTGAGAAACTTGTTAAAAGATAAAAGAATAAATACTGTTTTAATTGGACCTGGCTTAGGAATTGATAAAAAAAAACTAAGCTTAATTTTAGAAGTAATAAAAGAGAAAAAAAGAATAGTTGTTTTAGATGCCGATGCTTTAAAAAATAATTTTAAAAAAATTGTACAAAAAAATAAAACAAATATAGTTATAACACCACATGAGTGAGAATTTTCACAGGTTTTAAAAAGCTTAAAAATTAAAAAAAGAAATGATAAGATCAAAACAGCATTAGAATTTGTCAAAAAAACAAAAATTAATTTAATATTAAAAGGAAACACAACAATTATTTGTTCTGAAGACGGTCGAATTTCAATTAATACTAATGCTTCTCCCTTTTTAGCAACCGGTGGTTCAGGAGATGTTTTAGCTGGTATGATTGCGGGATTAATTTCTCAAAAAATGGATATTTTTGATGCATCTTGTGCAGCTGTATGGATACATGGAGAAATTTCTAAAATAAAAGGTCCAGGATTAATAGCAGAAGATTTAACTGAAATGATACCAAAGATTTTAATGAAAATAAGAAAATAGAATAAATACTACTAATAGTAGAAAAAGATTTTATTGAATTTTTTATATCATTGAGTATTTTCGTAGAAAGCAAAGAAACTTTGCGGGTGTGGCGGAATTGGTAGACGCGCTGGTCTTAGGAACCAGTGGATTTTTCCATGGGGGTTCAAGTCCCTCCACCCGCACCAAAAAAAGACATTAATAAAAAAAAATAATAAATATTATAATTTATATGCAAGTAACTGAATTAAAAAAAAAAGGATTAGAAAGGGAATTTAAGATTATTGTTCCATCCAAGGATGTTACTGAAAAGTTAAACACAAGTTTATTACAAATATCCAAAGATGTTGAAATAGAAGGTTTTAGAAAAGGCAAAGCTCCTCTAGATATTGTTAAACAACGTTTTGGAGAAAATGCATTAAATCAAACTTTGGATGAATTAGTTAGATCTACAACAAACGAAGTAATAAAAAAAAATAATTTAAAATTAGCTATGAAACCAAAAGTTGATGTTAAAAATTTTGGTGAAGATAAAGGTCTTGAATATATCATGACTTTAGAAATATTACCCGATATTAAAATTGAAGATATAAAAAAAATAAAATTAACCAAATTTGTTTCAAAAATAAATGAAGAAGATTTTAAAAAAACTTTAGAAACATTTACAAAAACTCAACAAAACTTTGTCCTAAAAGAAGGTAAAAAAGTTGAAAATGGTGACGGAGTCTTACTAAACTTAAAACCAACTTATAATAATGAAATTGTTAAAGAGGCAGCAATCGAAAACAAAATGACAATAGTTGGCAATAAAATGATTATACCAGAAATTGAGAATAAAATATTAGGATCTAAAGCTGGGGACAAGTTAAATTTTGTTTGTAAATTTCCAAAGAATTTTCCAAATAAAGATATTGCTGAAAAAGATGTTAATGTAAAAATAGATATTTTAGAAGTTAAGGTGGCTCAAGAAAAAGTTCTAGATGATAATTTAGCTAAGTCAATGGGTGCTACAGATCTTAATGATTTTAAAGATAGAGTAAAAAAACAAATGCAAGAAGAACTTAATAACAATTCAGTAATGATATTAAAGAAAAATTTAATAGAGGAATTAGATAAAATTCATAAAATTCAACTTCCAGCAGGAATGGTAAATTATGAGTTTGAGAATATTTGGAAACAAATTAACGAAAATAAATCAAAAGGCATAATCGATGAAAGTGATAAAAATAAAAAAGATGAAGAACTAAAAAAAGAATATAAATCTATAGCTGAGAGAAGAGTTAAAGTGGGTCTAGTTTTAGCTAAAATTGGCGAAGAAAACAAAATTTCTGTTAATGAAGATGATTTAAAAAAAGCAATAGAAGAAGAAATATTAAGACAACCAGATGCAAAAGAACAAATCATAAAATTTTATTCTGAAAATTCACAAGCCCTTGCCTCACTAAAAGCTCCAATATTTGAACAAAAAGTAGTAGATTATATTTTAAATAATATAAAAATTGAAGAAAAAGAAGTAAGTAGAAAAGAATTATTAAAAAAATAAAAAAACATTTAAAAAAAAAAAATAGTAAATATCTATAAGTTTATAATGGCAAAGTCTAAAGTTAATAATTTAAGTACTTTAATACCAATGGTTGTTGAACAAACATCCAGGGGTGAAAGATCATATGATATATACTCAAGGTTATTGAAAGAAAGAATAATTTTTCTAACTGGAGTTGTGGAAGATAACGTCGCGTCGTTAATTTGTGCCCAACTACTTTTTTTAGAATCTGAGAATCCTAACAAAGATATTTCTTTTTATATTAATTCTTCTGGTGGAACTGTTACAGCAGGCTTGGCGATATATGATACAATGCAATATATAAGACCTGATATTACAACAGTTTGTATAGGGCAAGCAGCTTCGATGGGGTCTTTGTTATTGACTGCTGGTTCAAAAAATAAAAGATATGCTCTTCCTCATTCAAGAATAATGGTGCATCAACCATCTGGGGGTGTGCAAGGACAAGCATCAGATATACAAATTCACGCTAATGAAATTTTAACTATTAGAAAAAAATTAAATGAAATTTATGTTCATCACACAGGGCAGAATATAAAAAAAATTGAAGAATACCTTGATAGAGACAGTTTTATGGGTCCAGATGAAGCCAAAAATTTTGGATTAATAGATAAAATCGTAAACAAAAGAGAAGATATAGAAAAAATAAGTGACAAGGAATAAATTTTCTATTGCAATTAATTTAATAAGATTCATATAATTTTAAGGGACTCAAAATTATGATTAAATCTACTGGTGATAATACGAAAAATACATTGTATTGCTCTTTTTGCGGAAAAAGCCAACATGAAGTAAAAAAATTAATAGCAGGCCCAACAGTTTTTATTTGCGATGATTGCGTTGAATTATGCATGGATATTATCAAAGAGGAAAATAAATCACATGTATTAAAAAGTAGTAGCGGAGTTCCATCACCAATAGATATAGAAAAAACATTAAATGATTATGTTATAGGGCAAGATAAAGCAAAAAGAATATTATCAGTAGCTGTACATAACCATTATAAAAGATTACATCATATTTCAAAATCTAATGATGTTGAATTATCTAAATCTAATATACTTTTAATAGGACCAACTGGTTGTGGAAAAACTTTACTTGCTCAAACACTAGCACGAATACTTGACGTTCCTTTTACAATGCCTGATGCTACAACATTAACTGAGGCAGGATATGTTGG
>CAZWXP010000082.1:0-6640 GCA_964637965.1 uncultured Alphaproteobacteria bacterium | reverse complement strand
GCAACAATATATATTCTAGGTTCCAAAATTGATTATATTGATAACGGAATGGAATCTGGTTTTATCTTTAGTAATCCAAATGAAAAAGGAAGATGTGGTTGCGGAGAATAGTTATGTGTGTAATATTATTTTTGTTGGGATTAAATAATTGTACGAAGAAATAACAGAAAAAATAAAAATTACTGTAAAACCAGAGTTTCTTGATGAGCACTCAGATCCAGATGAAAAAAGATTTATATGTGCATATCATATAAAAATTGAAAACTTTGGAGAAGATACAGTTAAATTAGTTAGTAGATCTTGGACAATATCAGACTCTCTAGGAAGAGTACAAGAAGTTCAAGGTTCTGGTGTAGTAGGAGAAAATCCTATACTAAAGCCTGGTAGTTCTTTTGAATATACATCTGGAACTCCATTAAATACTCCATCTGGATTTATGATGGGAACATACAAAATGAAAAAAAATAACGGATCAACTTTTAACGCACATATTCCTGCATTTTCATTAGATAGTCCACATGAAAAAGGTTTACAAAATTAGAAAAAAAAAATAGTTTATATAAAATGAGCAAAATAGAAAAAATTTCCAATTTAAAAAAAATTAAATCTTCAAAAATATCTGAAAATGAAGCAATGGATGCTGTAAAAACATTAATAAAATGGGCAGGAGACAATCCTCAGAGAGAAGGTTTGAAAGAAACACCGGCTAGAGTTATTAGATCATACAAAGATTTTTTCTCAGGTTATAAATCAGCTCCAAGAGAAATACTGTCTAAAAAATTTAAAGAAGTTGAGGGCTATGATGAAATAATTATTTTAAAAGATATTAGATTAGAGTCTCATTGTGAACATCATATGGTCCCTTTCGTTGGCACTGCTCATGTGGGATATTTACCAAAAAACAAAGTTGTTGGTCTGAGCAAACTTGCAAGATTGGTTGAAGCTTTTGCTAAACGTCTTCAAATACAAGAAAAACTTACAGCTCAAATTGCTAATGCTATAGATGAAATTCTTCAACCTAAAGGAGTTGGCGTTATTATAGAAGCTTCACATCTATGTGTTGCTACTAGAGGAATTCACAAGCCTGACTCAAAAATGGTAACAAGTAGAATGCTTGGAAGTTTTAGGAACGATCAAGCAACAAGAAAAGAATTTCTTGAATTGGTAGGATTTAATAAATCTAAGTTTTAATATTTTTTTTTTATAAAAAAAATTAACAATCTATGATTTTTCAACCTGTATTATACGTCATAGGATATTTATTATCAGCGCTTTCTATTATATTCTGTATTCCAGCAGGTGTGGATGCATACTACGGTGACAACCAATGGCAAGCTTTTACTTTTTCATCATTAATTAGTCTTTTTTTTGGCATAATTTTAATTTTAGCTAATAAGTCTGACAATTTTAATATGTCAATAAAACAGACTTTTCTTTTTACAACCTTGAGTTGGGTATTTATAGCTTTTTTTGGTTCATTACCTTTTGTTTTTTCTGGTTTAGAACTATCTTTCACTGATGCTTTTTTTGAATCTATGTCAGGTATAACAACAACTGGATCAACAGTATTGTCAGGTCTTGATAATCTGCCTCATAGTATTTTAATTTGGCGTTCATTATTACAATGGATTGGTGGTATTGGAATAGTTGTTATAGCTATTGCTTTTTTACCTATATTAAAAGTTGGGGGAATGCAATTATTTCATACTGAATCTTCTGAATCATCAGAAAAAGTTTTACCAAGAGCCGGTCAAATAGCAAGTATTATAGGATTAATATATTTTGGTCTAACTATGCTTTGTGCTTTGCTTCTTTGGATTTTCGGGATGCCTATTTTTGATTCAATAGCTCATTCAATGACAACATTAGCAACTGGCGGATTTTCTACATCAGACATGTCAATTGGAAAATACAATAATGTAAATGTTGAATTTACAATAAGTATATTTATGATATTAGGATCTCTTCCTTTTGTTTTATATCTTCAAACTCTACGTGGAAATCCTTCTGCAATTTTTAAAGATAGCCAAGTAAAAGTTTTTGTATTGCTTATTATAGCATCTGTTTTAATTGTAACATTTTGGAAATATCAAAATACTGCTACTTTTTTAAACAATTTTAGATCCTCGTTCTTTAATACTATATCAATTTTTACTGGAACGGGTTACACAACACAAGATTTTAACAATTGGGGTCATTTTATTATTGTTCTTTTTTTATTTTTGATGGTGATTGGAGGTTGTGCGGGATCAACAACATGCGGTATAAAAATATTTAGGCTTCAAATATTATACCAAACTGCAAAAATTCAGATATTTAAATTACTTAATCCCCACGGAGTTTCTGTGGCTAAATATAATAAAATTCCAATTTCTGAAGCAATTACTTCTTCTGTAATGGGATATTTTTTTATGTTTATAATTTCTTATGTTTTGTTCACTTTAATTTTGTCATTTCTTGGAAATGATTTTCTAACCTCAATATCTGGGGCAGCTACGTCATTAGCAAATGTTGGGCCAGGATTAGGCAATGTTATAGGCCCGAGCAAAACATTTGCTGGATTATCTGATATAACCAAATGGGTTTTAATTTTAGGTATGTTAATTGGAAGATTGGAGCTTTTATCGGTAATTATTATTTTAACGCCTTCGTTTTGGAAAAATTAATTATATTTATTTGTTACAAAATCTCCGAATTCCTTTTGTATGCCTTTTCTTAAATTAAGACCTAATCTTTGAATCATATTATTCATTAATTCATCTATTGCTTTTGAACGATCATTAATTGAAAAATTTCCTAAAAAAGTTTTTTCTCCTTTAACTATTGAAAGCACTTCTCCTTTAGAATTATTCTTTTTATTTTCTGCTATTATTTTGACTTTAAAATTAATTTTATAAGCTATGCCATCTTTAGGTAAAAAACTAAACTTTTTTCTATGCTCTTTTACAAAGCTATCAATTATTGTTTCATCTAAAATTTTTATGGTTAATTGGCCAGATTTACCTTTTAAAATAATGTTTTGTTTTACCCAATTATTAATTTCTTTCTCTAAATCAGTCTTGGTCAATAATTGTGTGGATGTTTGATATTTTTTAAAATTAACTTTATTTTCAAACTTTACATCTATTAAATCTAAATAGATTTTATCAATAGATAATGCGTAATTTATTTTTGATAATGAAAAAAATAAAAATAAAAAAAAAGTTAACTTTTTATATAAAAAAATATTCTTCAATTTTTTTATTTCTTTAAACACCAATTTAAAATAGCTTTTTGTGTATGCAATCTATTTTCAGCCTCATCCCAAACAACAGACTTGGGGTGTTCTAATATATCTTTACTTATCTCTTCTCCCCTATGTGCTGGAAGACAATGCATAAAAATAGAATTTTTTTTTGCAATAGATAACAATTTATTATTTACTTGAAAAGTTTTTAACAATCTTCTTTTTTTTTCTGATACCTTCTGACCCATTGAAAACCACGTATCAGTAGATATACAATCAACATCCTTGCAAGCATCTTTTGCTTCATTAAAAAATTTTACATTTTTAATTTTGCTGATTTTATCCATTTCGTATTTATTTATTAATTGTTTTGGGCAAGCTAAATTCAATTTAAAATCAAAAATACTTGAAGCTTGTAGCCAACTTCTGCAAACATTATTAAAGTCTCCGCACCAAGCAATAGTTCTATTATTGATTATACCTATATTTTCTTCAAAAGTCATAATATCTGCAATTAGCTGGCAGGGATGTGTTTCATCATTAAGACCATTTATTACAGGAACTGTCGAGTATTTAGCCAATTCATATAATTTTTTTGCTGATGAAGTTCTATAAACAATAATATCTATATATCTTCCTAAGACCTTTGCTGTGTCTGAGATTGTTTCACCTCTTCCTAAATGTGTTTTCTCATGTTCAAGAATTGTAACATTACCTCCCAGTTGGTACATTGCTATCTCAAAGGAAACTCTTGTTCTAGTGGATGGTTTCTCGAAAATTAGACCCAAAGTTTTTCCTTTGTAAGTATCTTGGCCTGATGTTATGCCTTGTTTATATGACTTTGATAGATCTACAATACTTCTTAATTCATTAGGATTAATTTGATCTAAATCTAGAAAATGTTTTATTTTTTTCATCTTTTACCATTAATATCTATACATGTTTTTTCTATTATTTTTAAAGCAATTTTAAGATCTTTTTTACTTACATTTAGCGGAGGCAAAATTCTAATTACATTTTCACTTGCTCCAATAACCAACAAGCCATTGTTCCTTAACTTCTCTATAAAAATAGAGTTGTTAATTTTGCATTTTATACCTAATAAAAAACCTTTTCCTCTAACTTCTTCAATTAAATTATTATATATATATTTAATTTCTTCTAATTTGTTTATAAAAAAAGTTGCTCTTTGATTCACATCATTTAAGAATTTTTTATTAGATATAATTTCAAGAACTCTTTTAGCAACAGAGCATGCTAATGGATTTCCGCCAAAAGTGGACCCATGACTTCCAAATTTCATTCCTTTAGATATTTTGTTAGTTAACAAACAAGCTCCAATTGGAAATCCTCCCCCTATTCCTTTTGCAGTTGAAAGTATATCTGGTTTGATCTTAGACCATTGGTATGAAAAAAGTTTTCCAGTTCTACCGACTCCTGTTTGTACTTCATCAAAAATTAATAAAATCTTTTTCTTATCACATAATTTCCTTAAACCTTCTAAACATTCATTTGGGACTACTTTAATGCCTCCTTCGCCTAAAATTGGTTCAATCATAATAGCTGCGGTTTGATTATCTATTTTCTTCTCGATTAATTCGTGGTCCCCAAATTCTACCTGAATAAAACCATCAAGTAATGGTTTAAATCCATCTACCATTTTTTTTTGCCCTGATGCTGAAATTGCAGCTAAAGTTCTTCCGTGAAAACTGCCTTTAATAGTAATAATTTTAAATTTATTCTTCCTTTTTTGAATTTGATGATATGCTCTTGCAATTTTAATTGCTGATTCGACAGATTCAGCTCCTGAGTTGCAAAAAAAAACCTTGTCAGCGAATGTAAGTGTTGTTAATTTTTTTGCTAATTCTTCCTGTTCTGGTATTTGAAATGCATTTGATATGTGCCACATTTTTTTAGATTGATTATTTAGTACTTTTATTAATTCTGAATTACAATGTCCAAGTGAATTTACAGCTATACCGCTAGCAAAATCTAAATATTTTTTACCATTTTTAGTAATTAAATAAGATCCTTTTCCTTTAACAAAAGACAAGTTCGATCTTCTATAAGTAGGTAAAATTGATGAGTTCATTTTTTTTTAAGTTCTTAATTTGTATCCTGTTTGAAACATTTTATAAACTAAGAAAAATAATATGGTATTTAAAAAAATACATACAATGATTCCATTAAAAACAGGGGCATCTGAATATCCTATAAAACCCGCTCTAAATCCATCTATAAAATAAAATATTGGATTATATTTTGCTAGATATTCTAAGATCAAAGGTAATTTTTGAATAGAATAAAATGAACCCGATAAAAAAGTTAAAGGAGTTATAATAAATGCCGTTAAACCAGCCATATGATCAAATTTTTCACTCCAGATACCTCCTATAATTCCTAAAAGACTAAGTGCCAAAGATCCGGAGAAAGAAAAAAAAATAATATAAAAAAAATTTACAAATTTCATATCAACAAAAAAATATAAAGTTATTATGCTAGCTAACCCTACAATCATACCTCTAGCAACACCCCCAAAGCTTAAGGCAATTGTAAGTTCTAGATTAGAAAGAGGAGGTAAAAGTATATCTACTATATTTCCTTGAACTTTAGAAATCATAATTGTTGATGATGTGTTCATAAAAGAATTTTGCAAAATCTGCATCATAATTAATCCTGGCACAAGAAATTCAGAATAACTCACTCCTCCTATAACAAAATTTTCTCTATCAATAACAATTAAAAAAACAGTCAAAAATAAAATATTAGTAACAACAGGAGCTAGTACTGTTTGGTAAAATACTTTTAGAAATCTTGAAGTTTCTTTACTAAACAACGTCCATAAGCCTATCCAATTGGTAGTCGATGAGTTAAAATTTTTATTATTTTCCATTCTTTAATTTTTTAATTTCAAATATCAAATATACTTAGTTTATTTTATGAAAAAAAAAATACCAAAAAAAATTACTCTAGATAATCTTGAAAAGAGTGCAATAAAATATTTAGAGAAATATTCAGCATCAGAATATCAACTAATAACAATTTTAAAAAGAAAAATAATTAAAACTTCTTTTTTTTATAAAACTAAACCAGAGGAGGATTTTACCCTAATTGAATTAATAATAAATAAATTTAAAAAAATAGATCTTATAAATGATAGAAAGTTTTCAGAAAATAAGGCGGTAATATATATAGAAAGAGGTTTTTCGAAAAGAAAAGTAATTTTTAATTTAAAAAGTAAAGGTATATCTGATGAAAATATACAGATAGGAATAAATAGTTTGGAAGAATCTTATTTTAATTCTGAAATTTTATCAGCTTTAATATATGCTAGAAAAAAAAAATTTATAACTTTTGAAAAAAAAAAAATTATTGGTGAACACAAAAAAAAACAATTAAAAAAGGATCAAGCTG
>CAZWXP010000081.1:0-17630 GCA_964637965.1 uncultured Alphaproteobacteria bacterium | reverse complement strand
ATTGGATCAAAAAAAAATTAATCAAATAAAAAAAGATATAGAAGATGCAAAAAAAATTGTAATAAATGCTGGAGGGCTTTTTGTTCTTGGAACTGAAAGACACGAAAGCCGAAGAATTGATAATCAGTTAAGAGGTAGGTGTGGAAGACAAGGAGATATAGGTGAATCTAAATTCTACATATCTTTAGAAGATGATTTAACGAGAATTTTTGGCTCAGAAAAAATTGATAGTATGCTTAAAACTCTAGGTTTAAAAGAAGGAGAAGCAATTGCACATAAATGGATTAACAAAGCTTTAGAAAAAGCACAACAAAAAGTTGAAGCAAGAAATTATGATATTAGAAAATCATTACTTAAGTTTGATGATGTTATGAATGATCAAAGAAAAGTCATTTATAATCAGAGAGCAAAAGTCATGGAGTCAAAAGATATAAAAGATTTTATAAAAAATATGAAAGTAGATACTCTTAACAATGTTGTTGAAACAAATATTCCAAAAGATACCTACTTTGAACAATGGAATTTAGAAAATCTAGAAAAAGAAATTAAAGAGATATTTGGAATAAAAAAAGATTTAAAAAAAATAGCTAAAAAAGAAGGGGTAGCAGATGAAGAAATAAAAAAATTAATTTTGAATGAAATAGAAAAATCAGATAAGGACAGAGAGAAAAAAATTGGAAGCGAAAACTTTAGAACAGTTGAAAAAAGTTTCCTGCTTCAAATAATTGATCATTCCTGGAAAGATCATTTACTTTCTTTAGATTATTTAAAACAAGGAATTTCTCTTAGAGCATATGGCCAAAAAGACCCTCTAAATGAATATAAGCGTGAAGCTTTTGAACTTTTTGAAACTATGCTTTTAAATATAAAAAGAACTATAAGTAAAGTTCTAAGTAATATACACTTTGAAACAGAAGAAGCGCAAGAAGATGTTTATAAAGATCAAAAACTAGAAAGATCATCTTTTGATAAAACTTATGATTTAGAAAAAGCTGAGATGGTAGCTAAACAGTTTCCTGATGAAATTAAGAAACAAAAACCAAAAGATAAAAAATGTTTGTTAAATTTTTATGTCAAACATAAAATACCAAGAAATACAAGATGCGACTCTACAGGGTTAAAATACAAAAATTGTTGTGGAAAAATTTCTTAAAAACTCACTAAGATTTATTTAAAGTCATTAAATATTTAGTTTTTCTCTGATTAAGAAGTTCGTTTTTATCTAAATTAATTATTTGTTTCAAAGAATTTCTAATCGCATTACCAACGCTTTTAATTGTTTGATTTGGATTTCTATGTGCTCCTCCAATGGGTTCAGAGATTATAGAATCTATTATAGTTAATTCTTTTAAATCTTGTGCTGTAATTTTCATAGAAGCCGCTGCTTCCTCAGAGTATTTTGTATCCTTCCACAAAATTGACGCACAACCTTCTGGTGATATACCAGAATAAATAGAATGTTCTAACATCAAAACTTTGTTTGTAGTTGCTATAGCTACTGCCCCACCTGAACCTCCTTCTCCGATAATAATTGATATAGTTGGTATTTTTAAATTCAATGAAACCTCAATGCATTTTGCTATGGCTTCAGACTGTCCTCTTTGTTCAGCTCCAACACCTGGGTATGCACCCGGAGTGTCAACAAATGTTATTATTGGCAAATTAAATTTTTCAGCTAATTTCATTAATCTCATTGCTTTACGATAACCTTCAGGTTTGGCCATACCAAAATTATGTTTAATTCTATCTTCTGTATTTTTACCTTTTTCATGGCCCATTATCATTACTGATTGGCCATAAAAAGTAGCAAAACCACATAATAAAGCAGGATCTTCTTTAAATAATCGATCCCCAGATAGAGGTTCAAAATCTTGAAATAAAACTTTAACGTAATCTAAAAAATGAGGTCTTTCAGGATGTCTTGCTACTTGTAGCTTGTGCCATGGTGTAAGTTTTTTGTAAATATCATTTAGTTTTTTATCAATTTTAATTTTAATATCTTCAATTTGCTCATTAACTTCAACCAAACTTGTTTTATCTGATCCAGAATCTTTTAACTTTGATATCTTATCTTGAAGATCAGATATTGTTTTTTCAAAATCTAATGTGTGTCTCAATTTTTTACAATTTATTTTTTGTTAATAAGTTCAGCTTTTTGCACCATAACAGTTGCCTGTCTTACAGAAGCTAGGTCTATTAAACGGCCATCTAGTGACGCAGCTCCTTTTCCTTGCTTTTGAGCCTCTTCCATTGCTTCTAAAATTCTTTTAGCTTTTGTAACTTCTTCTTCAGGCGGTGTAAAAATATTATTAGCTAAATCTATCTGCGATGGATGAATTGCCCATTTTCCTTCACAGCCTAAAACAGCAGCTCTATTTGCAGATGACTCATAAGCATCTGGATCTTTAATTTCGCCAAAAGGGCCGTCTACAGGTCTTAATCCTGCTGCTCTAGCTGCAATAACCATTCTACTTAATGGGTAATGCCACATATCACTCCATACAACATCTCTTTTTCCTGATTTGTCTGGATCTGTTAAAACTGAATATTTTGGATTTTGAGTACCAATACCTGTAGTTTTTGCTTTTGTTGAAGCCGCATAATCAGCAATACCAAAATGCAAAGATTCATTTCTTTTACTTGCAGTAGCAATTTCATAAACATTTTGCATACCTAAAGCAGTTTCAATTATCATTTCAAAACCAATCTTTTTTTTTCTTTTCATATTATTTTCAGCTTGTGTGACTAACATATCAACTGCGTAAACGTCTTGTGCTGTACCTACTTTTGGTATCATAATTAAATCTAGCCTTTCTCCCGCTTGTTCAATAATATCTACTACATCCCTATACATATAGTGGGTATCTAAACCATTAATTCTTACTGATATTACTTTACTGCCAAAATCTAAATCATTAAGCGCTTGAATTATATTTTTTCTCGCTTTTTCTTTATCATCTGGTGCTACAGCATCTTCTAAATCTAGAAAAATTACATCAGTATTTGATTTTGCAGCTTTCTCAAAAAAATCAGGAGAACTCCCAGGTACTGCTAATTCACTTCTATTTAATCTTGTTGTTGCTTGCTCTACTTCAAAAAAACTCATTTAATTTTCCTTTCTTTTTTTTTTAAAACAAATGAATACCAATAGAATAAACAAATATCAAACAATTTTTTAATTATTTTTATTTAATGGATGAAAATTTTCTATTGTTTCAATTAATTTATCTCTATGTTCGGTATATTTTTGTGTTGTAATTATGCTTGAATGTCCAAGTAACTTCTGGACAACTCTGATATCAGCGCCAGAATTTAAAAGATGGTTCCCAAATGCATGTCTAAATGAGTGTGGATGCATTAAACTTTTATCTATTTTTATTTTATCTGCCAAATTATGGAGTATTTGAAGAACCCTTCTTCTTGTTAGAAAATCATTGACATTATTTGATGGAAATAACCATGGGCTATCTTTTTCCTTAAAAAAAATCTTTCTGTAATCTAAATATTTTTCAATTACTTTTTTAGTTTGCTCCCCAAAAAAAACTATTCTTTCTTTTCGACTTTTTCCTTTTTCTGGAGGATCAATTAAAATTTTTTTTTTTTTTAGATCAATATTATTTGTTTTAATTGAAATTAACTCAGAAACTCTGATACCCGTGGAATATAAAAGTTCAATAATTAAATTAGATCTAATTTCTTGATAATTACTTGTTTTTTTGGAAACAAATTTAAGTATTTTTTTTATTTGATCGGTACTTAGTGTAATAGATAATGTATCCTCAGATTTTGGTATATCAATTTTTTCCATTGGATTATTTTTAATAATACCCTCTGAAACTAAAAATTTGTAAAATCTTTTTAATGCAAAAATTTTTCTTGATTTTGTTTTGTTCTTAACGTTTTTTAATTTTAAACTTTGAAGAAAATTTGTAATGTCTTGTTTAATAATAGATTTAAATGTTTTTTTTTTCTTTTTAATAAAATTATTAAACTGATTAATGTCATATCTATAGGAAATAATTGTATTTTTGTGAATTCCATCTTCAGAATTTAAATTTAGTATAAAATGATTTATTTCTTCTGACATTTATAATATATATTATCGTTCAATTAGTGTTTCAATTGCTAAATCAAAAGCCTTTTCCTGCAGACCTATTTCATTTAGTGAACTAATTACAATTTGCAAGAAAAAAGGATGTAATTCATTAAAATTTTTATCATTCTATGACATAAGAATTAATAAAATTGTTGCTCCAATTTTATTATTTTTTGAAGAATATTTTAATAAAGATATTATTGATGAGTTTGGAAGTTGTTTTGCATCTGCTTTTTGATTGTCCATACCAAGTAACCAAAATTTTGGGTTAATTTTTACACCGAAATTTTGAAGCACATAAAACCCATAAGTATCTAGCATTAATTTTTCATTCTGAGATTCAAACTTATTAATTAATTCAAATATTTCATTTTGAGTAAGATTTTTATATTGATTTTCTTTATCTTGCAAATTAAAAAATTCTATAATTATCCATAAATGAATAAAGTCATTAAATAATTCATGATTTTTGTTTTTTTCCTTTTTTAGTATTTCATACCATTTCATAGCTTCTTCTTTTTTATTTAAAATTATCAATGATTTCGCTGCGTAATTAGCAAACCAAGATAACTTTTTTGATGGTTTTATTTCTAATAATGAATTCAAATTTAATTTTGAAATTAATCTAAAATTTCCATTAATAAGTGCAAGTTCTAGTGACTTATGTAAAATTTTAGCTTTTTTTTTCTTCATCATCTTCAGATATAGCCATCTGGAATAAAATTACCTGTGTGTCAGAACCAAGTAAAATATTATCGTCAAGAGAAATGTTCTTATCTTTTTCTTCTAAATCATAACTATTATAAATCTCTTCAATTGTTTCAATTGGCAAATTTAAAAGCTTTTTTGATTTTTCAATTGCCTCAATTCTAAGTTTTATAGGTGCGTTAGGCATTCTATAAATCATAGTTAATAACAATGGATTGTCGCTCAAAACGTAACTTTCCTTAATACTTATATTGGCTACTCTTGTCATTACTAAATTCAAAAGATTTAAATCAAGTAATTGTTCACCATCAATTTCTTCTTTGTAAATAAGGCTATCAACAATTTTTAAAAAAATATCATCATTAAAATTTTCATCTTCTTTTAGTAAACTTATGGATAAATTTGCTTTATTTGTATTACCATTTAGTATTTGGCAAAAAATTTCGACTTTTCTCCAAAAAAGATTCTGCTTAAATTTTTTTCTTTTTTCTTCAATATCGGAACAGGCTAGATCAAAATTATTTAAAGATAAATTTATTTCAGTTTGTTTTATTAAAATTTCTTCATTATTTTCTTTGTCTACTAAATCTATTAATAACTTTGCATTATTAAAATCGCCCAATTCAATTAATTTTTTAATCCTTATTAAAATTAAATCTGTTTCATCATTGGATTTTGGAACATTTGCATTTGTTAAAAGAAGAGTTTTCATTAATTTAATTGCGGTATCAGATTCCTTGTTAACTGGTAAATTTTGCAAATAATCTTTAATTACATTTCTTTCAGAGCCAGACCACATATCATATCCTAGACCTCCTTCTTCATTAGTTATTGTGCCAACGGTATTAGGGTCTATACTTTCTAATTCTTTTATTTTAAATTTTTTTTCATTTTTAGAAGAATCCTTCTCTTTATCTTCAGAATCTATATCTTCAATCTCATTAACCTCAATATCTCTTTTAATTCCACCTGCTCCCCAAGTTGTATTTCCTAGTCCTGCAAAAAGATCTTTTGTAAGAAAAAAAAAGAAAAAAATTAGAAGAAGATTTTGAATAATTTTCATTTAAATTTGTTCTCAAAGAAATAAATTATTTTTTATATTGTTCTATTTCAATATTTTTTTCAACTTTTGTCATAGGTATTGGAACAAACCACTCTAAGAAGAAAAATAAAATACAAAGAATTAGAACGATTAATACTAGAAAAATATTTAATTTTTTTTCAAAAAAGTTTTTTTTACGACTTCTAAACATTATATATATATATAATTAATTACTTAAATATTACCTTAAAAAGAATTTTATCAAAAAAAAAAATAATTGTTGGTTATATTATGAAAAAAAAGATTGTTTTAATAGGAATGATGGGAAGTGGTAAATCAACGGTAGGTAAGATTTTATCTAAAACTTTAAAATTAGATTTTATTGACACCGATATTTTAATAGAAAAAAAATGTGGAATTAAAATAAAAAAAATTTTTGAAAAATTTGGTGAAAAATATTTTAGAAAAAAAGAAGAGGAAATTGTTTTAAAAACTTTATTAAATAATAAAAAACCTTCTGTAATTGCTTTAGGTGGAGGGGTGTTTTTAAACAAAAAATTACAAAACATAATTCTGAAAAAAACTATTTCTGTGTGGTTGAAAACAAATATAGAATTAATTTACAAAAGATGTAAAAAAAGCAAAAAAAGGCCTTTGCTTTACCATAATAATGATGAAGAATTAAAAAAAATAATTAAAAATTTAGTAAAAATAAGGAATCCTATATATTCAAAAGCAGATTTTCATGTAAAAACAAATGAAGAGCCTAAAAAAGTAAGTGGTAAAATATTAACTTGTATTAAAAATATTATTTAAAATTAAAAATTATTAAGGATATAAAATTGAAAAAAAATTATTCTATTAAAATTCCATTAAAAAAAAACTCATATGAAGTCATGGTTGGAACAAATATTATAAATAAATGTAAAAATAAAATATTTTCAAAAATTAATGACTCAAATAAAATATTTGTTGAAACAGATACTAAAATAAAAAAACTACATTTAAAAAAACTTACTCAAATTATTCCTGGAAAATACACTGTCAAAACCTTGGTAATTAAGCCAGGTGAGAAAATGAAAGACATAAAAACTATAAATAGAATAATAAATATTCTATTAAAAAATCAAATTTCTAGAAATGATGTTATATTTGGACTTGGTGGTGGAGTAATTGGAGATATTGCAGGTTTTTTAGCTAGTATAACTTTAAGAGGGTTAAAATTAATACATTTTCCTACAACTTTGTTGGCTCAGGTAGATAGTTCAATTGGAGGAAAAACTGGTGTAAATAGTTCTTATGGTAAAAATTTAATAGGAACATTTTATCAACCTAATTTAGTCATATGTGATACAATTTTTTTATCAACATTACCAAAAAGAGAATTAATTGCTGGTTATGCTGAGGTTATTAAATATGGAATTATAAATGATAAAAATTTCTTTAATTGGCTTAATAAAAATACAAAAAAACTACTAAATACCCATTCATTTGAAATGATTAAAGCTATAAAAAGGAGTGTGGAAATAAAAAAAACATTCGTTATAAAAGATGAAAAAGATGTAAATAATAAACGGGCTCTTTTAAATCTTGGACATACTTTTGCACATTCTTTAGAAAATTGTACAAAATATTCAAAAATCTTATTACATGGTGAAGCGGTTTCTATTGGAATTTCTATGGCAAGTAAACTATCAAATAATCTAGGTTTTTTATCTACAAATAATTATTTAAAGATAAAAAATATTTTTTATAATTTTGGTCTTCCAATTGATTTGATTTTTTTAAAAAAAATTAAAATTCAAAAAAAACAAATTTTGCATAATATGATTTATGATAAAAAAAATTTAAGTGGTAAACTTAATTTTATTTTATGCAAAGATATAGGCAAGGTTTTTGTTTACAACAAAATTAAAAAAGAAACTATTGCAAAATCAATTAATTAAAATAAAGAAAGAATGGACTTCTATACAATACTACTAATTATTGTAATAATTTTATTACTTGTAATATCAGCTTTTTTTTCTGGTTCTGAGACAGCTTTAACAGCTGCGTCTAGAGCAAAAATGCATCAATTAGAAAAAGAGAATAATTTAAGAGCAAAAATAGTTAATTTCTTAAAAAATAAGAAAGAAAAATTAATTGGAACGCTTTTACTAGGTAATAATCTAGTTAATACATTAGCAACTGCCATTGCCACAAGCTTCTTTATTAGTTTATTAGGAGACAATGAGAAAGGTGTTCTATATTCAACTGTTGTCATGACTTTATTAATATTAATTTTTGGAGAAGTTTTACCAAAAACAATTGCAATTAATAAAGCAGACAAATTTGCTCTTTTATTCGCACCAATTATAAATTTTTTAGTTACAATTTTAGCTCCATTTACTTATTTAATAAATTTTTTTACTCATATAATCCTAAAATTATTTAAGTTTCAAATAAGTTCTGAAATTTATACATCTGAAGATGAATTAAGAGGGGTAATTGATTTACATGCGAAGAGTGAAGGTACAACTCACGAAAAAGATATGTTACAAGGCATTCTTGATTTAGATAATCTAAAAGTAAACGAAATAATGACCCATAGAAAAAATTTAGAAGTTATTTACGTTAATGATCCAATAAATAAAAGTTTAACAAAAATTTTAAACAGTCAATTTACAAGATTACCATTATATGATAAAAATTCAGATAAGATCCTGGGGATTTTAAATGTTAAAGACGTTTTAAAAAATATAAATAATAAAAAAAAAATAGATTTAAAATCGATAGCAAAAAATGCATGGTTTATTCCAGAAACAACATCTGTTTTAGATCAATTACAAGAATTTAAAAAGAAACAAAGGCACTTAGCGTTTGTAGTAGATGAATATGGAACTCTGATGGGTATTTTAACATTAGAAGATATAATTGAAGAAATTGTAGGAGATATAGAAGATGAGCATGATATAAAAATAGAAGGTGCTAAAAAATCAAAAGATGGGAAATATACTATTCATGGAAATGTTACTATTAGAGATATGAACAGAGAATTTGGTTGGAATTTACCTGATAATAATGCTGCCACATTGGCTGGTTTAATTTTTCATGAAATAAAAACTATACCTGAGCCTGGAAAAATTTTTAGTTTTTATGGATTTAGATTTGAAATAATAAATGTAAAAAAAAATCATATTGAGCTAGTAAAAGTAACCCCGCTTAGTTAAGTTTGTTCTTTATTAGGTGTGGTTAATTTAAATGAAATGGAATGTATTTTATCAATTATTTTATTTCCTATTATGTTTATCAAATGCTTTTGTCTGTCTAATCTGGACAATTTAAAAAATTTTGCACTTTCTATACTTATTTCAAAATGAGTTTCATATCCTCCAATATTATGTTTATGTTTTATATGTTTCTTAGATGTATTTTTAATTGAGAAAGCTGAATTAGGGAAATTTTTTTTTATTTTTTCCTCAATTAATAATTGAATTTCTCCTTTATTTTTTTCAAAACTTGTCATTTGTGTTCTTTTTAGTACATAATATAAATTATGAAAAAAAAAAGTTTATTTGAAAAAAAAAAACCTATTTTCGAAAGAAAATGTTATAAAAAAAATTGTTTAAATCCAGGTATTTTTAAAGCACCAAAATCTAGAAATGAAATCACAAATTATATTTGGTTTTGCGAGGAACATATAAAATCCTACAATAAAGAATGGAACTATTTAAAAGATATGTCGCAAAGAGAGATCGAAAGACATATTGAATTAGATACTATTGGTTGGAGGCCAACATGGAATTTTTCAACAGCAAAAATAAGATTAAAAAATTTTGAGAAAATCTTTTCTAATTGTTTTGATTTTTTTAAGAAAAAAAATCAAACTAGAATCAATAGAAATAATTTGCTATTAAAAAAAGCTCTAAAGACTCTAAATATTAATAACGAAAACATAACTATTAGTTTAATAGAAAATAAATATAAAAATTTGGTAAAAAAATACCATCCTGATAAAAATAAAGGTAATAAAATATATGAAGAAAAATTAAAAGAAATAAATCATGCGTTTGAAGAAATTAAGAAACAATTAATTACAAAATTAAACTAATAATTTATGGATAATACTTTAACAGAATCATTATCGTATCAACCAGATATAAAAATATCTTCAAAACAAGTATTTGGAACTAAAAAAGATATTAGAGTTCCTGCATTTAGTAAAAAATCCTCTTTAGTACCAAAAATAGATAAAGATTATTTTTTTGATAATGATACAACGGTATCGGTGCTAACTGGATTTTGTGAAAATAAAAGAGTTCTAATACAAGGATATCATGGTACTGGAAAAACAACTCATATCGAGCAAATTGCTGCAAGATTAAATTGGCCATGTGTAAGAATTAATCTTGATAGTCATATAACTCGAGGTGACTTAGTTGGCAAAGATATTATAACCATTAAGAAAGGAAAACAAATTACTGAATATAAAGATGGGATGTTACCATGGGCTATAAAAAGACCCACGGCACTTGTTTTTGACGAATATGACGCTGGAAAACCAGATGTCATGTTTGTGATTCAAAGAATATTGGAATCTGATGGAAAATTTACATTATTAGATAATAATGAAATTATTGACCCTCATCCTGCGTTTAGATTGTTTGCCACTTCTAATACAATTGGGCAATCAGATAATCTAGGAATATACCATGGAACTAATCAAATCAATCAAGGTCAAATGGATAGATGGAATATTATTTCTTTATTAAATTATTTATCTTTAGAAACAGAAACTAATATTGTTCTAAAGAAAATAAAAATGACTGGAAACAAAGGCACAGAAAATACAGTTAAATTAATGGTTGTGTTAGCAGGATTAGTAAGGAAAGGTTTTATACAAGGAGACTTAACTACCGTATTATCACCAAGAACAATAATAAATTGGGCAGAAAATTATAAAATATTTAATGATTTAATCTTTTCTTTTAAAATATCTTTTTTAAATAGATGTGATGAAATAGAAAAACCGATAATTGCTGAATACTTTCAAAGAGTTTTCAATATAGATTTACCTGAAAGTGAATTAAATAATTTTAAAAAAAAATAGTCATATAAAAATTAAATTTATAAAAAATGACCAATTTAAATAAAGCTATTACTGCGACTATTAAATCAATATCAGAAAAAAAAAACTTAATTTTTTCTTTTAATAATAAGTTTACAAAAATTAACGGAAATAAAGTTTTTTTAACTGACAGTAATTTATTAAAAAAAAGAGTTGATATACAAAATTATAGAGGAGTTGCAGATTTTTTAGCTTTAAAAATAAAATACCACGATGATAAAATATATGAAAAATTTAAACCAAAAAATAATGTAAATAGAGAAATTTTTGACACTTTAGAAGAAATAAGGATAGTAGCCTTGGGCTCAATGCACATGAGAGGGATAGCTTCTAATTTAAAAACAAGAATAGATTTTTTCTGTAAAAAAAAACAATTTAACAAAATAAAAAAAAGAAGTAATTCGCAAATAACTCATGCTATAAAACTATTATTGTCTGAATTCTTTCTAGATGAAAAACTTCCAAAAAACACTATTTCATTTGTCAAATTATGGAAACCAATCATAATTCCTTTGATAATAGACGAACTAGTCGAAATAAAAAAAGAAATTAACGATCAAATAAATTTTTCTATAAAATCTTTAGAAATAATTAATAAGATTCAAAAATTTTGCGAAAAAAAAAAATTGTTTGAAGAAAAAAAAAAAAAATTAGATAAAAAAAAAAATTTTAATAAAAAAAATAATGAAGAAAAATTAGAAAAAATAAATAATAGTTTTTTTTTTGATAAAGAAACTAGCCAAGTAAAAAAAAATCTAGAGAGCGAAATTAAAGAACAAAAAGAAACAAAAAACAAAATTAAAAAAAAGGAATTTTTACGCAATGCTGTTTCTAAAATCAATGAAGATTTAAAATATACAATATATACAAATAAATTTGATAAAGTAATCAAAGCTGAGCAATATTGTAAAAAAAATCTTCTATTTCAATTACATAATCAATTATTAAAAGAATCTAAAGACACTTTTTTAACTGTAAAAAGATTAGCAAAAAAACTACAAAATAAATTATTAGTTATTAATAAAAGTTTTTGGAATCTTGAGGTGGAAGAAGGAAAAATTTATAATTCAAAATTGTCAAAATTAGTTGCAAGCCACAATTTTAAAAAGATTTATAAAAATTTTGAAGAAAAAAAAATTAAAGACACAATTGTAACTCTTTTAATCGATAATTCAGGTTCAATGCGAGGTAAGCCTATTCAAACTGCTGCAATATGTACAAAAATTATTACTAAAATACTTGAAAAGTGTTCAGTTAAAGTTGAAGTTCTTGGATTTACAACAAAAGAATGGAAAGGTGGTAAATCAAGAGAAAATTGGATTGCAAATGATATGCCTGAAAGACCAGGAAGATTAAATGATTTGTTACATATAATTTATAAACAACCTGAAGATATATTAAGAAAAATTGATCATAATTTTGGATTAATGTTAAAAGATGGTTTGTTAAAAGAAAATATAGATGGGGAATCTTTACTTTGGGCCTTAGATAGAATTTGGAAAAGAAAGGAAGAAAGAAAAATCTTGATGGTTATTTCTGATGGCGCTCCAGTAGATGATTCAACGATTTCTACTAATCCATCTAATTATCTTGAAAAGCATTTAAAACAGGTAATAAAATTCATAGAAAATAAAACAAATATTGAAATTATAGCTATTGGCATTGGACACAATGTAAATAAATATTATAAAAAAGCTGTTACAATTAATGACCCAGATCAACTTGGGGGCACAATGATAAAAAACTTTATAGAATTATTTGATACAAAAAAATAATTTTTTATTTTTTTTTTAATGTTTTTTTTTCAATTTTTGAAGATTCGCTTATTTTTTTCTTTATAGCTTTTTTTATTTTTAGTGCTTTGACCGATAATTTATTGCTTGTTGTTGAAATAATATATTTATCAAAACCTCCGGCAAATTCTATAGATTTCATAGCTTTTGTTGATATTTTTAATCTTACCATTTGATTAAGAATATCCGAGTATATATTTTTTTTCTGTAAATTGGGCACAAAGTTTCTTTTGGTTTTGTTATGTGCATGACTCACATTATTTCCAAGAGAAATTTTTACACCGGTTAGTTCACATTGTTTTGTCATTTTTTTATAAAAAAAATAATTAAATTAACTTTTATTATTTTTTAAGTAATGTTGCAAGATTTTTTTAGATGCTTCTGTTGGAGAAATTGCATTCTTAAACATTTTTTTTTGTAATTTTCTAAATTCAGAAACTAATTTTGGATTAGATTTAATCTTTTCAAATAGATTTTTTTCTAAATCATCCCACACCCATTTTTCTAACTGTTTTGATCTTCTTTCTTTTATCCAACCTTTTTTATTTCCTAAGGATTTAAAATTAAGAATTATTTTCCATATTTCATCTATTCCTGTTTTTTTCAAAGCAGAGCATTTTACTATTTGTTTGTTTATTGAATCTTTATTTTTTTTTAATAAATTTAAGGCATTTTTGTAATCAGCTACTGTTCTTTCAGTTTCATCTTTAAATT
Organism: uncultured Alphaproteobacteria bacterium; assembly: GCA_964637965.1. Classification (GTDB taxonomy): domain Bacteria; phylum Pseudomonadota; class Alphaproteobacteria; genus CAYOOR01. Next base: position 4,170 of record CAZWXP010000081.1, on the reverse strand, counting down.
CATCTGACTTATTAACAACTAATATATCTGCTATTTCAATAATGCCTTTTTTAATACCTTGCAATTCATCCCCTGATGATGGTTGTAATAAAACCAGAAATAAATCGACCATCCCGGAAACTTCTGTTTCTGACTGCCCAACTCCTACAGTTTCGATAAGTATAATCTCATAACCAGCAGCCTCTACTAAAATCATACTCTCTCTAGTTCTTCTTGAAACCCCGCCAAGCTCTCCTCCACTTGGAGAAGGCCTAATAAAAGCATTTTTCTTAATTGATAGTTCTGGCATTCTTGTTTTATCTCCCAGAATAGAGCCGCCGCTTCTTTTAGATGAAGGATCTACAGCTAGAACTGCTACTTTATAATTTTTATTAGTTAAAAATACCCCTAAAGTTTCAATAAAAGTAGATTTTCCTACTCCTGGCGAACCTGAAATACCAATTCTTAATGATTTACCTGACTTTTTATATAATTTTTTAATTAATTTTTCTGACTTACTTCTATCTTTTAATTTTACTGACTCTATCAATGTAATTGCTTTTGAAAGAGCCAACCTATCAGATAACAATATTTTTTTATATAAATTATCAATCATTTTATAAATTAAAAAAGATACTAAAAAAGTTTAAGCTACAATATTCTTTTTCTTTTCTATTAATTGAATTATATCATCTGCTGCTTTTGGAATATTTGTGCCTGGGCCATAAATTGCTGCAACTCCTTTATCTTTTAAAAATTTGTAATCTTGAGGGGGAATAACGCCGCCGCATACAACAATAATATCTTTGTTTCCCTGTTTTTTTAAACTTTTTAATAACTCTGGTACTAATGTTTTGTGCCCTGCTGCCTGGCTTGATACGCCAATAACGTGAACATCATTTTCTAATGCTTGTTTAGCTGCTTCTGCAGGTGTTTGGAATAATGGTCCTATATCAACATCGAAACCTATGTCTGCAAAAGAAGTAGCTATAATTTTTGCTCCTCTGTCATGACCATCCTGGCCTAATTTAACAACTAACATTCTTGGCCTTCTACCAAATTTTGATAAAAAAAATTTTATTTGAGATTTAATATTTTTCAAACCTGTTTTTCCTTCAAATGCAGAACTATAAACTCCGGACACACCTCTTATTATAGCTCTATGTCTAGTAAATACAGTCTCTAATGCGTCAGAAATTTCCCCGACAGAGGCTCTGTTTCTAGCAGCATCGACAGCATATTTTAATAAATTTGTTTCATTAGGAGGTTTTTTTGCCGCGTTTTTCAATGCTTCCAATGAGGCTAGAACCTTTTTTGAGTTCCTTTTTTTTCTTATAACTGAAAGTTTCTTAATTTGTTCTTTTCTCACTTTTGTATTATCTATATTTAAAATATCTACTTCTTCTTTTGTATCAGGAGGATATTTATTAACACCAACTACAACTTCATCAGAATTATCAATTCTAGCTTGTTTTAGTGTTGCAGCTTCTTCAATTTTTAATTTTGGATATCCTTTTTCAACCGCTTTGGTCATTCCACCCATCTTGTTAATCTCGTTAATCATCTTTTCAGCTTCCTTAACTAAATCACTAGTCAATTTTTCCATAAAATAACTTCCTCCAAAAGGGTCTATTGTTTTTGTTACTCCTGTTTCTTCCGCTAAAATTAATTGTGTATTTCTTGCAATTCTTGCTGAAAACGGAGTTGGTAAAGCTAGAGCTTCATCAAATGAATTTGTATGGAGCGATTGTGTGCCCCCTAAAACTGATGACATAGCCTCTATAGTTGTTCTTACAATATTGTTATAAGGATCTTGTTCAGTTAGACTTGCCCCAGATGTCTGGCAATGTGTTCTTAGCATTGAGCTTCTAGGGTCCTTTGGGTTAAACTGTTTCATTAATTTTGACCAAAGTAATCTTGCTCCTCTCAATTTTGCTATCTCCATAAAAAAATCAATACCGATAGCAAAAAAAAATGATAAACGAGGTGCAAACTCATCAACCTTTAACCCTTTAGACAAGGCACACTTAACATATTCTACTCCATCTGCAAGAGTAAATGCTAATTCTTGAGCTGTTGTGGACCCAGCTTCTTGCATATGATAACCTGAAATTGAAATCGAATTAAATTTTGGCATAAATTTTGATGTGTATTCGATAATGTCAGAAACAATTCGCATACTTGGTTCTGGTGGATAAATATAAGTATTCCTTACCATAAACTCTTTCAATATATCATTCTGTATGGTACCTGATAATTTATTTTGGGAGACACCTTGCTCTTCGCCAGCAACAATAAAATTTGCTAAAACTGGTAATACGGCTCCATTCATTGTCATGGACACACTCATCTTTTCTAGAGGAATACCATTAAAAAGTGTTTTCATATCTTGGACGGTGTCAATTGCTACTCCCGCCTTCCCAACATCGCCTAAAACTTTTGGATGGTCTGAATCGTAACCTCTATGAGTTGCTAGATCGAAAGCAACAGATAAACCAGTCTGACCATTTTTAATATTGTCTTTATAGAATGCATTTGATTCTTCAGCTGTTGAGAAACCAGCATATTGTCTTATTGTCCAAGGTCTATTTGCATACATTGTAGCTTTGGGACCTCTAAGATAGGGATCTGTTCCAGGGTAACTAAATATATGTTCTAAATTTTTTAGATCTTCAAATGTATATAAAGGTTTTATTTTTATACCATCTGGAGTTTTTGAAGAAAGATTATCTAATTTAATATTTTTTAACTCTTTTTTTTCTTTTTTAACCCAATTAGTATAATTTTTTTTATTTTTTTTATTCATAAGTTATTGATATAGCTTAATAATTTATTATTACCATTTTAGCTTATTAAATAGAAACTTTGGGTATATATTTGTTTTTTTACAAATTTTTTCAATTTCTTTTATTTTTCCATGTATTCCACTTAATACTAAAGCAGAATCTATTTGAAAATTATTTGCCCCTAATATATCAGTTCTCAAAGAATCCCCAATTGCTAAAATTTTATTTTTATTTTTAATTTTTATTTTTGTCATAGTTTTTTTATAAATATCTCTATAAGGCTTACCAAAATATTTAACCTTTCCACCTAATTCTTCATATTTCAAAGCTATAGATCCAGCACAAAATTCTTTTTTTTTTCCTCTTATTACCTCTAAATCTGGATTTACACAAATCATTAATAAAGATTCTTTTTTTGCATTACGTAATATTTTAATATATTTATTCACTGTTTCTCCATCGTTCATACCTAAATTTAAAATAAAATTAGATTTTTTTAAATTTTTTTCTTCCGATATTTTAAGATCTTTGCAAAAATCTCTATCTTTTTTTGCACCTATAAAATAATATTTCTTTTTCTTTAATTTAGTTAAATAATTTTGATAAGTTATATCTCCCGAACTAACAACATCAAAATATAAATTCTTTTTTAAACCAATTTTATTTAAAAACTTTTTTATTTCTCTAGATTTTCTTGGTGCATTAGAAATAAAAATAACTTTTTTATTTAGAATCTTTATTTTTTTTAAAATATTAATTATACCGGGAAATGGTTTTACTCCATTATGAGCAACTCCATATAAATCAAAAAAAAAAGCTTCGTATAAATTAGCTATTTCTGAAAAATTTTTTTTTCTTATAATTTTTATCATTTATTTAATTTTCCAACCGCTTTATCAATGGATTTGTAATTATCTTTTTTTAAAAAATAAACTAGTTCTTTTTTAATATTGTTAACTACTGATGGACCTTTATATACTAAAGCAGTATAAAGCTGGATTAAGGACGCGCCGTTTAATATTCTTTCGTAAGCATCTTTACCAGTAGATATTCCTCCAACTCCTATTAACGGAACGTTTCCATTGGTTAAAGTGTAAAAATCTTTTAATAATTTATTAGATTTTTTTTTTATAGGCAATCCGCTAATTCCACCTTGTTCATTTGCGTTCTTACTAATTAAATTATTTGATCTTTGAATTGAAGTGTTTGATATAATTACACCTTCAATTGAAGAACTTAAAATAATATCAGCTATATCGCCAAGTTCATTTTTTGATAAATCCGGATCTATTTTTATAAAAATAGGAACATTTATTGAATTCTTTCTTTTAAAGGACGAAATTTTTTTAATTAATTTATCAAGATTATCTTTTTGCTCTAATTCTCTAAGATCAGGAGTGTTTGG
>CAZWXP010000080.1:0-6451 GCA_964637965.1 uncultured Alphaproteobacteria bacterium | reverse complement strand
AGAACTTGCCATTTTTATTGAATCGTTACCTTGCACCATACCCGATGGTTCAAATTTAGTATTTACATATGCTTCAACAAATTCTTCAAGGGGAACCCCGTATTGTAATCCTATAGATATTGCAATTGCAAAATTATTCATCAAACTTCTAAAAGCAGCTCCTTCTTTATGCATATCTAAGAATATTTCTCCAATTGATCCATCATCATATTCTCCAGTTCTTAAATAAACTTTGTGACCAGCAACAATTGCTTTTTGAGTGTAACCTTTTCTTCTATCAGGCATTTTATTTCTTTTTGTTCTAACAATTTCTTTTACATAATCTCGAGCAATTTTTTCTGCGACCATAATAGTTTTTTCTTTGGTTGAATTGTCTTCCACAACAACTTCCTCATCCTCAACAATAGATGAGCTTAAAGGTTGTGATAATTTTGCACCATCTCTATAAAGAGCATTAGCTTTTAGTCCTAATTTCCAAGATTGAATATAGGATTTTTTACATTCCTCAATTGTTGCTTTATTTGGCATATTAATTGTTTTTGAAATTGCACCAGAAATAAAAGGTTGAGCTACAGACATCATTTTTATATGACTTTCAGTTGGTAAAAAGCGTTTCCCGATTTTTCCACATGGGTTAGCACAATCAAATATTGGTAAATGTTCATCTTTTATATGAGGAGCTCCTTCTAAAGTCATTGATCCACAACAATATGTGTTTGCAACGTCAATTTCATTTTCAGAAAAACCTAGATGCTCAAGCATATTAAAAGATGGATCATCTAGATTCTCAGATTTTAATTTTAAATTATTTAAACAAAAATCTTCGCCGATAACAAATTTATTAAATGCAAATTTTATATCAAAAGCATTTTTTAAATTTTCTTCTATTTTTTTTATTATTTCATCAGTAAAACCTTTTCCTTTTAAAGTATTATAATTAATTGTCTTAGAGTTTTCTAGATTACCATGCCCAACAACATATTTAGTTATTTCATCTATTTGAAACGAACTGTAATCTAGGTTTTTCAAGGAAATAGGTATTAATCTATTAATAATTTTGAAGTATCCTCCTCCAGCTAATTTTTTATATTTTACGGTTGAAAAATCTGGCTCAATTCCTGTCGTATCACAATCCATAACAAGTCCAATTGTGCCAGTAGGTGCAATTACAGTTGTTTGAGCGTTTCTAAAGCCGTATTTTTTTCCGTTATTTAATGCTTCATCCCAAGATTTTTTAGCTGCTTGAACTAACTCTTTATTAGGACAATAATTCTCCTCTATTGGGACTGGAAGAATTGATAAATTTTCATAACCATTTTTTTTCCCATAAGCTGCGTTTCTATGATTGCTAATTACCCTTATCATGTCTTTTTTATTATCTTCAAATCTTTTAAAGGAACCGAGTTCTTTAGCCATTTCAGAAGAAATATTATATGATTCACCTGTCATGAGGGCAGTTATAGCAGCACAGATCGCCCTACCTTCATTGCTATCATAACTATAACCTTGTTGCATCAACAACCCGCCTATATTCGCATATCCAAGTCCTAAAGTTCTAAATTCATATGAAAGTTCTGCAATCTCTTTTGAAGGAAATTGAGCCATCATCACTGAAATTTCTAAAACAAGTGTAAAAAGTTTAATAACATGCTTAAAATTATCTACCTGAAATTGTCCATTATCATCTAAAAACTCTATTAAATTTATTGAAGCTAGATTACATGCTGTGTTATCTAGAAACATGTATTCAGAGCAAGGGTTTGAAGCATTTATCCTTCCACTTTTTGGACATGTGTGCCATTCATTAATTGTAGTATCATATTGTATTCCCGGATCCGCACATGACCACGCAGCATAACCAATTTTTTCCCATAGATCTTTTGCATTAACAGTTTTATGAATTTTTTTGTCTGTTCTTCTTAGAAGATTCCATTTTTTATTATCTAAAACAGAACTTAGAAAATCATTTGTTACTCTTATAGAATTATTTGAATTTTGTCCTGAAACTGTTAGATATGCTTCAGAATCCCAATCAGTATTGTATGTTTGAAAATCAATAGTTCTGAAACCTTGTTTTGCAAATTCTAAAATTCTTTGGATATAATTCTCTGGAACCATAGACTTTTTTGCATCAATTATTTTGCCTTTTAATATAGAATTCTTTTTTGGATCAAATCTTTTTTTATCATCTAACTCATTATTCCAACAAGCCCCCATAATTTCTTTTAAATGTTTTTCGCAAATTTTTGAACCTACAACTAAAGATGCAACTTTTTGTTCTTCTTTTACTTTCCAATCAATAAAATCTTCAATATCAGGGTGATCGACATCAACCACAACCATTTTTGCTGCTCTTCTAGTTGTGCCCCCAGATTTAATAGCTCCAGCAGATCTATCTCCAATTCTTAAAAAGCTCATCAAACCTGATGATTTACCACCTCCAGATAAATTTTCTCTATCTCCTCTCAGTTGAGAAAAATTACTTCCAGTTCAAGATCCATATTTAAACAATCTTGCTTCTTTTACCCACAGATCCATTATTCCACCTTCATTAACAAGGTCATCATTTACACTTTGTATGAAGCAGGCGTGCGGTTGAGGGTGCTCATATGCTGTTTTAGATAAACTTAATTTTCCTGATTGATTGTCTACATAATAATGTCCTTGAGCTGGGCCATCAATACCATATGCCCAATTTAGACCAGTATTAAACCATTGAGGAGAATTAGGCGCAGCCATTTGTTGGCACAGAATAAATCTTAATTCATCATAAAATGCCATGGCATCTTCTTCAGTATTAAAATATTTGCCTTTCCATCCCCAATACGCCCAGGTTCCAGCAATTCTATCAAAAACTTGCTTTGAAGAAGATTCGCCAGAGAATCTTTCTTTTTTTGGAATTTTATTTAATTTATTTTCATCAGGACAGCTTTTTGCTAGCCAATCAGGTATATTTTGTTCAGATATTTTTTTAAGATATTTAGGAACTCCTTTTTTTCTAAAGTATTTTTGAGCTATAATATCTGATGCGACTTGCGACCATTTAGAAGGTACTTCAACATCGTTTAATTTAAATATAGTCGATCCATCAGGGTTTTTAATTTCAGATCTAACTTTTTTAAAGGTTATTCTTTTATAAGGAGATTCCCCCTTTACTGTAAACTTTCTTTCAATTTTCATAAATTATAAAGCTATACGGTAACTACTATATATAGTATAATCCAATTAACTTGTACAACTATATGTTGATACTTATAACATAATTTACAAGAAAAAAAATATTTTTTTTATTTTTTTTTGCTATTTTTATAATTATTAATGGTATGAAAAATATTCTTTTATATTTGTATACAATTTTCAAGGGTAATTTAGTTGGAAAAGACCAAGAAGGTAATAAATATTACACATCTAACATCAGTCATGGTATAAAAAAAGAGAAAAGATGGGTTTTGTATAAAAACGATAACGATCCAACGAATATCGAACCTGTTTGGCATGCTTGGCTTCATCATATTGTAAAAGATGTACCTAATTCAAAAACAAAAAAAAATTTTTATTGGCAAAAAAAAATTTCACCAAATTATACAGGAACAGAAAAAGCATATTTACCTCCAGGGCATATTTTAAGTAAGGAAAAAAAAAATAAAAAAATTAAAAATTATGAATCATGGACTCCAAATAAAAAAAAATAATAGGAATATTTTATTTTTTATTATTTTTATTATTTTTACCTTTTATCCAAGCATAGCTAGTTCTCTAACTATTTTGGGTGCTTTAAATAAAGTTAGCGGAAAAATATCAAAAATAAAAATTGAGGATAATCGTGTAACTTATTTTGGAACTTTGAAAATTATTGTTAAAACATGTAATAAATCTCTTCCTGAAGACCCACCAGAAAATTCAGCATTTATTCAAATTTGGAATCAAAAAATTGATAAAGAAGAAGAAAAAATATTTAGTGGCTGGATGTTTTCTTCTAGCCCTTCAATATCAGCTTTAGATCATGCTGTTTACGATTTTTGGGTCATAGATTGTATGATATCATATATTGAAGACTGAGGAATTCTTTGATCAAATTTCATATTTTTTTTTAATGATTTTCCTAATATTTTTAAATATTTTTTTCTTGATATTTCTATCGCACCTAATTTTTCTAAATAAGGATTTATAAATTGTGTATCTAATAAAGTAAATCCCTTTATTTTTAAATTCGCTATTAGATAGATTAGACAAATTTTACTTGCATTAGACATATTACTAAACATACTTTCACCAAAAAAAGCCCCACCTAATGAAACTCCGTATAATCCACCAACTAATTTATTTCCAAACCAGGCTTCTACTGAATGAGCATGACCTATTTCATGCAGATTAGTATATGAATCAATTATTTTTTTATTAATCCATGTTTTAGGTCTATTTTCAGTTTTTTTTGCACAATTTGTTATAACTGTATTGAAATTTTTATTAATAGTTATTTTAAATTTATTTTTTTTAATTTCCTTTTTTAAACTTTTTGAAATTTTATAATTTTCAATAGGAATAATTCCTCTCTTTTTTGGATTTATCCAGTATATTTTAGGATCATTAAAACTTTCAGACATAGGAAATATGCCTAAAGAGTACCCTTTCAGAATTGTTTCTTCATTAAGATTCATTTAATAATTAAGAGATAAAAATTTGTCTAACCAATTTATATGATAACTACCTTTGATATAATCTTTGCTGTTTAAAATTTTTAAATGTAAAGGTATATTAGTTTTCACTCCATTAATAACGTATTCAATTAAACATCTTTTAAGTCTCAAAATTGCCTCATTTCTATTTCTTGAATAAATTATTATTTTGGAAATTAAATTATCATATTGATGCGGGACAATACATCCTGCATATAAAGCAGAATCTATTCTAACTCCCGGACCTCCTGGAGAGTGGTATTCCCTTATTCTTCCAGGAGACGGTATGAAACTGTGAGGGTCTTCGGCATTTATTCTACACTGAATAGAATGCCCAGAGAATTGAATATCTTTTTGATTTAAATTTATTTTTTGTCCTGCTGCTATTTTAATCTGTTGTTTTATTAAATCTATACCAGTAATTCTTTCAGTTATAGTATGTTCTATTTGGACCCTGGTATTCATTTCCATGAAATAAAATTTGTTATTTTTGTATAATAATTCAACAGTTCCTAAGCTTTCATAGCCAATTCTTTTAATTGTTTTAACTACTAAATTACATATTTTTTTACTTTGTAAATCAGATAAAATAGGCGAGGGTGTTTCTTCGATAATTTTTTGTTTATTTCTTTGTATAGAACAATCTCTCTCTCCTAGATGAATCACATTACCGTTTTTATCGGCGAGTATTTGAACCTCTATATGTCTAGGATTATCAAAAAATTTTTCTAAATAAATATTGTCATTTCCAAAAGAATTTTTAACCTCTTGTTTTACGATTGTATAATTAGATATTAATTCTTTTTGATTTTTTATTACCCGTATCCCTTTTCCTCCTCCGCCAGATCCTGCTTTTAATATAACAGGGTAACCAATTTTTTTTGCAATTTTGATAGATTCATCAACAGATTTTAAATAATTTTCTGATCCTGGGATAACAGGAAAATTATTTTTTTTCATTAATTTTTTTGCAGTTATTTTGTCGCCAAAAAATTTTATTTGATCGCTAGTAGGTCCAATAAATTTTATTTTGTGCTGTTTTACCATAGATGAAAAATCATAATTTTCAGAGAAAAAACCTGCACCAGGATGAATTGCATCAGAGTTAGATATTTCGGCTGCTGATAATATTGCAAATGAGTTCAAATAACTATCTTTTATAGAGGATTTTCCAATACAAATAGCTTCATCAGCAAGTCTTACATGCATAGAGTCTTTATCAATTTCAGAATAAACGGCTACAGTTTTGATTCCAAGATCCCTACATGTTCTTACAATTCGTAATGCAATTTCGCCTCTATTTGCTATTAAAATTTTTTTAAACATTAATATAATTTATTTTACTATGAGTAAAGGTTGTCCGTATTCAACTGGTTCAGAATCATTAACTAAAATTTTTTCTATTTTTCCTGATTTTTTAGCTTTTATAGGATTAAACGTTTTCATTGCTTCAATAATTAATAAAGTATCGCCCTTTTTTATCATTTGACCTTGTTTAATAAAAGTTTGTGCTTTTGGTTCAGGTGATAAATAGACAGTACCAACCATTGGAGAAGTAATAGCATTATCATGTTTAATTTGAACTCTTTTATTTTTAACTTCTTCTAAATTATCATAATTTTGAAAATCTTTTTTAAAGTCTGTTTTTTTTAAAACACCTGTAAGTTCTTTTACTGCTTTTAGTAAATCTTTTAATAATTTTTTGTCATTACTATTTGTCATTGTTATTTCAATAAGTTTTTCATTGCCATAACTGCTAAAATATAACTATAAGA
>CAZWXP010000079.1:0-6543 GCA_964637965.1 uncultured Alphaproteobacteria bacterium | reverse complement strand
GAAGTATTAGCTGGGATAGAATCAAGAGGTTTTATTTTTGCATCCACAATCGCATATAAGTTAAATTGCGAAGTTGTGATGATAAGAAAAAAAGGCAAATTACCAGGACAAACAATATCACATACATATAAATTGGAATATGGGGAAGATTGTTTGGAAATTCAAAAAAGAGAAGATTTAAAAAATAAAAACGTGGTACTAATAGATGATTTGTTAGCAACAGGCGGAACAGCAAGTGCTGCTATTGAACTTCTTCAAAAAACAAGTGTGAATGTATCGGCTTTTTTAACTTTAATTGAACTTACAAATTTAAAAGGAAGGGAAAAAATTAAAGTTAAAACAGATTCGCTTTTATCTTTTGATGAATAAATATTTAATTTTTCTTTTCCTTTATTTTATTTTTTCTCAACAAAATATATTTGCAAAAGAAATTTATGGCAATGCAAGAATAATTGATGGTGATAGTGTTGAAATAAATAATGAAGAAATAAGATTTTTAGGAATAGATGCTTTTGAAAAAAAACAAAAATGTTATAGGAAAGATGGAACTAAATACAATTGTGGTGAAATATCTACATCTACTTTACATACAATCATTTCTGAACAACCTATTCGTTGTGTAACAAAAAAAAAAGATCATTATAAAAGATGGTTGGCAACTTGTTATATTGGAACATTAGATATTAATGAAAATATGGTATTATTAGGTCATGCTCTAATTTTTATGTCTGAAAAATATAAAGATGCCCAAAAAGAAGCTAAAAAATCAAATGCGGGTGCTTGGGCAGGTGAATTCATACTTCCATCGAAATTTAGAAAGCTAAAACGTAAAGGATTAAGAGATATACATACAGCCAATCCTTTATCTTCCGTAAACCAATTTAAGTTTGGAGAAAAAAAATAAGTAGAATAATTATAAATCTAAAAGTTCTTTTTTAAAAAGTTCTTCTGCTAGATCTATCGTTTCATTTAATTTTTTAATTTCCATTTTTATTTTTTGTGAAACTTTTCTATTATTATTATCTAATTTTTTATCTCTTATTAATCTTAATTTTTTTATAATAACCGCCATATCTGTAGTTTTATTTAAATTTTTATCATCTTTTATATTTAAATTAATTTCTTGATATTGTTTTTTTTTAATCTTCTCATTTGGTCTAACTTTAACTTCTTTTAAATTAGTAATTTTTTTTTTTTCACTAACTTTGTTTGTAAGTAGTAAAACATCATCCTTTTTTTTCTTTAATATTTTTTTCTTAGCTTCACCATTTCTTTTAAACAAATTATTTAATTTTGATTTTTTCTTATCATGTTTCTTTAATATATTTGAATTATGAGCAAAAATTTTATTATCACTTTTACCTTTTTTACGAATTTCAATTTCTTTCTCAATCATTTTAAGCGATTGTTCAATTGTGGGTGATATATCTTTAGTATCCATTAATTTATATTAGCAATTATAAAAAAAATATTAAATGAATAATAATAATAAAAAAAAAAAAAACTATTAAATGGAGGGCGATGGGGGAATCGAACCCCCGACACATAGATTAAGAATCTATTGTTCTACCCCTGAACTAATCGCCCAAATTTATCAAATATTATGTAATTTATAATCACGAAAACTATATCCGCTAAGTACAATTCCAAAGCCTATAAAATTAGAAATAATTGCTGATCCACCATAAGAACATAAAGGAAGTGGAACTCCAACCACTGGAACTATCCCTGTTACCATTCCTATATTAGTAAAAATAACTATAAAAAAAGAAGTAATAAAACTAATTCCAAAAATTTTTGAAAAATAATTCTTCGAATTTAAACTTATTTTAATTGTCCAATAAATTAAAATAAAATATAAAAAAAATAATAAAATAATTCCTATAAAACCAAACTCTTCACCTAAAACCGAAAAAATAAAATCTGTTTCCATCTCTGGGATGAAGTTTAAACGACTTTGAGTGCCTTCTAAAAAACCTTTGCCAAAAAAACCTCCAGAACCAAGGGCAATTTTAGATTGAGTAATGTGATAATTGGCTCCTAAAGTATTACTTTGTTGGTCAAGAAAGTTTAAAATACGTGATTTTTGATAATCTTCTAAAAATGTCCATAAAGCTGGCAATGAAATTAAACCTCCTATTCCTGAGTAAACAAATGTTTTAATTTGAACACCTGCTAGAAATAAAACAACAATACCAGAAAAGAATATTATTAACGCTGTTCCTAAGTCAGGTTGTTTAAAAATTAAAAAAACAGGTATGAATAAAATTAATAAAGGAAAAAAAATTTTCTGTTTTATATCATAACTTTGGAATTTAATAGAATGAAAATATTTTGCTAATGCAAGTATTACAACAACTTTTGTAAGTTCGGCTGGTTGGAATGAAAAAAAATAAAAATCTATCCATCTTTTGGCTCCACTTACTTCTTTCCCTAAAAAAAAAGTCAAAAGAATAAAAAAAATAGTCAATAAATAAAAAGGATAGGCAAATCTATACCAAAATTTTATATTGGTTAAAGATATTAAAATTAAAACAGTTAAACCTAAGAAAATCCTGATTATTTGATTTAATGCCCATGGTTCCCATGATCCGCCTGCAATTGAATAAAGTAGTCCAACACCAATAAAACAAATAGGTAGCAATATAAGAATAAAAAACCAATTAATTCTATGTAAAAAATCTATTAAATTCATTCTTTCCTATGATAATATTTTCTTCAAAATCTTTTTTGCAATTGGCGCTGCTACTTTTGAGCCACTGCCGCCATGTTCTACAACTATAGATACTGCTATTTTTGGATTTTTATAAGGAGCAAAGCCAACAAAAAGTGCATGGTCTCTTTTTTCGATTGGAAGGTCTTTATTTGGAATAATTCCTAATTTTCTCTCTTTTTCTGTAATAGTTCTAACTTGAACAGTGCCCGTTTTTCCTGCAAAAATTGGTTTGGTAGTTCTAGATTCATAAGCTGTACCAAATGGTTTATTTACTGCTGAAAACATACCATTTTTAATTAATGAAAAAAATTTTTTTTGATATAGAGTTTGAGTGGTAAAAACTTGATTATCTATAGTACTTGTTTCATCTGTACTTTTATAAATAGAAGGAAATATTCTTTTTCCATTATTAGCAATCATTGCCGTCATTACTGCAAGTTGAATTGGCGTGGTTCTTAAAAAACCTTGACCAACTCCAGTAATCATTGTTTCACCAATTTTCCAACCTTGTTTATACGTTTTTTTTTTCCATGATTTATTTGGTACTAAGCCTTCCTTTTCACCTTTTAAATTTAATCCGCTTTTTGAACCAAGACCAAAATTTCTTGCTGTTTCAACTATATTCTCTATACCTATTTTTTTTGCTAGTTCATAAAAAAAACCGTCACATGATTGTGCTAGTGCTAATTCTGGTCCAACATTTCTTCTATGACTTTGTGTGGCCCAGCAACCAGTTTTTTTCTTGTGACACCAACAGTAAAATTTTCTATCTCCATACTCTATATTGCTTGAACAATTAATTACACCATTAGGTTTAATTATTTTGTTAATTAAAGCAGAATACAAAACTATTAATTTAAATGTTGATCCAGGGGAATATTCTCCAGAAATTGTTTTGTTAACCAAAGGTGCCATTGGATTATTTATTAATTTATCCCATTCTTCTTGAGAAATACTTTTAGTAAATAAATTGGGATCAAAATTAGGTGAGGATTCCAAAATTATTATTTCCCCATTATTAACATCTATAGCTACAATTGAACCACTTTTGTCTTTTAATAAATTATTCGCATATTTTTGCAAATTTATATCTATTGTTAATTTAACATTATTGCCACTAACACTTTCTTCTTTATTAATTTCTCTTATTTCTCTACCACGCGCATTAACTTCTACGTATCTTGTCCCTGGAAACCCTCTTAGTTCCTTTTCGTAACTTTGCTCAATCCCTGAACGACCTATGTTTACATCCATCATTTCTAAAATAGGATTATTCTTAATATCTGATTTTTTTGGTATAGCAATATGGCCAATGACATGCGCTGCTATATTATTAAATGGATACTCTCTTTTAATACCTTGTTCTATAAATACATTAGGTAAATTCATTAAATTTACATTTAATATTGACAGCTCATTCCATTTTAAATTCTTTTTTATAATTATTGGCAAATCTGATTTTTTTTTAGCTGAAAAACTATTAAATATATTATTTATTTCTGTTTCATTTAAATAAATAATTTGGTTAATTTCTTTTAGAGTTTTATTAATTTCAGATATATTTTCAGAATCTTCTATGAGAACATTATAACTATTCTTATTTAATGCTATTATATTATTGTTTCTATCAAGAATTTTGCCTCTAAGTGGAGGAATTAATCTTAAACTTATTCTATTCTTCTCAGCGAGAACTTTGTATTGATCTGACTTAAACAATTGTAAATACACCAAACGAAAAAAAATTGAGGAAAATAATGCGCCCTTTCCTAAACTAAGTAAGAAAGTTCTCCTTGATAATAGTTTGTCAATATTAGGGTATTTATACATTTTTTTTTATAATTTTTTATTTAAATTAAGTTTCTTAAAACAAAGATGTAAAAAAAAATAATTAATAGGAAAAAAAAATATGTTTAATAAAATCTCGTAGAAAAAATTAATATTAATTAGTAAAAATTTTAAATTAATTAAAGAATTTAAAGCCCAAAGAATTATAACTCCTAAAGTAAATAAAATTATAAAACTTATAAATAATTCGAAAAAAGAAGGTTCTAAAAAAAATTTATTATATTTTTCAAATAAAAATATAAGTAATAAGAAAACCAAGGCAGTCGTTCCTACAGGTGAAATATAAATAATATCTTGAAGAACTCCGGCAATTAAAATTATATAAAGTGGGATAAATTTAGGCAGGTATAGTAACCAAAAAAAAATTGCTTGAAATACAAATAATTGTCCAAAATCAAAAAAGTTATTAGAAATAAATAAATTTAAAAAAGTCAAAAAAAATATTGTTAATGTTGGAAATGAAATCTTAAGAAAATATTTTATATCACTAAACATTTTTAAAAATCTTTAAATTGGTTTATAAAAATATTAATATATTGAACTTCATGCAAATCATTAAGAGGTTCTATATAAATAGAATTATTTTCTTTTTTTATACGACCAATTGGAATTCCAGGATTAAAATATCCTCCATCACCTGATGTATAGGCCAAATCTTCATCTTCAAAAGTTATATTTTCTTTTAAGTACAATAAATCAATTCTATTAGTATTATTTCCACTAATAATTGCTTTTTTATTATTTTTTCCTACTCTTACTGGGATTTTTGAATTTATATCTGTAATTAAAAGAACTCGTGAATATTTTTCATACACATCAACAACGCTGCCTATCAAGCCTTTAGATGTTAATGCTGCATCTCCCTTTTGAATATCCATATTCTTACCTGCATTAATAATTATAGTTTTGTTATAATGTGTTTGTGTATCAGCAGTAACTTTAACAAAAACATAATTTTCTAATACCGGTGGCAACAAAGATAATTCTTTTCTTAAAATATCATTTTCTATTCCTAGTTTGTCAGACTTTAATTTAAATAAATTACCTTTCTCTATTTTTTCTTTTAAAAATTTATTTTCTATCAACAATTCTTCTTTTGAAAGAAAAGATAATTTTAATTTGTCTAGATTGGGTAAGTTAGATAAAAAAAAATCTTTTGTAACAAAAATTGAATTGACAATTTGAGAGCGGATAATCGTTGAGTTAATAATATTTTTTATATCAAAGGTTATTAAAGTTATTGAAAAAATAATAAAAAAAAATAAAAGAATGTCTAGAAAATAAAGTTTTTTTATCTTTTATTTTTAAACTTAAAAAAGAATTCATTCCGCCAATTTGCATATTAACTGAATGATATAAAAAAAAATTAAGGAAATAAACGCTTAATACGCTGAAGTTAACAAGTTTTTAACTTTATCCAAATTGTCAAGACACTCTCCACAGCCCAAAACAACTGTATTTAATGGATCTTCTGCAATTGAAACAGGTAATCCTGTAGCTTTTTTGATAGTAGTATCAAGATTTTTCAATAAAGCTCCTCCTCCAGTAATAACAATACCGGTATCAACTATATCTGCAGCCAATTCAGGATCTGTATTTTCAAGAGCCACTTTAATAGCCTCAACAATCGTAGATACAGGTTTTGATAAACCTTCGCAAAGTTGTAATGTGTCAATTTTTATTTGTTTAGGGATCCCATCATGTAAACTTCTTCCTTTTATATGAAAATGTTGTCCGTTCATACCTCTTGTTGGAATAGCTGATCCATATTCTTTTTTTATATATTCTGCAGTTGCTTCCCCTAGGAGTAGATTATATTTCTCTTTAATAAACTCTACTATTGCTTTATCAATTTTATCTCCGCCTACTCTTACTGGGATTTTTGAATTTATATCTGTAATTAAAAGAACTCGTGAATATTTTTCATACACATCAACAACGCTGCCTATCAAGCCTTTAGATGTTAATGCTGCATCTCCCTT
>CAZWXP010000078.1:0-3439 GCA_964637965.1 uncultured Alphaproteobacteria bacterium | reverse complement strand
GCTTTATATGCTTTATTAATTGCATTCTTTTTTCTATTTGTATAATTTTTTAAATTTTAAAAAATGCCTCAATTGGAAATTACAACTTATCCAAGTCAAATATTTTGGCTTGTAGTAAGTTTCATTATATTATATTTAATAATGTCTAGGGTTATTATCCCTAAAATATCCTCAGTGATAAAAAGTAGAGATTCAGAGATTAAAAATAATATTCATATTTCTGAGCAAATGTATAAAGACACCGAAATAATAAATAATGAATATGAGATAACAAAAAAAAAAATAGAATCTGAGGCTAGAAGTATCATTAATCATCTTAAAGAAACAACTAATAAAAAAATAACCACAAAAACTGATTTATTAAAGAAAAGGCTCGAGCAAAAATTAGAAAAAAATGAGCAGGAGATTATTAAACAGAAAAAAAAAACAATAAAAGAAATTAATAAAATTTCACTAAATATTTCTGAAGAAATTTTAAAAAAATTATTAAATAAAAAAAAAATAAAGAGAAATACACTTAAAAGTTTAATAAACAAAAATTTAAAGGAGTTTGGTTAATGGAAATTCTTCATAATGAAAGCTTTTTAAAACTCCTACATAGCGAAACATTCTGGGTCGCAATTGCTTTTTTTATCTTTGTAGCTTTATCCTTTAAAAAAGCTAAAAAAATATTAATAGAATCTTTAGATAAAAGAATTGAAGAAATTAAAAAAAGAATAAATGAAGCAAAAGAATTAAAAAAAGAAGCAGAAAACAATTTAAATGAGGCAAAAAAAAATCTCAAGAAAATGATTGAGGATAAAAAAAGAATAATTAATGAAGCAAATGAAGAGGCAAAAAATTTAGAAATCAAACTTCTAAATGAAGAAAAAATTTATAGTGAAAGATTTAAAAAAAGAATATCTGATAGAATAGAACAATCACAAAAACTGGCAATAAATGATATTAAAGAGATTGCTTTAAATATTTCAATTAAAAGTATTAAAAATTTGTTAAGTAATGAAAAAGAAATAAAAGACGAAAAATTAATTAGCAAATCTATTACAAACTTATTTTATAAATCAAAAAAAGAACAAAAAAATTATAAGGACCTGTGAGATCCATCGCAATATGGTGATTTTTTAGTATGCTTACATCCGCACAAATATATGGTTTCACTAACATCAACTGTAAAAACTATTGGTTTGAATTTTGTTGTAGAGTGAGAACCATCACAATATGGTTGCTTTGAACTTAAACCACATGAACACCAAGCATATTTTTTACCTTTTTCAACATCAACAGAATATGGTTTTAGTTGGGGTGATTTTTTTTTATTCATTTTTTTTATACTTTTTATATTTTTATTTAAACTATATAAATATATCATCATTAATCTTTTATATAAAATATTAAATATTGGCTTATTACACAAAAATCAATAAATCTGAGTTTGAAAGATATTTAGCAAATTATTCCCTTGGGAAGCCTTATTATTTTAAAGGAATAGATGAAGGCATAGAAAATACAAATTATTTTTTTAAAACAAAGTCAAATAATTGTATTCTAACTATTTATGAAAATAAAATAACAGAAAGAATAAAAGGAAAAAATTTATCTTTTTTTGTTGATCTAGTAAACTTTTTAATTAAAGAAAAATTTCCATGTCCAAAAATACTTTTTAATAATAATAATAAACAGTTAAATTCTTACAAAAATAAGCATTTTACAATAATTGATTTTGTTAATGGAAAAGTAGCAAAAAATATTAATTCACAACATTGTTATAAACTGGGTAAAATTTTAGCTACATTACACAAAAAAAGTTTGAAATTTAAAAAAAAAAAAAGAAATGATTTTTCTTTAAATGAGTGGAACAAATTAATAAAAAAAATAAAATTATCAAAAAATAAATCTCTTTTTTTAAGAAAAGAAATTCAATATATAAAAAAAAGTTGGCCAAAAAAATTACCTTCAGGAATTATTCACGGAGATCTTTTTCCAGATAATGTTTTCTTTAAAAATAATAAGATAATTGGAATAATAGATTTGTCCAATGCTTGTAATGATTTCTTTTTATACGATTTATCAATATGTATAAATTCCTGGTGTTATGAAAATAAATTAAATATAAATAAAATGAAAAATTTAATTAAAGGCTATAATTCAGTCAGAAAAATAAAAAATCAGGAAATTACCTATCTTAATTTATTTTTAAGGGCAAGTAGTCTTAGGTTTTATCTATCAAGACTAATGGATTCTCAAAACAAAAAAATTCCTAAAAAATATAAAAAAAATCCTGAGGAGTACCTAATTAAGCTAAAATATTTCCAATCTAATAATTTAACAAGTCATTTTTAGAATAAATATGGATAAAGTAGATATTTATACCGATGGGGCATGTCTGGGAAATCCCGGTCCAGGTGGCTGGGCTTTTGTAATTAAATACAACGCTAAAAAAATAGAAAAATTTAGTGGTTCTGTAAAATATACAACTAATAATAAAATGGAACTAACTGCTGCCATAAAAGCTATTAAATTTTTTAAAAAAAAAATGATAATTAATATTTACACAGATAGCAAATATTTGAAAGACGGAATAACTATTTGGATAAAAAAATGGAAATTAAACGGATGGAAAACTTCAAATAAAAAAAAAGTTAAAAATTCCGATCTGTGGAAATTGCTAGAAAAAGGAATTAAAGATCATCAGATACATTGGATCTGGATTAAAGGTCATAATCAAAACATCTTAAATGAAAAAGCTGATATGTTAGCAAAAAAAGCGATAGAAAATTTATAAAAGCTTTAAAATTTCATTAGCGTTTGTTAAATCACATACACCAGGATTCTCTTCTATAATTAATTTCTTAACTACTTTATCTTCTAATAACATTACATATCTATTTGATCTGTTGCCCATTCCAAAACCGGAACAATCTAATATCATACCTAGAGATTCTGTGATTTTAGCATTACCATCAGCTACAAATAAAAAATCATCTTTTACGGATTGACTGTCTCTCCAAACTTTTGAAACAAATTGATCATTAACTGACAAACATATTATATTGTCAACTCCCTTACCTTTTATCTCATCATACTTCTGAATAAATGATGGTAAATGAGAATTATTACAAGTAGGGGTGAAGGCTCCTGGTACAGCAAATAAAATTACTTTTTTTCCAGAAAATAATTTATCAGTTTCATTTTCTTTTGGTTCTCCGCTACCAACAACTGCAACTTTATTATTTGGAAATATATCTCCTTCTTTAATCATTTTTTATACCCTCAAAGGTACTCAAAAGATTTTGAACAGTCAAGACTTCTGGTAATAATATACCCTGAGGTGCAGACGAACTGTATACAACATTAAATGGTATGCCAAATCTCCCGAAAGAATTGATATATTCATTAATTTCTTTATTAGGCTTTGTTAAATCGCCACGTATTTTTTTAA
>CAZWXP010000077.1:0-6430 GCA_964637965.1 uncultured Alphaproteobacteria bacterium | reverse complement strand
CCTTTATTCAAAAGATTTAGCTTCATTTGAAGGAAATAAAATTTTTAATCCTAAAAATGCGGAAAAATTTATAAAAAACAAGAGATATAAATTTTAAAAAAATTTTGGAATTTCTAAATTATTTTTTCTACAAGTAGCAACTAAAGTATTATGAAGTAAACAAGCTATTGTCATTGGACCCACTCCCCCTGGGACAGGAGTAATTGCTCCAGCAACCTTTTCAGCTTCATTAAATTCAACATCGCCAACTAATTTCTTTTTTCCGTCTTTTTCTATTCTATTAATACCAACGTCAATTACAGTAGCTCCAGGTTTAATCCAACTACCTTTTACCATCTGAGCCACTCCAACAGCTGCAACAACAATATCATTTTTTTTAACCTCATCTTCTAAGTTTTGAGTTTTAGAATGTGCAACAGTAACGGTACAACTTTCTCCTATCAATAAAGCCGCCATAGGTTTGCCAACAATGTTTGATCTTCCAACAATAATTGCTTTTTTTCCAGTAAGATCTTTTAATTCATTTAGTAATAGCATTTTACAACCCAAAGGTGTGCATGGAACTAAAGAGTCAATACTGGACCATAATTTCCCAGTATTTATAGCATGAAAACCATCAACATCTTTATCAGGGTTAATAGCATTAATAACAGAATCCTCATTAATTTGTTTTGGCAAAGGAAGCTGTACAAGTATTCCATTTATTGATTCATCTTTATTTAGTTTTGCAACTACATTTAATAAATCATCTTGTGAGGTTTTTTCATCTAGTATTTTGGTAACAGAATGCATACCAACTTCCTCTGTCTTTTTTGCTTTCATATTTACATATACAGCGCTAGCAGGATCTTCTCCTACTCTTACTACCGCAAGTCCAGGAATAATATTTTTATCTTTCAGCTTTTTTACTTCCAAGGCTATCTTTCGACACAATCCATCTGCAAATTTTTTTCCATCAATTAAATTACTCATAATTAACCTAAATTTAAAATAAAAGTTCTATATTTATCGTTAACAAATATTTGGATAGTATAAAGAAGTAAAATTAATATTATAGGCGATATATCCACTCCTCCAAGATCAGGTAAAAATCTTCTAATAGGTCTTAAAAAGGGCTCTGTTAACCTATTAAGAAAATCTACTAAAGTATAAACAAATCTATTATTTATATTGACGATGTTAAAAGCAATCAGCCAACTAAAAACCGCACCGAGGATTACCCCTATAACAAATAAGTCAATAACTTTATTAAATAAAAATAACGCTGCAGACATAACTTTTAATATTATATTTTTTTTTTAATAAAAAAAAACCCCGCGTAAATGCGGGGTTTCTGAAAATGAAAATAATATTTATTTATTTTTTATGAAGGTTTTACCATTTCAAACCAACGGAATAAGTAAATCCGCCGTCATCAATGCCAAGGTCTTCTCCGATACTTTCAAATAAAAGTTCGTCCATTCCAACTTGCCAATGATAACCTAATGAAACCTCAATAGGCAACTTGAAATATTCCGGTAAACTTGCACCAGATAGACTTGAAAAACCTCTAGCTAGTTGGTCTAAACCAATATTTACTCCAGCTCCAACATTAACTGCTGCAGTAGCACCACCAGCAAAAGCACCTTTTTCTGTAGAATTAGTAGTATTAGTACCTTGTCCAGCTGTGTTACGTGTATAAGCTAAATTGGTTAGTAAACCACCCATAACTCCATATCCGTACATTGCATATGGACTAATTCCATAAGTAGCAGGATTGTATTTAACTAATGGTTCAATACCACCAAATTCTCCTAGTAATGCAAAAAGATCAAAAGGCTCTACAACAATGTTACCAAAAAGTCTTGCTTGATAAACTGTTCCACCTGTTGCAGCATGTCCTCTCCATGACACCGCATTACCATCTTGGTATGTTCCTTCAATTTCTAATCTAAAGAAACCATAATCTGCTCCAGCAATAATTCCTTCTCCGTCATCTTCGGTCCATTGAAGTTCATTATCACCGCTTTTGTTATTTCCGCCGTACTTGTCAGTTTCCTCATCAGCAAATAGACATTTTTGTCCATTATTTAATGGCGCTGTTCCAGCTCCTGTAGTACAGCCAACTTGGTTAAAACCAAGTCTGTTAAAATGACTGTCAAATCCTTTAATACGTACATAACCACCAGTGTCAGCCAATGCAACCGGCGCACTGAGCATTAATGCTGTACCAAGGATTGTTGAATATTGTATTATTTTTTTCATTTTCATCCCTTTCATAAAAAAAAACAATTATAAGAAGATTATATGAAATCTTTTTTAAACTAAAAGGGATTTTATTGAAAAACCTTGTATATGTTGTAAAAATACAACAGTATTAATTTTTTGTATTTTTATCAAAAAATTAGTATAAAGAATACTATAAAATAATTAGATTTAAATAGATGAATTTTATTAAAATATTTATAATTGCGTTATTCCTAGTATTTCAAACTTCTTATACACAAGCATTTGAAGACAAAGTTTCAAAAAATTTTATGGGCTTATATGAAGTAAAACAGGGCGTTCTAGCTCATGATAGAGGATGGTTTGGAAAAAATAGAGAAGGATTTGGTCCTGATTATAATTTTGAATTAATGTTTAATTCACCAAGAATTTTAAAGAAAATTGGCGCACCAAAACCAATACTAGGCCTAACCCAAACATCAACTGGGGGTAGTAGTTTATACTATGGTGGCATAACATGGGATGCTAATATTACTAAAAATTGGTTTGTAAGCGGTACTACAGGAATTGCTTATACAAATGGAATCACAAAATTACCTCAAGGACAAGTACCAACAGGTGATAAAAAAATTCAATTTGGTTCTAAATGGCTTCACAGAGGAGCGGTCGAACTTGGCTGGAATTTTTATGGTAACGATACAATTTCCTTAATGTTTAGCCATGTTTCTCATGGAAGTATGCTTGATAATAAAAATCATGGAATGGATGAATTTGGCATCAGATACGGATATCGTTTTTAAATTTCATCATTGAAATACAGCAATTCTCAAAATCAAAACATAGTTATAAAAAAAATTAATTACTTTGGAGATATCTTAGGTATCCTTCGTTTAAATCCAGACAGATACCCTTATTTACTTCAAAGCTCAGCAAAAGGGAATGTTTTGTGTCGTTATGATATTTTGTTTTCATTTCCTCAAAGACAAATAATTTTAAATTTCGAAGATATACAGAAAAAAGATTTTTTAAAAGAATTAGATAAAGAATGGAAAAAAGATAAAAAAGAATCAAAAAAAAATGATGATATTTTTCCTTTTGTAGGTGGTTGGTTTGTTTACCTTGGTTATGAATTAGTATCACAAATTGAAAATAAAATAGTTAGTCATAAACACCGTTATAATTTTCCTATTGCATTTGCTAGTAGAGTTCCAGCTGCAATAATTAAAGATAATTTTAACAATGAAACTTTTATAGTTTGTGAAAAAAAATATAAAAATTTAATAAAAAAAATTGAAGACGATATAAAAAATTTGTTAGATAAAAAAAAATTTTTGTTAAAAGAAAAAAAAATAAAAAACAAAATTTTAGCCAATTCTTTGATAGAAGAATTACCAAAAAATCATATAAAAAACATAAATAAAATTTTGAAATATATTAAAGAAGGAGATGTATTTCAGGTAAATTTATCTAGAGAATGGCACGGTAAAATAAATAAAAAATATACGGCTTGGGATATATTTTCAAAATTAAAAAAAACAAATCCATCACCATTTTCAGGATTAGTAACTTTTAAAAATAAAGCAATTATCAGCTCATCTCCTGAAAGATTAATAATGGTAAAAAATGGCCGCATAGAAACAAGGCCAATTGCTGGAACAAGAAGAAGAGGAGGAAGTGGAATATACGATGTGGCATTGTCACAAGATCTTTTGAATAATAAAAAAGAAAGGGCAGAACATATTATGCTTGTTGATTTAGAAAGAAATGATTTGTCAAAAGTAACAATTAAAGGATCGGTTAAAGTAAATGAGCTAATGATTGTAGAATCATACACCCATGTTCATCATATTGTTTCTAATGTCACGGGAAAAATTAGAGAAAACACAACTCCAGGTGAAATAATAAAAGCGGTTTTTCCAGGTGGAACAATAACAGGATGTCCCAAAGTTAGATGTATGGAAATATTAAGTGAAATCGAGAAAACAGGTAGAGGCCCCTATACCGGATCCATAGGATATATAAATAATGATGGAAGTATGGATTTAAATATTTTAATTAGGACAATAGTTAAAGATAAAAACAATGTTTCAATAAGAGCAGGAGGAGGAATTGTTGCTGATTCAATACCAAAAAGAGAATTGGAAGAAGCAAAGGCAAAAGCAAAAGGCATGATAAATGCTTTAATCTAATTTAATAAATGTTTCAAATAAACGGAAAATTAACAAATAAAATTAGCGTTGAAGATAGAGCAGTTCAATATGGTGATGGTGTATTTGAAACTATAGCAGTAAAAGAGAATTTATTAGAATTTTGGAAAGAACATTATCAAAGGTTGAGTAAAGGCTGTAAAGTTTTAAAAATTAAATGTCCATCGGAGGTATTTTTAAAAAAAGAAATTAGTAAATTTTTAAAGAAAATAAAAAAAAAAAATTTATTCTAAAAATAATTATTTCAAGAGGTATAGGTGGAAGAGGGTACAATCCTCCAAAAAAAACAAAATCAACTAGAATTTTAGGAGCTTATAATTGGCCGAATTATCCTGAAAGAAATTTTAAAAAGGGAATAAAAATGGATATTTGTAAAACAAAACTTGCAATGCAACCTCATTTATCAGAAATCAAGCATTTAAATAGATTAGAACAAATTATTGCTAGATCTGAATGGCAGTCAAAAAATATATCAGAATCTATAATGTTGGATTTTAATGAAAATGTAATTGAAGGAACGATGAGTAATATTTTTGGAGTAAAAAAAAACGTTTTTTATACTCCAGATATAAAATTTTCTGGAATTAAAGGTATAATGCGTAATAAAATTTTAAAGTTGTTAAAAACAAAAAAAGAGAAATACAAAGTAAAAAAAATAACATTAAAGGAGCTTTTAAATTTTGAAGAAATTTTTATATGTAATTCTATTTTTGGAATATGGTCAGTTACACAAATATTAAAAAAGAAATTTCCATTTGGTAAAAAAACTAAAGAATTGATCGACCTTTTTTTAACTAAAAAAAATTAGTTTTTTCTAAAAATTCCTTTTATTAAAAAAACCCCGAGTAAAACAATAATTATTGGAGCAAGCCAAAGTAAATAAGTATTTGGATTAAATTTCGGTTTAAGTAAAATAAATTCACCATATCTTTCTACTAGATAATTTGTAATTTCTTTTTCACTTTGACCTTCTTCTAATTTATCTTTTATTAATTTTCTTAAATCTCTAGCTAGGATTGAATCTGAGTCGTCAATACTTTGACTTTGGCAAACAACACATCGAATTTTTTTATTAATTTCTCTTGCTTTTTTTTCTAATTTTTCATCAGCAAATATATTTTGTGAGAATAAAGTTATAATAATTAAAATTAAAAATTTTTTCATTTTTCAAGAGCTTCTATTTTTGTTAGAAGAATTTTTATTTGTTTTTTATTGATAACGCCATTTATTTTATGTTTTATTATTCCATTTTTATCTATTAAGAAACTTTCAGGTATGCCGTTTACGCCCCAATTAATGCCAGTTATTCCAGTTTTATCAATCCCAATTTTTGAATAGGGATTTCCTAATTTTTCTAACCATATTTCTAAATTTTCAATATCATCTTTGTAATTAATTCCATAAATTTTTATTGGTTTTTGTTTTTTTAGTTCAAATAAAAAGTCGTGTTCAACAATACATGGAACACACCAACTTGCAAAAAAATTTACTAAAATAATTTCTTTATTAAAATCACTCTCATTTAAATTTTCATTTTTTAAACTAACTAAATTAATTTCAGGTATTGGTTTATTTAAAAGAGGTGAATTTAAAGTTTTGTCTTTTTTGTTTAACCCAAAAAAGAAACAAATAAAAATAAAAGCTGTAGTAATTATTAATATAATATATTTCATTTCCCTTTAAACATTCTATTTGAAAAGCTTAAGATTCCTCCAATAAAAGCCATAATAGATCCTATCCAAATCCAAGGTGTTAAAGGACTAAAATGAAATCTAAAAATCCATGAGTTATCAACTGGCTCACTCATAGCTATATAAATATCTGAAAACCCTCTTGAATAAATAGCTGCTTCTGTTGTAGGAAATTCTTGAACAGGATAAAATCTTTTTTGAGGTTTTAATGTTTTAATAAATTTATTTTTTTTATAGATATTAAACTCTGCTTCATGACCAATATAATTTTTTCCTCTTATTTTCTTTATCTTATCAAAATTCAAAGAATAATTATTTAATAAAACT
>CAZWXP010000076.1:0-9142 GCA_964637965.1 uncultured Alphaproteobacteria bacterium | reverse complement strand
AAATACACATTTAGTCTGATAAAATATTAATAGAAAAAATGAAAATTATTTTAGCACAACCAAGGGGATTTTGCGCAGGAGTTGATAGGGCAATTGATATTGTAAAAGAAGCGCTAAAAATTTACGGGCCTCCTGTATATGTACGGCATGAAATTGTTCACAATAAAAGAGTTGTTGAGGATTTAAAAGAAAAAGGAGCTGTTTTTGTAGAAGAAATAAAAGAAATTCCAAATGGAGCTGTAACAGTATTTAGTGCACATGGAGTTTCTAGGAAAGTACAAGACGATGCAAAATTTAGAAAATTACCTGTTTTAGACGCAACCTGCCATTTAGTTTTAAAAGTTCATAATCAAGGTATAAAATATGCAAAAAGAGGATATGAAATTATTTTAATTGGGCACGCGGGCCACCCAGAAGTTGAAGGGACACAAGGTAGAGTTCCAGGAGGAGTACATTTAATTTCGACAAAAGAAGATGTGAGAAAGTTAAAAGTAAAAGATGAAAATAAATTAGCATATGTAACACAAACAACTCTTGGTGTTGACGATACCAAAGATGTTATTCAAGAATTAGAAAAACGTTTTCCTAATATCATAGGTCCAGGTGTTGAAGATATTTGTTATGCCACTACTAATAGACAAGAAGCTGTAAGAGATTTAGCTAAACATGTTGATTTATTACTTGTAGTTGGTTCTCAAAATAGTTCAAATTCTAAACGACTAGAAGAAATTGGAAGGGAAATAAAAATACCTAGTTATTTAATTGATGGGCCATCAGACATAAATAGAAAATGGTTAAAGAATGTAGCAACAGTAGGCATAACAGCAGGGGCATCAGCTCCTGAAGCGGTTGTTATGGAGGTGGTTGATGAATTAAAAAAAATAGAAAAATCAAACGTAAAAGTTATGGATGGTATTAAAGAAAAAGTCGAGTTTAAATTGCCTGCAGGCATAAGATATAAAAAAAGCAAGAAAGAACTTATAGCATAAAAAAATGGGAATACCGTTAATACAAAAGATTAAAGTAGCAAAGTATATTTTTGAACAAAAAATTAAAGGAAATAAAAGATATCCATTGGTTTTAATGCTTGAACCATTATTTAGATGTAATTTAACCTGTGCCGGTTGTGGTAAAATTGATTACCCTGATAAAATACTTAATCAAAGAATGACAGTTAAGGAGTGCTTAGAAGCAGTAGATGAATGTGGCGCACCGATTGTATCTATTCCCGGTGGGGAGCCTTTAGTTCACAAAGAAATAGGAAAAATTGTGAAAGGAATAATTAAAAAAGGAAAATTTGTTTATCTTTGTACAAATGCTCTTTTACTTGAAAAAAAATTAGATTTATTTAAACCTTCTCAATATTTAACTTTCTCGATCCACTTAGATGGATTAGAAAAAGAACACGATCATTCAGTTTGCAGCGAAGGAGTTTATACAAAAGTTATTCAAGCTATAAAAGTTGCAAAACAAAAAGGTTTTAGATGCAATGTTAATTGTACTTTATTCCATCAAATGACTCCAAAAAGAACCGCAAAATTTTTTGATTTTGTTACAGATTTAGGAGTAGACGGAATTACTGTATCGCCTGGTTATGCATATGAAAGAGCAGCAGACCAAGAGAATTTTTTAAAAAGAAAAAAAACAAAAAATTTCTTTCGTAATATTTTTAAATTAGGTAAAGGTAAAAAATGGGCTTTTAGCCAATCATCATTGTTTTTAGACTTTCTTGCAGGAAATCAAAGTTATAAATGCACCCCATGGGGGAATCCGACTAGAAATATTTTTGGTTGGCAAAAACCTTGCTATTTACTTGGTGAAGGATATGTAAAAACTTTTAAAGAATTAATGGAAACTACTGAGTGGGATAAATATGGAACCGGTAATTACGAAAAGTGTGCAGATTGCATGGTCCATTGTGGTTACGAACCAACAGCGGCAGAAGATTCTATTAAAAATCCTTTAAAAACTTTAAAAGTCGCTTTATTTGGGCCTAAAACTGATGGTGAAATGGTTTCTGATATACCATTAAATAATCAAAGACCAGCAGAATATGTTTTTGAAAAATTAGTAAGAGATTCATCGAAAAAGATTGAAGAAAAAGAAAATCAAGAAGAATTAGCTGTAAAATAAAAAAAAGAACTAAGGTCTCCGAAGAGACCTGTTCCTTAGGAAATATAATTATTTAATTTCCTCACCACTTAGTTTGCTGATTTTAAGAGTTTCAAGATCGCCACTTTTCGTAAGATAAGAAACGATATAAACTTTTTTTTCAACATCAAATTTAACATTTTTTAAATCAGCAAAATTTTCTTTACTTCTAGCACTTTGCATTGCTTGAGTAATAGACGTCGTAGTTGGAATTCTAGCTTCTGCTGCATAAGCAGTCGAATTAACAAAAATTGCAATTAAAGCTAAAACAATATAACTAATTTTTTTCATATAAATTCCTAAAAAAAGTTATTAATAAATATTGATTGAGAGATAAGGTATTTAAGTAAATTACTCAAATTTATAATTTATATGAAGAATATCAATCTAGTGAATAACTTCTATTTAAATTATTTACAACCCTAAAATTCTGTTGGTTTTATTGCCTTCTTTTAAATTTCGATATCTTGAAAGAGCCCAGTTAGAGAAGTATTTGGCATAACCATGATAAGTAATGTAAAAAACTTTAGGAAATCCTACAGCGTTAAAATGATTATCAACCCATAATTTCTTTTTACCAAAATTTTTTTTTAAAAATTTAACTCCTTTTTCTATAGATGAATCAGAGATTTTTTCTGTAATAAGTAAGCTTAAAATTGCCCAAGATGTTTGACTTGGCATACTTTTTATAGATGGCATGTTTTTTTTTTCTTTCCAATAGGTTGCACAATCTTCTCCCCAACCACCATCTTTATTTTGTTTTTCTTTTATCCATACTATTGCTTTCTTAATATAATTTGAATTCATGTCTTCTCCTGACGCTTTTAACGCATGTAAAACCGACCAAGTTCCATAAATATAATTAGCCCCCCATCTACCAAACCAAGAACCATTATTTTCTTGTTCATTTTTTAAGAATTCAACTCCTTTTTTAATTGTCTTTTTATATTTTTCTTTATTTATTTGACTAAGCATAGAAACACAACGTGCAGATACATCGGCAGTTGGTGGATCTAAAAGTGCTCCATGATCAGCAAATGGAATATTATTTAAATAATGATAAGTATTATCTTTATCAAACGCACCCCAGCCACCATTTTTTGACTGCATTCCAACAATCCAATTACATGCTTTTTCAATTCTTTCTTTATTTGGATATCCTGCTCTATCTAAAAACATTGCAACAACAGCTGTATCGTCAACATCAGGATAAAAATCGTTCTCATATTGAAAAGCCCAGCCTCCAGAAGAAAGATTTTCATTATTAACAATCCAATCTCCTTTTGTTTTTAAAATTTGCTTTTTTTCTAACCAATCGCATGCTTTTTTTATTGCATTGTCTTTTATTGAGAGACCAGATTCTAGAAGTGACAAACCATTTAACCCTGTATCCCATATAGGCGAAAAGCATGGTTGGCAATAACTATAATTTTTTTTATGTGTTATTAAATTTTTTACACTGTTTAATGAAGTATTACATTCTTTTTCGAGTTTCAATAAATTGAGAGCAATAGTACAATTTGTCATTGCAGGGAAAATAGCACCAAGTCCATGAACCCCATTTAAACGATTAAGTATAAATTTTTTTGCTTTTTCTATAGATTTTTTTTTAATTTTTTTTGGAAAAAAAGGTTCAAAAACTTTTAGAAGTTTATCGATAAGAGAAAATAAATAAAAAAAGAAAAAAGATTCTCTTCCGTAATTTACGTTTATTTTTTTATTATTGATAAATAATTCTTTTATATTTATGTTTTTCGGATTTTTTGCTTTTGGTTTCTTGTCTAATATTATTAAGAGTGGAACTACAACAGTTCTAGACCAGTAAGAAATTTTGTTAATATGAAAAGGGAACCATTGTGGCAATGACATTATTTCGACAGGCATAGATGGTATTTTTTTCCATGAAATTTGCTCAAATAAAGAAAGACTTATTTTTGTAAAAACATTACAATTTCCAGGACCACCTAAATCTAATATTTTTTTCTTAGCTCTTAACATGCATTTAGATGATTTTTTTTCTCCAGCAAGTTTTAAAGCATAATAAGCTTTAACACTGGTGCTAATATTTGAATCACCATTCCAAAATAAAGGCCATCCACCATCAGGATTTTGTTTTTTTTTAATATATGCTGCAAGTTTTTTTTCAAGTTTCTCTTCCTTAATTCCCAAAAAATGATTCATTAATATATATTCTGATGGTATTGTTACATCTGCTTCTAGCTCATATACCCAATGACCATCTTTTTTTTGATCTTTTAGAATTTCATTTTTAGAATAATTTATGATGCTTTCTATTTTCATTTAGATTTTATTGATATAATTAGCTACATTATATCCAGATGTAATGGCACCTTCTATTGTTGCAGGTAATCCAGTGTCAATCCAATCTCCTGCAAGAAATACATTTTTATATTCTGTATACATTTTGGGTTTTCTAAGTACCTCTTCAGGACTCTGTACAAATGTTGCCATTTTTTCTCTTATTATTTTATATTTTGGTTTTTTTATTGTATCCAAATTAAAAACTTTTTTTACATCTTGCCAAACAATTTCTTATATTTTTTCATTTTCAAAATTGTTTAAATAATTTGCAGCACTTATTGTTACAGATAATATATTTTTTTTTTTAAAGATCCAATCGACAGTTCCTCCAATTACACAAACAAAAAAAGAGCTATTTGGTAATTTTATTTCATTATGTTTTTGATTTAACTTAAAATGAATATTTAAAATACAATTAGTTTTTTTTGGAGTTTTAATATTTGGTAAGATTTTCGAAACAATGTTCGGGGTTACTGCTAAAACAACTAATTCATCTTTACCGATATTTATTGTATTTTTATTAAATATCATTTTTTCAGCAAAATTATTTTTAAATATAATTTTTTTAAGCCTTGTATTTGAATTAATTTGATTGCCTTGTTCTAAAATTCTTTTTATTGCAGGTTTAATTAAGCAATCATTTAATGATTTTCTTGCTATATAAGGCTTAAGCGGGTTATTTCCAAAAAATAAAGCTTTAATAATAACTTTAGATAGTAATTTTGCAGATGCTTGATTTGGGTGTGTATTTAAAATTGCAATAGTAAAAGGTTTCCAAAACCTTTTATAAATTAAACTATCTTTGTTTATTAAATCAGATACAGTTTGGGATTTTTTTGCAAAAAAAATCTTAGAACTTTTAATAAAATCTAATAACGAAATATTCGCTGGTCTACATGAACCTAAAAAAATCCACCAAGGGAAAATAAAAGAATATGGTTTAACATTCCATTTTTCTTTTTTTTTTATATCTACAAAAGGATAAAATGTTTTGCTATTAGATAGCAATTCTTTCTGCCCACTAATTTTTTTAAGATAATTAAATGTATTCTTGTAAGCTTTTATAATGAGGTGATTGCCATTATCTAAAAAGCAATTAAAATCTTTTTCATTATATGATCTACATCTGCCTCCAAATAACGATGATGACTCATAAAGAATAATTTTTGTGTTTTTTCTTTTTGATAAATTTATAGCACAAGATAAACCACCTAATCCAGAGCCAATTATGTGAATAGATTTATTCAAATTATTAAATCATTCCTTTAATTAAGAGAAAAAATTTTTCAAGTTTCGTTAAAGTTACTCTTTCATGTAAATTTTTCCAACCCTTGTTTTTTATTTTTTTTAAAAGCAATTTATAAGTATCCATCATTATAATCGCAGGTTTCAATTTTTTTTTTGAACAATTTTTTAAATATATTTCTGCAGATTCAAAATTTTCGTCAGCATATTTCAACATTTTTTTACAAGCATCGGGAAATTTTTTATTTTTTAATATAAAGGTTATTTTATTTTTTTTAATTCCGATCTTGTTTAAAATTTCAATTGGGATATACATTCTTCCCATATTTGCATCTTGCTTTATGTCTCTTAAAATGTTTGTTATTTGTAAGGCATTTGCCAGATATAGACCAAATTTTTTTGATTTTGTATTATATTCACCAAAAATTTTAAGACTTATCATTCCAACAGCACCTGCAACTCTGTAACAGTATAAATTAAAAATTTTTCTATTTGGACAAATCATTATATTATTAATATCCATTTCAACCCCTTTAATTATGTCCAAAAAATATTTTTTATCTAATTTGTATCTATCTATGTAATGTTTTAAGTTCTTTCTAAAACTGTTATTTAAATTGTTTTTGTATATTTCATTAATTTCTTTTTTTAATTTATTTATTTTTTTTTTCTTATCTTTTTTTAATTTTTGATTATCTGCAATTGAGTCAGCTTTTTTACAAAAAGCATATACAGTAAACATCGCATTTCTTTTTTCTTTATCAAGAATTCTCATTCCCCAATAAAAGGATGAGTTTGGATATTTAATTATATTTTGATTATTATTTGGCAATTAATATTACAAGAAAATTTTTAAAAAACATTGGATATAATCCAATTTATTTAAGGCAACTTTATTTTTTAAAGGATCTTTTTTTTTTAATAATTTAAGTAACTTTTTTGCAATTTCTAAAATAAATGCAGTTTCTTTAGCTAATTTATTATGCCCCATGATTTTTTTAAATTTTTCTGCTTGCTCGATCAATTTTTCTGTACTATATAAAACTTCATTTATTGCAAGTCTTAAATTTTTTTCTGTATAATTACTTTTCAACTGCACTAACTTAACATTATATTTTTTTAAAAGTGTGGAGGGCAAATAAACTCTATCAATTTCATTGTAATCTTTTTTGCAATCTTGAATATGGTTTAGTATTTGAAGAGCGATACATAGTGGGTCTGAATATTTATAACTTTTTTTTTTTTCTTTATGTAAATCTATCATAAACCTTCCTACAGGAACCGCTGAGTATCTGCAATAGTTAATTAATTCTGACCAATTCTTATACCTTTTTTTTACCGCGTCTTGCTTAAAAGCTTTTAACAGATTTAAAGCATGGTTTATTTTTATTTTATTTTTTGTACATATTTTTTTTAAATTTTCAGTTTTAGAAATTTTTATTTTATTGGTTTCAATTGCTTTTCTAAATAAGTCTAGTCTTTTAATTTTTTCTTTTGAAGTTAAATTTGGGCTATCAGCAATATCATCAGCTGCTCTTGCAAATTTATAAAAAATTAATATTTGAGGTCTAAGTTTTTTTGATAATAGCCAAGAACCAACAGGAAAATTTTCTTGTTTATAATTTTTTGTTGACGTTATTTCAATTGTTTTCATAAATATAAACTTTCATTCCTTTAAAATAAGTGAGTTATATAATAGTATATTATTTTTTTATAATTTTATAATGTTTACAAAAATTCTAAAAATTTCTTATCTTTTAATTTTATTTTTTATAAGTTCTTGCGGTATTAAAAAATCATGGGAGGAAAGTGGGAGATATACTGCAGATAAAGAATTAGAATCAACATATATTTGGAAAAAGGGTAAGCAATATATAGCCATTGTTCAAACAATCCCAGTAAGAGGTAGAAACAAACAAAACACAATTCATCCAATTAATATTTCGGAAGAAACAATTTACAATTCATTTAGTAAAATTCAATATGTTGTTGCAGATAAAAAAGGGAGAAAAGGTGAAATACAACCTGTTTTTTCTGAAGGGAATATTGAATTATTGAGTAGAAAAATTCCAGAAGCGCTCAAACAAGCAAATAAAAATCAAGATGTATTATTTGAAGTTTTCCAACTTAGAAAGAAATTTTGGATATTACCTACAACAGTTGATACCACAGCCGGATATTTATTTATAGAACCGGGTAGAATTAATATTATTTTTGAAAAAATAAATGAAGATCATCAAGGGTATGATTATGATAAGGTAAGAAGCATTGTTGGTGATAGTTCCCAAGGAGTATTCGGTGGAAATAATAAAGTTGCAAAAGGATGGATTGTTCTAACATCAAAGTCTTGGAATTAATTAAGAAAAATAAATTAATGAAAAGAATTTCATTTTTATCTTTAATTTTTTTTTTATTTTGTCCTTATATAATAAAAGCTGATTCATCAAAAATTTATAGAAATGGGTACGCAAATCCTATAAATTCACTTAGTACTTTTTTGTGGAGTAAAGAAAAAAAAGGTAGCATTGGTTTAACTTCCAAAATACATATAGAGAATAGAGAGTTAGGGGCTACTTTACATCCTGTTTCATTAGATTCCTCTAAAATTAAAACAGCATTAAGTAAAATAAAATATACAGGTGAAACAAAACAAGTTTCGGATTTTATTTTTAACGAAGATATGTTGGAAGTATTGTCTAGATATACATCAAAGGGCCTCAGATTGGCGAATAAAAATCAAGATATAATTTTTCAATTTATAAATAAAAATAGAAAAAAAGAAAATATTACTCAAGGAATAATATTTGTGCAAAAAAAAACTTTAAATGTAGTTTTTTTTCAAATACACGACTGTGGTTTTGAAAAAATCGACAATAAAAAAAAATTTAATAAAAAAAAGAAAGAGTTTTATAAAAATCATCCTAATTTCTCTTTTAAAAAAATTAAAAAGAAGTGTAAGACAGAAGAAAAAAAAATTATCGTCACATCGCCTAAAGGTATTTTTAAGAGAACCACTAATCAAAATTATTACTGGATTGTTTTTACTTCGTCTTCATGGGAAATTAATAGAATTAATTGAGTACATAAATCTTAAAAAATATAAATACGTGCTTTCAATGTATTTATGATATAATCTAAAAAAATTGAGTAAATAGTAAACAATTGCAACGAATAATATTTAAATAACATTTTATTTATTAATGGTACATAAATTGCTGTATATTTTTTGAAAGGATAATAAAATTATGAGAAAAATTACTATTGCTTTATCAACTGCTTTTATTGTTACCAGCTTGTCTTCAGTAAATGCTGAATTTACTAGAGATAAATTTGAAGAGGTAACAGGAATCAGTGTTGGATACAATACTAGCTGGTCATCTCATTATGTTTGGAGAGGTGAAAGTCAAAGTTCTAAAGATATGTC
>CAZWXP010000075.1:0-3132 GCA_964637965.1 uncultured Alphaproteobacteria bacterium | reverse complement strand
AAAACCCCAGGTAAGCAAAAATTGGGTCAATGGAGGTTTTTTTGTTTTTAACTCGGAAATTTTTGATTTTATTAGGGGTGATAAAACAATGTTGGAAAGAGAACCTTTGGAAAAATTAGCAAAAATTGGAGAACTGGTTGCCTTTAAACATTACGGTTTTTGGCAATGCATGGATACAATAAGAGATAAAATATTACTCAATAAACTTTGGAAGAAAGGTGTGGCACCATGGAAAAAATGAAAAAATTTTATAAAAATAAAAAAGTCTTAGTTACGGGAGCTACCGGCTTCAAAGGAGCTTGGCTGTGCAGCTGGCTTTTGAAACTTGGTGCTAAGGTTTATGGAACAGGTTTTAATCCAAATCAAAACAAAAATCTTTTTTATAAACTATCTTTACAAAAAAAAATTAATTTAAAAATATTTGATATAAGAGATTTAAAAGAACTGAGCAATTTTGTTAAAACTTCAAAACCAAGTATTATTTTTCATTTGGCGGCCCAACCACTAATATATGAGTCTTACAGAAAACCGTTATTAACTTTTGAGGTAAATTGTCTTGGAACTTTAAACGTGTTAGAAGTGGCAAAAAAATTTACATTCATTAAGTCTTTAGTTTCTATTACCTCGGACAAATGCTATGAAAATCAAGGTTGGACCAGAGGTTACAAAGAAACAGATATCTTGGGTGGCATTGATCCTTACAGCGCATCAAAAGCTTCGGCAGAAATAATTATAAGAGCATACAGAAAGAGTTTTTTTGATGGAAAAAGAAATTGTGGAATTTCAAGCGCTAGAGCAGGAAATGTAATAGGGGGAGGGGATTGGTCTGCAAAGAGACTTATTCCTGATTGTATTCGTTCTTTGAGAAGAAATATTCCAATCAAACTTAGAAATCCAGAATTTAATAGACCATGGCAGTTTGTATTAGAGCCTCTTAAGGGATATTTAGTTTTAGCGAAAAAACAATATAAAAATCCAAGAAAATTTTCAGGAGCTTGGAACTTTGGAACTGAACCAAAGTCAATTACTAATGTTAAGAGAATAGTGGAGTACATGATAGAGTTTTGGGGTTCTGGATCTCTAAAAACCCAAAAGATTAGAAAATTTTATGAACAACACAACCTTCAGCTTGATATAAAAAAAGCGAAAAAAAAATTGCAATGGTTACCAACTTATAACATTAGCGATAGCGTGAAGGTAACGACCGAATGGTACCATAGGGTGCTTGAAAAAAAAGAAGATCCCATTACTGTAACCGATTTTCAAATCGAAGATTATATGCATGAAAATAATTGGTCTTAAAAATATAAAAAGAAAAGTTATTGGGAATAATAAAGGAGATATTTTAAAATTTCTATCAAGACGAGATAGTTTTTTTAAAAAGTTTGGTGAAATTTATTTTACTGAAATTTTTAAAAATAAAGTTAAAGGTTGGAATTATCATAAAAAAAATAATTGTCTTTTAAGTGTTCCGTATGGGAAAGTTCAATTTTGGTTTATTGATGGACGTCGTAACTCAAAGAGTTATCACAGAGAGCAGAAAATTATAAATAGCAGAAAGAATTATAAATTAATATCTGTTCCACCGGGAGTGTGGTTTTCATTTAGATCAATAGTAAAATTATCAATCGTTGCAAACTGCATAGAAAATCCACATTCGGATAATGAAACTTTGAAAAGTAGAAAAATAAAAAATCACGAAATAACAGATTAATGGAATCTATTTTTTTTTCTGTAATAATACCTACTTATAATCAAGCAAGTTTACTTGAAAAAGCTGTGAAGTCAGTTTTAAATCAGTCTTTCAAAAATTTTGAGATAATCATAGTTGATAATTATTCTGATGACGAAACTCAAAAAATTGTTGAAAGTTTTCAAAGTAAAAAAATTATTTATAAAAAAATCGAAAACCATGGAGTAATTGCCAGATCTAGAAATTTGGGAATTAAAATATCCAGTGGTAAATGGTTGGCTTTTTTAGATTCTGATGATAGTTGGTATAAAGAAAAACTACAGATAGTTTCAGATTTTTTGCAGGGCAATGATAGTTATGATGTGATTTGTACTGATGAGTTGATAATTAATGAAATATTAAATAAAAAAAAAATATGGAAATACGGACCTTATATCAGTAGCTTTTATAAACGGTTACTTCAAAAAGGAAACTGTTTAAGCACTTCCGCATCACTTGTAAAAAAGGAATTTTTATTAAATCAAAAAATTTTATTTAATGAAAAAAAAGATTTTATTACTGCCGAAGACTACGATTTTTTTATGAATCTTGCATTTAAAAATGCAAAATTTAAATTTTTACACCATGTTTTAGGCGAGCATTTATTTTATGAAAGTAGCCAATCTTCAAACTATGTAAAACATAAGGCTGCTGTTATGTCGGTCGTAAAACATCATGTTTTTAATGTTCAAGATTTTACAGAAAAAAGAGAAAAAATGTGGAATAGTCTTAGAGTTAATTTTTATTTTATGGATTTGATATATTTATTAAAATATAAAAAAAAATACACTAAAGGTTTATTGGTTTTTCTTAAGATGTTTTTAAGTTTTCCTATCAAATCTTTGAATTTTATGTTTTTTAAAATGAAAAAGGGCTAATCTTATTTGTCTATATTTTCACTTAATATATTAAACATGAGGCTAATTAACTCAGTTATTTGAAAAATATAATTTGAAAATTTTTTTTTTTTCATGTATTAAAAAACCAATACTGTAATTATGGTGGGAAACAATGTGTAAGTCATTGACCGACCCTGCTACGGTGAGAGTTTAAGCTCAAGTCCGAAGACCACCCAGTATAGTCCGCTGTTGAATGAAGGCCAGGGATTGTCTAATTCTACAATGCAAAATTAGCAGTGGCAACAGGATCAGTGCTTATGCTAAAAAAATTAATAAAGATATTAATGGTTTTAAGTTTTTCTTTTAATGCAGTATTTGCTGCAGATATACCAATAATTGTTATAGCGCCAGGCAAAAGTATACAATCTTACAGTACAGTAGGAAGCTCAGTTTCTGTAATTGATAGTAAAGATATAAAAAATTCTAATGAATTTTTTTTAGGAAATATTCTTGATGACAGTTTGCCAGGCATGAACTATTTTCGCCAAGGAGGTCATGGAA
>CAZWXP010000074.1:0-15864 GCA_964637965.1 uncultured Alphaproteobacteria bacterium | reverse complement strand
TATAAAAATAAAGGATTAAAAGGAACATCTTCAGAATCTGCTACTCTTCTAGCTGCAGAGAACGCAAGTTCATTAGATTTTCCAACCACAAAATCTTTAAATGTAAATCTAGGATCTAAATTATTTTCAAATTCGTCATCTTTTGAACTTATTATAGTTTTGTTAAATTTTTTATAATTATCATTCTTATTTTTATTAGTGTCTTTATCGTTATATACCAACACTGATATATCTTTTATTAATTTATTTTTTTCTCTCCACAATGATAATATTTTTTTTCCGTAATGAGAAAGTATCCAATCACACATAAACTTGGTTGGCGCATAAAAAGTTATTACATCCTTCTCAACTTTGCTAAATGTCAATAATTTAAGCCAATTAGAATATTCTGCTTCGCCATAAAGATCTTTTAATTGTAATTTAATGCTAGACCAAACAATCTCGTGTGATTCAATATTTTTTCTAATATCTTTCATCATAGAATTAAATCTTGTTGTTTATAT
This sequence comes from uncultured Alphaproteobacteria bacterium, assembly GCA_964637965.1. Lineage (GTDB taxonomy): Bacteria > Pseudomonadota > Alphaproteobacteria > CAYOOR01. Next base: position 15,361 of record CAZWXP010000074.1, on the reverse strand, counting down.
TTTTTTAAACTACAAAAAAATAAGCTCAAAAAAAATTAAGTGATTTACTTATTTCCCCCGACACTTTAATTTGTGCTGTAGTAAGTATATTTTTAATTAGATTAATTTCCAAAATCTAAATTTAAAAAAACAGAAATATAATATGCCTGTTGCAAAAATACAACATAAGATTATTTGGCTTTAACTGTCTTTATTTTCTTGTTTAATGATGAAATTTTTCTAGAAATCTTTTTTTTTTTTAAAATTCCTTTATTTCCAGCAATTGCTAGCTGTTTTTGGCAAATTTTGAAAAGTTCTTGTGATTTTTTTTTGTCCTTTTTACCAATGCTTTCAAGAAGATCCTTTATACTTGTTTTAAATTTTAGAGAAATTCTTTTATTTCTGAAAAATCTAGTTTTATCTTGTCTAACTCTTTTTTTGGCTGATTTTGTTATAGGCATAAACTAATAAAAAAAAAATATTTAGTCTCTTATAAACAAAATTATAAAATAATCCAATAATTTTTACGTTTTTTTCTTGTTACTAGTTCTAGTACGTTTGATATAGAAATATTTAAAATTATACTTTTAATTAAAATAAGTAAAAAAAATGGGAAAAGAAAATGTAAATAAAATCTTTCAAAGTGTAGCTAATAAGTATGATTTAATGAATGATCTCATGAGTTTCGGATTGCATAGAAAATGGAAAAAAAGATTTGTTGAGCTTATTGATTTAAATTTTAAAAAAAAAAATATTATCTTGGATGTGGGATGTGGCACTGGAGATATAATGTTTCAAATTAATAATAAATCCAAACTGAATTCTAATTACTTGGCTTATTTAGTAGATCCAAATATGGAAATGATGAAGTATGGAATAAAAAAATTTAAAAAAAAAAATATTTCATGGGTAGCTTCATATGGTGAAAAGCTTCCTTTTAAAAATAACATGTTTGATTTAGTAAAAATGTCATTTAGTTTAAGAAATGTTGATAATATCAAAATTACTTTAAATGAAATTAACAGAGTTTTAAAAAAAGATGGGCAGTTTCTTTGTTTAGAATTTGGTAAAATTAAAAATGTAGCTATTAATTCAATTTATAAAATATATTCTGATAATTTTATACCCGAATTAGGTGAAAAAATCACAGGTAACAAAGAGGCTTATAAATATTTAGTTGAGAGTATAAAAAGATTTCCTTCCCAAGAAGAAATTTGTAAAATTCTAAAGTTGAAGAAATTTTATAATATTGATTATTACAATTTGAATTTTGGAGTCGCTACTATATTTTCTTCTAAAAAAAAATAAAAATTCATAATCATTTAATTTTGCAAATTTATCGTTATAATTTACATATTTATTTAGTAAATTAAAAAAATTGAAAAAAATATTATTTATAATAAGTGGAAGTATATCAGCATATAAGTCATTGGATTTACTAAAGGATCTTGTTACTGATAAATATGATATAGAAATAATTTTGACAAATTCTGGAAAAAAATTTCTTACCCAGTTATCTCTTTCATCATTAATAAATAAAAAGATTCATACAGATATTTTTTCTACAAAAAATTCTATGGATCATATGACACACATTAATCTAACAAGAAACTCAAATCTAGTTGTTGTGTGCCCAGCTAGTGCAAACATTATTGCAAAATTAGCACATGGTTATGCAGATGATTTGGCTTCAACAACATTAGCTGCTTCAAACAAAAAAATTTTTATTGTTCCTGCTATGAACAAAAAAATGTGGGAAAATCCAGCAAACAAAAAAAATATAAAAGAGTTAAAAGATAGGGGAATAAAAATCATTGGACCAACAAGAGGTAGCTTGGCATGCGGGGAAATTGGGCTTGGAAAAATGGAAGATATTAAAATAATAAAAAAAGAAATAAAAAATTTTTTTATTTTAAAAAATAACATAAAAGGAAAAAAAATATTAATAACAGCTGGACCAACAATAGAAGCTATTGATCCCATAAGATATATTTCAAATTTTTCATCTGGAAAACAAGGATATGAAATTGCTAATTGTGCTTATACTTATGGAGCTGAGACAATTCTTATAACTGGTCCAACAAATATTGAACCTCCTGACGTTAATAAAATAATTAAAGTTGAATCAGCAGAACAAATGTTCAAAGAAAGTATGAATGTTTGCAAAAAATATAGTTCGTTAGATGCCGCTTGTCTAACAGCTGCTGTATCTGATTGGAAAATAAAAAAAAAAGAAAATAAATATAAAAAAAATGAAAATATGTTTAAACAAATAAAATTTAGAGAAAATAAAGATATTTTATATATGATCTCAAATCTAAAAAAAAACAGGCCAAAAATAGTTTGTGGTTTTGCTGCTGAAACAAATTGTTTAATAAATAATGCAAGAAAGAAACTTATAAATAAAAATTGTGATTTGATTTTTGCTAATAAAATATCACAAAAATTTAACCCTATGGCTAATAATTTCAATAAAATATCAGTGATTGGAAGGAACAATCTAAAAAACTGGAGAAAAATGACAAAAAAAAAGATCGCTGAAAAGATTATTCGGGAAATTTCTACATATTTAAACTAATTTTTTTTTAAAATAAAATGATAAATATAGAAATTCAGAGATTGTCACATGGAAGGAATATTCCTCTTCCAAATTATAGTTCTGAGAATTGTTCAGGATTAGACTTGTATGCTGCAATAAAAGATAAAATAAAAATTAAGAATGGTGAAATTGTAACCATTCCAACAGGGATAAAGATTGTTTTGAAAAAAAATTTAGAAGCACAGGTTAGACCTAGATCTGGTTTAGCAGCAAATTTTGGAATAACAGTACTTAATACTCCTGGAACAATTGATGCTGATTATAGAGGTGAAATAAAAATAATTTTAATTAATCATGGAAAAAAAATATTTATTGTTGAAAGAGGAATGAGAGTAGCGCAATTAATAATTTCAAAAATAGAAAAAATAAAATGGAAAGAGATAAAAAAAATAAATCAAAATACTAAAAGAAAAGATTCGGGTTTTGGATCAACAGGTTTATAAAAAATAGAATAAATAAAAAAAAATGATTATTAACAAAAAATTTTTATATGCAATTGAAGCAGTTCTTGATATATCTATTCACTCTTCACATGTTCCTGCAAGTGCCAAAGAAATTACCGAAAGACAGGGTATTCCATCAAGATATTTAGAAAAAATCTTGCAAGAATTAGTTCATCAAAAAATATTGAAAGGAACAAGAGGTCCTAAGGGTGGATATAGCCTTTGTAAAGAAAAAAGAAATATATTTCTTATTGATATTTATAATGCAATTTTAGTGACTGAAGAAAATAAAAAAGAAGAAGTTGACACACAAATGAGATCTAAAATTATAAACCCTTTTATGAAAAGTATTACTAATGAAATTATAAATACTTTTAAATTAACTAGTATTCATGATTTGTATAAAAATATTGATGGCGGTAAAATTAATATTAGTAAAAAAAAAATAGATTTTACAATCTAAATTATGAAAAAATTTAAAACTATAAGAAATAAAATTTATAATAGTATATTAGAAACAATTGGAAATACTCCTTTAGTACAAATTCCTAGAATATCAAAAAAATATAATTGTTTTGGAAAACTTATATGTAAGCTTGAATTTTTTAATCCTTTATCTTCAGTGAAAGACCGAATTGGTTTGGCTATGGTTGAAAGAGGAGAAAAAATGGGATTAATAAATAAAACAACTTTAATTGTAGAACCTACCTCAGGAAATACAGGTATAAGCTTAGCTTTTGTTTGTGCTGCTAAAGGCTATAAGCTTACTTTAATAATGCCAGAATCAATGTCTGTTGAGAGAAGAAAAATGTTAATTCTTCTTGGTGCAAAATTGATATTAACCCCTGCAGATAAAGGGATGAAAGGTGCCATAGAAAAAGCATTAGAAATAAAAAAAAAAAATAAAAATTCATTTATGCCGCAACAATTTGAAAACTTTGCAAATCCAGAAATACATGAAAAAACAACAGCTATAGAAATTTTAAATGACACAAATGGAGATTTAGATGCGGTGGTAATGGGCGTTGGAACAGGGGGCACTTTAACAGGAGTAAGTAAAATTTTAAAAAAAAAAAATAAAAAAATAAAAGTTATTGCAGTGGAGCCAGAAGATAGTCCCGTTATTTCAGGTGGAACTCCGGGACCTCATAAAATCCAAGGCATTGGCGCTGGATTTGTACCTAAAATTCTTAATAAAAAATCAATAGATGAAATAATCCAAATTGCAAACGAAACTGCTTTTTCAACAGCAAAAATGGCCGCAAAAGTTGAGGGCTTACCAATTGGAATTTCATCAGGTGCGGCTCTTGCTGCTGGAATTGAAGTTGCTCAAAGAAAAGAAATGAAAAATAAAAAAATAATTATTGTAATTCCTTCCTTTGCAGAACGTTATTTATCAACTCCATTATTTAATTAACAGATGTGCTAAAAAAAATAAGTGAAAAAGATATTAGAAGATACGCAAATCAAATCATATTAAAGAATATAGGAATTGATGGACAAAAAAAATTATTAACATCTAAAGTTTTTATTTTAGGTATGGGAGGATTGGGTTCACCTGTTTCAATGTATTTGCCTTCAGCTGGAATAGGTTGTTTAGGAATTGCAGATTATGATAATGTTGAACTTTCAAATTTACAAAGACAAGTGCTTTTCGATCAAAAAAGTATTGATAAATCTAAAGTAGAAGTTGCAAAAAAAAGATTGTTATTAATGAATTCAAAATTAAAAATTAATATATACAAAAAAAAAATTACAAAAAAAAATGTTGATAAAATTATAAAAAAATATGACGTGATTGTTGACGGATCTGATAATTTTCAAGCTAAATATTTAGTTAATGATAGTTGTATTAAAAATAAAAAAACATTAGTATCAGCTGCCTTAAGAGGATTCGAAGCACAAATTACAACTATAAAAGGTTGGGTCAAATCAAAAAATAATCCTTGTTACAGATGTATGTTTCCTCAGCTCAATAAAAATAATGAAAATGAAAATTATCAAGATTGCGGCATTGTAGGAGGCGTGGCTGGAATAGCTGGGTCTTTGCAATCAGTAGAAGTAATAAAAGATATTCTAGGGATAGGAAAAAATTTAGTTGGAGAATTAATTATTATAGATTTGCTTTTTAATAGGTTTAAAAAAATAAAATTTAAAAAAAATAAAAAATGCCGTATATGTAATTAATATGAAAAAAATATTTTTAATATTTTTATTAATCTTACCATTTAATGTTTATTCAATAATTTACCCTATTGAACCAATATATGCCTCACTAAAAAAAGATAAAGTATATTTAAGATATAACGCAAGTTTTGAAGCTCCAATCAAATTCATTTATCAAAAAAAAAATTTGCCTATTTTAATAATTGATAAACATGACATATGGAGAAAAGTAAGAGATATTGATGGAACGGAGGGTTGGATTCACACAACTATGATCTCGAAAAAAAAAACTTTTATAAATGAAAAGGATCAAAATTTGCTTAAATACAAAGACAGTAACATCGTAAATGCAGTAGTAAAAAGAGGAGTTGTTGGAAAGATTATAAATTGTGATAAAATATTCTGTAAAGTAAAGATCAAAACTTATAGAGGATGGATTAAAAAAGAATATTTATGGGGAATAAAAAAAAATTAATTCTTAGTTAAATTAATTGTAATTTCTATATTATCTATTTTCGTACCTCTAGGAGCTTCAGGTAATTTTTCTATTTTTATTTTTTCACAAGGTATATCAATTAATTTTCCGGTTTTTTGATTAAAAAAATGATAATGGTTTTTCATATTTGTACAAAAAATTGTTTTACCTTTTTTAACTGCAACTAATTTTAAAATTTTTTTTTCAGCAAAACTCTGGAGAGTATTATAAATAGTTGCTAAAGAAATATTTTTATTTTTTAATTTTATTTCGCTGTATAAATCTTCAGCTGTAAAATGTTTATTATTTCCAAAAAGGTGTTCTCCAACTAAATTTCTTTGTCTTGTTGGTTTTAAACCATTTTCTTTTAAAAAAGAAATAAATTTATTTTTATTTTCACTCATATAGATTTAAACTATTGTTTTAAACAAACTTTTCAAGCTTTTTTAGGTGGTTTTATCATACCTATAACATTATACCCCGCATCTACATAATGAATTTCACCTGTAACACCACTTGATTGATTACTTAACAAATAATTACTTGCTCCTGATAAATCATCCAAATCCACGTTTTTACCCAAAGGACTATTTTTTTCTGTCCAGTTATATATATATCTTGCATCTTTAATAGCTGCTCCTGACAAAGTTCTCATAGGACCTAAAGAAATACCATTAACTCTTATTTTATTTTCACCTAAATCTACTGCTAAATATTTAATACTTGTTTCTAACGCTGCTTTTGCAACACCCATAACGTTATAATTAGGTATTACCTTTTGAGACCCAAAATATGATAAAGTTAATAATGAACCGTGAGGTTTTATTATATCTGAAAATTTTTGAGCAATTTCAGTAAAAGAATAACAAGAAATTAATAATGTATTCAAAAAATTATTTTTGCTGGTATTTATGTATTCTCCAGATAATTCACTTTTATCTGAAAATGCAACTGAGTGGACTATAAAATCTATCTTATCCCATCTCTTTTTTATTTCTTTATACAAATCTTCAATATCGTCTGCTTTAGATAAATCACACTTAAAGATTTTTGTTACATTTTTTAATTTACATAGATTTTCTACTCTTTTTTTCAATAAATCATTTTGGTAAGTAATACATAATTCCGCTCCCTTTTTTAATAAGCCATTAGCTATACCCCAAGCGCAGGAATGATCGTTAGCAACTCCAAATATAATTCCTTTTTTACCTTCAAACTCATTTTGAACCTCAACTTTTTTTTGAACAAAATTATTTTTTTCTTCACTATTAAATCTTTTAAAAACCAAAGAAGCGTTGGTCCCTCCGAAACCAAAGCTGTTACTTAACAAACTATTAAAATCACAATCCTTTTTAGTTTCTAATAAAATAGGCAAGCCTTCAACCTCAGAATCTAGGTTTTCAATATTAGCAGACTTAGTAATAAAATTATTGTTCATCATTAAAATAGAATAAATTGCTTCTTGAACACCCGTTCCACCTAGGGAATGACCAGTTAATGACTTAGTTGAACTAAATGGAGGCATATCTTCTTTAAATAATTCTTTCATTGCTTCAATTTCTTTTATATCTCCGATAGGTGTACTTGTTCCATGAGTATTAATATAATCAATTTTTAAATTTAAATTATTTAATGATTGTTTCATACATCTTACTGCCCCCTCTCCAGACGGTTGCACCATATCATGACCATCAGAATTTGCTCCATATCCTATAATTTCAGCATAAATTTTTGCTGATCTTTTAATAGCACTTTCTAATTCTTCCAAAACTAAAACACCCGCTCCTCCTGAGATAATAAAACCATCTCTGTCTTTATCATATGCACGTGATGATTTCTCAGGCTTAGAATTATATTTTGATGATAAAGCTCCCATAGCATCAAATAATACAGACAAAGTTGGATCTAATTCTTCTCCTCCACCTGCAAAAATTATTTTTTGTTTTCCTATTTGAATAAGCTCATAAGCATTTCCAATACAATGCGCACTTGTAGAACAAGCTGAACTAATTGAATAATTCACACCTTTAATTTTAAAAGTTGTTGCTAAAGTCGCCGAATTAGTACTACTCATTGCTCTTGGTACTCTAAAGGGACCTACTTTTTTACTACTTTTTTCTTTTTTTAAAATTTCTGCTGCTTCAACTATATTTTTTGTTGATGGACCACCTGATCCCATAATTATTCCAGTATCAACATTTGAAATTTGTTCTTCTGGTAAATTTGCATCTTTAATAGCATCTTCCATAGCAATATGATTGAAAGCGGCTCCATCTCACATAAATCTTAATACTCATCTATCTATTTTTTCTTTTAAATTTATATCTGGTTTCCCATGGACATGACTTCTAAAACCTAAATCTTTGTGTTCTTCGCTAAAAGTAATCCCTGGTTTTGCATTGTATAGTGCGTCTGTTACATCTTTAATATTATTTCCAATACATGAAACTATTCCAATTCCAGTTACAACTACTCTTTTCAATTGAAAGCCTCATTTTTTTTCAGTTTGAAAAAGACCAACTTTAAGATCTTTTGCACTATAAATATTTTTTCCATCTACAGACATAATACCATCTGCAACTGCAAGCGCTAATCTTTTAATAATTACTTTTTTTATGTGAAGTGTATATTTTACTTTTTTTGCAAAATTTAATACTTCGCCTGAAAATTTTACTTCTCCAACGCCTAATGCTCTTCCTTTACCCGGAGCTCCTAACCATCCTAAAAAAAAACCAACTAATTGCCATAATGCATCTAGGCCTAAACATCCAGGCATAACAGGATCGTTTTTAAAATGGCAATCAAAAAACCACAAATTAGCTTTAATATCTAATTCATCAATAATTTCTCCTTTGTTATAGTTTCCTCCATCTTTAGTAATTTTTATAATTCTATCCATCATTAACATTGGAGGATGGGGTAATTTTGCATTACCTTCCCCAAAAAGTTTTCCTTTTGCACATTCAATTAAATCTTTATATGTAAAACTATTTTTTTGTTGCATCTTAAGCTCTATTAAAATTCTTCTCTGTTTTTTGTTTAAGTTCTTTCATACTTAATTTAATTTTTCCTCTATTATCAAATCCTATAACTTTTACTGTAACTTTATCTCCAACTTTGACAACATCTGTTGTTCTTCCTACTCTTTTATCAGATAATTCGGATATATGAACTAATCCATCTTTTGATCCCATAAAATTAACAAATGCACCAAAATCCATAATTTTTACAACAGTTCCAGTATAAATTTCATTTAATTCTGGTTCAGCAGTAATATTTTCAATTTTTTCTAAAGCAAGTTTTCCGCCTTCTGAATCGGTAGATGCTATTTTTATAGTACCATCATCTTCTATATCAATTTTAGCTCCTGTTTCTTCAGTTATGGATTTTATAACTTTCCCTCCAGATCCAATTACATCTTTAATTTTCGAAGGATCTATTTTTATAACTTGTATTTGAGGAGCATTACTATTTAGTTCTTTACGTGATGATTTAATTGCTTTGTCCATTTCTGACAAAATTTTAATTCTCCCGTCTAATGCTTGTGTAAGTGCTTTTTCCATAATTTCTTTAGTTATGCTTGTAATTTTTATATCCATTTGAAGAGCGGTAATTCCTTCTTTTGTTCCAGCAACTTTAAAATCCATGTCACCTAAATGATCCTCGTCTCCTAATATGTCTGAAAGAATAGCATAATCATCTTTCTCTTTAATTAATCCCATAGCAATTCCTGCTATAGGCTTTTCTAATGGAACTCCTGCGTCCATTAGTGATAATGAAGTTCCACAAACTGTTGCCATAGATGAAGAACCATTAGATTCTGTAATTTCTTAAACCACTCTAATACTATAAGTAAATTTATCTTTACGCATCAGAGGGTTAATCTCTCTACATGCTAATTTACCATGACCAATTTCGCGTCTACCGGGTGGTCTAAGCATATTAGCTTCACCAACTGAATATGGTGGAAAATTATAATGTAACATAAATTTTTCTTTAAATTCTCCTTCTAAATCATCTATTATTTGCTCATCTAAACTTGTTCCTAATGTGGTTACAACTAATGCTTGTGTTTCACCCCTTGTAAAGAGCGAACTTCCATGAACTTTGCTAAGTATGCCAACTTCGGCTTTAATTGGTCTAACAGTTTTAGTGTCTCTCCCATCAATCCTTTTCCCAGTTTTTAAAATACTAGATCTAACTAATTCTTTTTCTAGTTTTTTTGTTGCTGAAGAAATTAAATTTTCTGTAATTTCTTCATTATCTTCTGTAAAAAATTCAACAACAATTTTTTTTCTAATCTCAGACAATGTTTCTGACCTAATTGATTTATCCTTTTCCTTATAAGCTTTAACAAATTCATCTTTGTATTTTTTCTCAATATTATTAAATAAATCTTTTAAATTTTTATCTACATTTTCATCTTTATATTCTATTTCAGATTCTTTTTTACTTTTTGCAAAATTTTCAATAAATTTTATTACGTCCTGAAATTCCTTATGTGCAAACATAACCGCGTCTAACATTGTTTTTTCAGAAAGCTCTTTTACTTCCGATTCAACCATTAACACTCCATCCTTTGTACCTGCAACTACTAACTCTAAATCTGAATTTTCTAGTTGTAATTTTGATGGGTTTAATACAAATTTTTTATCAATATAGCCTACTTTAGCTGCAGCAACTGTAGATTGAACTGGCGCTCCTGATAATGCGAGTGCAGCAGAAGCGCCTATAAAAGCAACAATATCAGGGCTAGCTTCTTTATCTAAATTTAATAATGTGCAAATAATTTGCGTTTCATTAAAATAATTTTCAGGAAATAAGGGTCTAATAGGCCTATCTATTAATCTTGATATTAAAGTTTCTTTGTCAGATGGTTTTGCTTCTCTTTTAAAAAAACCACCTGGTATTTTTCCAGCTGCGAATGTTTTTTCTTGGTAACTTACTGTTAATGGCAAAAAATCAACTCCTTCTTTAGATTCTTTAGACGCGACAACGGTACATAATACCGTAGTATCCCCATATGTGGCTAAAACTGCGCCACTAGCTTGCCTAGCGACCCTTCCTGTTTCAAGGATTAACTTTTTTTCTCCCCATTGGATTTCTTTTTTTATGATTTCAAACACTAATATTATTTACGTAAGTTGAGTTGTTTTATTATTTCTTCATACTTTTTTAAATCTTTTTTTTTTAAATATGATATTAATCTTCTTCGTTTACTAATTAATTTAATCATACCTTCTCTTGAATGATTATCTTTTTTGTTTTTTTTAAAATGTTCAGTTAAAGAATTTATCCTTTTTGTTAACAATGCTATTTGAACTTCAGAAGATCCTGTGTCTTTTGTTTTTTTCTGAAATTCACTTATAATCTTATCTTTGGTTAAATTATTTTCCAACATATTTAATTTTGTTTAAAACAGAATATATAGGTAAAAAAAAATTTTTCCAATCATTCTTTTTATATAATTTTAAAAAATCTTTAATAGATATAGAACTTTTTATATTAAAGGGTTCGGATTCTGTTCTTTTTAATCTAATTACATGACCGTCTACATTTAATTTTTTACAAATATCACTAACTAAACTTCTTACATAAAATCCTTTTCCAATTTCTATTTCAAAACTTGTACAATTCTTTTTGTTTTCTGTTTTTTGTTTAACTATTTTAATTTTTTTTAGAAAAACTTTTCGTGCTTTTAAAGTAAATTTTTTACCATTCCTAGCTAAATTATAAGCTCTTTCTCCATTAACTTTTATTGCTGAAAATTTTGGTGGAATTTGTTTTTTTTCACCAATTAAACTTTTTAAAATAGATTCTAATTCATTTTTTTTAGGTTTTTTATTTGATTTTGAAATAATTTTACCTTCAGCATCTTGTGTATCAGTTGAAATACCCCATTCAATAGTGAAACTATATTTTTTTAAACCATCCATTATATATTTTACTGTTTTTGTTGCTTTTCCTACTGCAAGAGCTAAAACTCCAGTTGCCAAAGGGTCTAACGTGCCAGCATGACCAATTTTTTTTACATTTAAGGTTTTTTTTATAATGTTAACGGTTTGTCTAGAAGTCATTCCTAAATCTTTATTAATAATTAACCATCCGTTCAAATTATTTTTTACTGAACTCATAACTATAAATCTTTAAGAACTTTAGGTTCTTTTAGAATTTTTTCTATTTTATTAGCATATTCAAAAGTATTATCGAATGAAAAAGTTAGATCTGGTACAAATCTCAAATTTAATTTTTCAGCAATTTCTTTTTTAAAGATAAATTTTTTTTCATTTAAATATTTAATAAATTTTTTTTTACTATCTCTAGAAATTACAAAAACATTTGCTTTTTTTAAATTTGGACTCACATCTACTTCAGTTACAGTAATAGGTATTTCTTTTACTTTTTCATTTTGAAAATCGCCCATTAAAATAATCTCTGAAATTAAATGCTTTAACTGTTGTCCAACTCTTAGTTGCCTTTGTGATTTTATATTTTTTTTCATAAAAAAATCTAAAATATGAGTTATAAACTTCTTTTTTGTTCCTCTATGATATAAGATTCTAGAATATCATTTTGTTTAATATCTTGAAAATTCTCTAAAACCATTCCGCATTCACTTCCTTCCTTTACTTCAGCGGTTTCTTCTTTAAATTTCTTTAAACTATTTAATTTGCCATCATAAATTAATTTATTGTCTCTTAACAATCTTATATTAGACTTTTTATCAATCTTCCCTTCAATTACTTCGCAACCAGCAATTTTTCCAATTTTAGAAATTTTAAATATTTCTTTATTTTTAGCTTTACCATTTAAAACTTCTTTTTTGTCTGGGACCAAGAGACCGCTCATACTATCTTTTACATAATCCAGCAATTCATAAATAACTGAAAAAAACTTAATATCTATTTTATCTCTTTTTGCTAAAGCTCTGGCTAGATTATTTGGTTTAACATTAAATCCAATAATTAAAACTGAACTCTCTGAAGCAACTCCAAGAGCAACATCTGATTGATTAATTTCACCGACTCCTTTGTGTATAATCTTAATCTTTATTTCATCATTTTTAAATTTTTCAATACCATTTATAATTGCTTCTAAAGACCCCTGCACATCAGATTTTAAAATTAATCCTAATTCTTTAATTTTTTCATTACTTTTTTCACTAAGTTGTTTTTCTAAATTTTCTTTTGTTAATGGTTCAGTTATTTTAATTTTTGATTTATTTAACCTATAACTAGCTATTTCTTTTACTTTTGTCTCATTTTCTACAACTTTAAAATCATCACCTGCATCTGGAGAGCCAGTTATACCTATTATCTCAACTGGCACAGATGGTGTTGCTTCAATTATTTTTTTACCCATATCATCGTGCATTGCTCTTACTTTTCCATAAGCGGGCCCAGCTACAAATAAATTTCCAACTTTTAATGTCCCTTCTTGTATCAAAACAGTTGCTGTTGATCCTTTTCCTTGCTGTACTTTAGATTCAACAATAACACCATTTGCTTTCTTTGATGGATTAGCCTTCAAATTTAATATTTCTGCTTGCAGCAAAATTGCTTCTTCAAGTTTATCTAAATTCTTTTTTGACTTAGCTGAAACTTCTACAAATAAATTTTTTCCTCCCATTTCCTCAGAAAGTATTTCATGTTCCATTAATTGATTTTTTACATTTTGAGAATTTGCTTCACTTAAATCAATTTTATTTATACACACAATAATTGGTACTTTTGCGGCTTTCGCGTGATTGATAGCTTCTATAGTCGTTTCTTTTACACCGTCATCCGCAGCTACAACTAAAACCACAATATCTGTAACTTTTGCACCACGAGCTCTCATTGTGGTAAAAGCTTCATGGCCAGGAGTGTCAAAAAAAGTTATAAATTTTTTTGATTTAGTAATAATTCTATATGCCCCAATATGCTGTGTAATTCCTCCATGTTCTTTTGAGACAATACTGCTAGACCGAAATGCATCTAATAAAGTTGTTTTTCCATGATCTACATGGCCCATAATTGTAACTATTGGTGCTCTTTCAATTAAATCTTCTTCCTTATCAATTTCTTTTTTTTTTAATTCTATGTCTAATTCATTTTCATCAACCCTATTAACCTTGTGTCCAAATTCCTGGGCTATAATTTCAGCAGTATCGGCATCGATATTTTGATTGATAGTTGCCATAACACCATTTTTCATTAAGGTTTTTATTACATCTGAAGATTTTTCGGCCATTCTTTTTGCTAGTTCTTGAACTGAAATTATTTCCGGAATCTTTACTTCTTTTGTAATTTTTTTCTTTTCATCGTTTATGTTATTTAAATTTTCATTTTGTTTATCTTTATCTTTAAAAATTTTATTCTTAAAAGATTGATGAAATTTTTTATTAATAGTTAATTTTTTTCTTGATTGGTCAGAACTTCCTGGCTTATTTTTTATTTTATTACTAAAAATTTCTTTTTTTTTGTTCTTCTTGTTTTTTTCTACTACTTCTACGGTTACAGTTTTAGATTTACCATAAGAAAAAGTTTGTTTAATTGTAGTTGTTGTTCTATTTTTATCTTTCATAAAATAATTTAATAAATATTATTAATTTTTTTTTTTGTCTTCTTTAAACCAATGTTCTCTTGCTTTCATTATTATTTCGTCAGCATCTTTTCTCTTTAACTTATTTTCGAAAATCTCAATTAATTCATCACTTGATAAATCAGCTAATTGGTCTAAATTTTTAATATTATTTTCTCCCAATTTTATTAATTCTGTTAAATTAAATTTTTTTATATCTTCTAAATCTTTAGAAATATTTAATTCCGCTTTTTTTTTCTCTAATTCTTTATTTTGTTTACCTACATTTTGTATAGCTCTTTCTTTAAGATCATTTATAATATTTTCATCAAATCCTTCAATTGATTTAAAATCTGTATCTTCTGAGTTTGCAATTTCTTCTATTGATGCAAAGCCTTCCGTTGCTAACAAATGAGCTATAACTTCATCTACGTTTAATTCACTCATAAATGTTTCAGAAATCTTTTTAACCTCTTCATTTCTTTTATTTTTTTCATCTTTTTCATCAATTATATCTATTTCACAATTCGTCAAAATAGAAGCTAATCTGACATTTTGTCCTTTTCTACCAATTGCGAGGCTTAACTGATCTTCTGGAATAATTACTTTAATTTTTTCTGTTTCTTCTTCAAAAATAACTTTACTAATTTGAGCTGGAGCCAAGGAATTCACTATATAAGTAGCTTTGTCTTCAGACCAAGTAACTATATCTATTTTTTCGCCTTGTAATTCAGTTACTACCGCCTGCACTCTTGAACCTCTCATACCGACACAAGCTCCTACAGGATCAATTGTTTTGTCAGACGAAAAAACTGCTATTTTTGCTCTTGAACCAGGATCCCTAGCAACAGACTTAATTTCAATAATACCATCATTAATTTCAGGTACTTCTTGGTTGAATAAATTAGCTAAAAATTGTGGATGCGTTCTAGATAAAAAAATTTGTGGTCCTTTTGTATCTTGATTAACATTATATAAATAACATTTAACTCTATCCCCTCTTCTTAAATTTTCCCGCGGAATTATTTCATCTTTTTTTATTACTCCCTCAGCATTTCCTAGATCAATAACTATATTACCAAATTCCATTCTTTTAACTATTCCGCTAATAGTTTCTCCAATTTTATCCTTATATAA
>CAZWXP010000073.1:0-10153 GCA_964637965.1 uncultured Alphaproteobacteria bacterium | reverse complement strand
TATGGGCGGCAGAATTGCTGAGGAAATAATTTTTGGCCCATCAAGTATTACTACTGGAGCATCGTCTGATATTAGTATGGCTACAAATATAGCAAGAAAAATGGTAAAAGAGTGGGGTATGAGTGACAAATTAGGCCCTTTGTCATACGGAGAAAATGAACAGGAAATTTTTTTAGGTCATTCAGTAACCCAAAAAAAAAATATATCAGAAAGTACTGCGAAAGAAATTGATAAAGAAATAAGAAAAATAGTAGATGAAGCTTATAAAAAAGCACAATCAATTATAAAAAAAAATATGAACCAATTACATAGGTTGGCTAAAGGATTACTACATTATGAGACATTAACTGGTGAGGAAATTAAGGATGTTATTAAAGGTAAAAAAATTAAAAGATCTACTGCAAAAAATACAAAAAAAAACACCTCACCGCCGTCACCAGTTCCCACTGTTGATAAAACAAAAAAAAAAATTGATCTTTCAAAACCTCAAGTGGAAAACAATTAATATTTAACAAAAACATTTATAAAAAAATGATTTTGTAGTTAGAATAGTATTGTGAATTTTTCTAAATCTATCAAAAAACCATATTTAGGATTCAAAACACCTGCAATTATGGGTATTTTAAATATTACACCGGATAGTTTTTCAGATGGAGGAAAATATTTTTAGAAACCAAATATTGCAATTAAGAATGCGATTGAAATGCATAAAATGGGGGCAGATATAATAGATGTTGGCGCTGAGTCAACCCGGCCAGGCGCGAATCCTGTAAAACCAGAAATAGAAATTAAGAGACTCAAGCCTATAATTATTGGTTTAAAAAAAAAAAAAATAAAATTATCAATTGATACAAGAAATTCAATAACGATGAAATTTGCCTTAGATAACGGTGTTAAAATTATTAATGATGTTTCAGCGCTTAATCATGACTCAGAAAGTATAAATATTATTAAAAATTCTAAGTGTTTTATAGTTTTGATGCACATGCAAGGTAATCCAAAAACTATGCAAAAAAATCCAAAGTATAATTTCGCACCAAGAGATATATATTTTTTTTTTAAAAAAAAAATTAATGAATGCGAAAAAAACGGTATAAAAAGAAATAGGATTATTATTGATCCAGGGATTGGATTTGGTAAAACAAGCAAACACAATATTCAAATTCTTCAAAATTTAAGAATTTTTCATAAATTAAGATGTAATATTTTAATAGGATTATCTAGAAAAAGATTTATTTCTGATTTAAGTAAAAACGAAGAACCAATTCAAAGAATTCCAGGAACAATAGCAGCAAATCAATATGCGTTAGAACAAGGGGTAGATATTATTAGAGTGCATGATGTTAAAGAGGCTTTGCAAGCTAAATTAATTTGGCAAGCATTAAAAAAATAATATAAAACTATTATGAAAATAAAATTGTTTGGAACAGACGGCATTAGGTCTTTATCAAGTGATAAAATTTTCAATAATTTATCATTAAATAAATTATCTAAAGCTATTTTAAAAAAAAAGAAGAGTTTAAAAATTCTAGTTGGAAGAGATACAAGAGAGTCGAGTAAAAAAATTGAAAATAATTTTATAAAAGCCTTAGCAAGAAATGGCGCAAAAATATTTAAAGTAGGCATATTGTCGACTCCAGCAATAGCATACCTAACAAAAAAACTTAATTGTAATTTAGGTATAGTTATTTCCGCATCCCATAATCCATATCAATTTAATGGGATAAAATTTTTTGATAGAAATGGAGATAAGTTAACTCAATTACATGAAAATAGGATAGAAAAAGAATTTTTTAAATTAGTAAAAATAAGGAATGAATATCAAAAAGGAGATGGAAAAATACAAATTGTAAAGAATCCTTTTAAACTTTATAAAAAAAAATTTACAAAGATTTTAATAAAAAGTAATTTTCCAAATAAATTAAAAATTGTATTTGATTGTGCAAACGGGTCGTCTTATAAAGTTATTAAACATATATTTTCAAAAATAAATATTAATTCAATTTATATAAAAGATAAACCCAATGGTAAAAATATTAATTACAAATGTGGTTCTTTACATCCTGAAACTTTAACAAATGAGGTAAAAAAAAAATCTGCTGATTTTGGAATTTCTTTTGATGGGGATGGAGATAGGATAATTTGTTGTGATCAAAATGGAAAAATAATTGATGGTGATAAAGTTTTAGCATGTTTAACTGAATATTTTTTAGATAAATCAAAATCAAAGTCTACCTCTGTAGTGGGTACATTAATGTCAAATAGGGGGCTTGAACAGTTTATTAATAAAATTGGTTTAAAATTTTATAGATCAAATATCGGTGATAAATTTGTTTACGAGCTAATGAAAAAAAAGAAAAGTTTTTTGGGGGGAGAACAATCAGGCCATATTATTTTAAAAGAATTTGGATCTTCTGGAGATGGAGCATTAATAGCTTTATATTTAATTAAAATAATTTCAGAATACAATAAAAAGACTAGTAAAATTTTTAATCTTTATAAATCTCATTTTCAAATACAAAAAAACATAAAATTAAAAGATTCTAATCTTAAAAAAAATAAAAAAATTATTAGATTATTGAGTTTTTATAATAATAAAATAATTAATAATATTCGAATTTTAATAAGATTTTCAGGTACAGAACATGTAATCAGATTACTAGTAGAGGGAGAAAAATACAGTAGAATCAAAATATTAGCTAATAATCTGCATTATAAAATAAAAAACATTGTTTAATTAATAATTTTTAATTAGAAATGAATAAAACAATATGTTGTATATTTACAACATATGGTATTTATATATAATTTTATGCTTTTAATCTACTATATTAAGTGTATTATATGAGAATACTACTATATGTAGTAATTATGTATAATTACTAATTTTTTATAGGGAGGCAATAATGAATGCCTTAAATGTAGCTAAAAGATGGATAGGAGCACTTACTGAGGTTGGTTTGATGCTGATAGCATTTGGCATCGTAGCTGGCTTGTTATATCCAGGTGCCGTTCCTTTTATTGGAACTGATGTTGTAGGCAACATTACAGCGTTACTAAGTAATCTTGGTGACGATGGAGTTGTTGGTCTAGTAGCATTAGCTATCATATGCTGGTTACTTAATAAAAGATCAATCAGCTAAGTTAATTAGAGTTTCACCCTCCCCAATTTGATCCCGACACGGTGAAGGTGTAGAGTAAAAAGAGCCCAGCAAATGGGCTCTTTTTTTTTTAATTATTACATCTATTAATTATATTTTTTAATTTTTAAGTCCTATTTGAGACTGTACAAATTGACTATCAAATGCTTCAATTTCTTTTTTTGAATATTTGCTTTTATCCATTATTGAAACAAACCATGTTACAATGAACGCTGTTGTTACGGAAAATAATGCTGGATACTTATAAGGAAATATGGGCTCTTTGTAGAAAAAGATGTCAACCCAGACAGCAGGACCTAGAATTACCAATATTGAGGCTGTAATAAGACCTGCCCCACCACCTATTAAAGCACCCCTTGAAGTTAGCTTTTTCCAGTACATAGAAAGAAATAGAATTGGAAAGTTTGCGCTGGCTGCTACGGCAAATGCAAGTCCAACCATAAAAGCAACATTCTGTTTTTCAAAAAGAATACCAAGAAATATAGCGATACATCCAAGAGTAACAGCAGAAATTTTTGATACTAATAATTCATCTTTTTCATTAACTTTCCCTTTTCTAAAAACTGAAGCATATAGATCATGACTAACAGCTGAAGCCCCAGCAAGAGTAAGTCCAGATACTACAGCAAGTATTGTGGCAAAAGCTACTGCTGATATAAATCCTAAGAACATATCACCTCCAACAGCTTCTGCTAAGTGTATTGCAGCCATATTATTTCCTCCTCTTAAACCTCCTTCTGAATCTAAAAATTCAGGATTTGTTGAGATTAACATTATTGCCCCAAAGCCTATTATGAAGGTTAATATGTAGAAATAACCAATAAAACCTGTCGCAAAAAAGACTGACTTACGAGCTTCTTTTGCGTTCTTAACTGTAAAAAATCGCATTAAAATATGTGGTAAACCGGCTGTTCCAAACATAAGAGCTATTCCTAAAGATATTGCAGAAACAGGGTCTGATATCAAACCACCAGGTTGCATGATATTATAATTTTGTGGATGAACACTGACTGCTTTTTCAAATAGGACTTCAAAACTAAAACCAGTAGTCCACATAACTGCTAGAGCCATGAATGTTGCACCAGATAAAAGTAAAACAGCCTTTATAATCTGTACCCAGGTAGTTGCTAACATACCACCAAAGCTTACATAGAGAACCATTAGAACTCCTACTATAACTACAGCAAACTCATAGGGTAATCCAAATAAAATTTGAATTAGTTTGCCTGCTCCAACCATTTGTGCAATAAGGTATAAAGCAACAGTTATTAATGACCCACTTGCAGCAAGACATCTTATTCGGACCTGATCAAGTCGATGTGATGCGGCATCAGCAAATGTATAATCTCCTAAATTACGAAGTCTTTCAGCAAGTAAAAATAATATAATTGGCCATCCTACAAGAAAACCAATTGAATAAATAAGGCCATCGTAACCTGATAGATATACAAGGCCAGAAATACCTAGAAAAGATGCGGCAGACATATAGTCCCCAGCAATAGCCAAACCATTTTGTAAGCTAGTAATTTTTCCTCCAGCAGCATAAAAATGAGCACGGGATTTTGTTCTTTTTGCAGCCCAATAAGTAATAATAAGAGTTCCAAAGACAAATAGAAAAAACATTGTTATGGCTGGATAATTTGTCATTTATTTTTTTTTAAAATTGCTTTTTCTATTTGATCAAATTCTCGATTTGCTATAAAGACATAAATTCCCGTTGATACAAAAGCTAAGAGTATTATTGAAACTCCAATTGGAATGCCAATTGTTATAATTGATCTATCAGATATTTTAAGTCCTAGTACTTCCGGAAAAAAAGCAACTAAAAGGATAAAAGAAAAATAAGTTAAAAGTGTAAAAGATGATAAAAACCAGCTGACAAAAGATTTTTTTTTTACTAGAGATCTAAATTTGTGACTATTTATAATTTTTTTATCTAAACGAGATCTCATTTAATATAGACCAATCAAATTCCGTCTTTCATTATTTTAATTTTTTTAGAATTTTTATTTTTATTAAGGTCTAAATATTTTTTAGACATGTCTGTCATTCCTTTTTTTACATAATTTCTAATATCATGAGTTATATGCATTGAACAAAATTTAGGACCACACATAGAACAAAATTGTGCTACTTTAGCTCCTTCAGACGGAAGTGTTTCATCATGAAATGACTCTGCTTTTTCAGGATCTAATGATAAATTAAATTGATCTTTCCATCTAAATTCAAATCTAGCCTGACTTAATGCATTATCTCTAATTTGTGCACCAGGATGTCCTTTAGCTAAATCAGCAGCATGAGCAGCTATTTTATATGAAATGACTCCTTCTTTAACATCTTCTTTATCAGGAAGGCCAAGGTGTTCTTTTGGTGTAACATAACACAGCATCGCAGTTCCATACCAGCCGATCATAGCAGCACCAATTGCACTTGTTATATGATCATATGCCGGAGCTATATCGGTGGTTAAAGGTCCCAATGTGTAAAAAGGGGCATCGTTACATATTTTTGATTGTTTCGTAACATTTTCTTTAATACGATTTATAGGTACGTGACCAGGACCTTCAATCATTACTTGGCAATCCATTTTATATGCAATTTTATTTAATTCACCTAAAGTTTCAAGTTCTGCAAATTGAGCTTTATCATTTGCATCTGCTATTGAACCAGGCCTTAATCCATCACCTAGTGAAAAAGAAACATCATAACTTCTCATAATTTCACATATTTCTTTAAATTTAGTATATAGAAAATTTTCTTTATGATGCGCTAAACACCACTTAGCCATGATTGAACCACCACGAGAAACTATTCCAGTCATTCTTTTTGAGGTTAACGGTATATGCGATAATTTAACACCAGCATGGATAGTAAAATAGTCAACACCTTGTTCTGCTTGTTCAATTAAAGTATCTCTATAAACTTCCCATGTTAAATCTTCTGGGCTTTTTACTTTTTCTAAAGCTTGATAAATTGGAACCGTGCCAAGGGGCACAGGGCAATTTCTTATAATATATTCACGGATGTTATGAATGTTTTTACCAGTAGATAAATCCATAATTGTATCAGCACCCCATCTAATTGCCCACACCATTTTTTCTACTTCATTTATTGCAACAGAGGTTATAGCCGAGTTTCCAATATTTTCATTAATTTTTACATAAAAATTTTTACCAATTATCATTGGTTCTAACTATCTATGATTGATATTAGACGGTATAATTGCTCTGCCTTTTAATATTTCATCCATAACATATTCAGGAGTTACTATATTAGGAAGACAACTTATTTGACTTTTCTTTTTTTTTTCTTTTCTTAATTCATTTTCTCTTATAGAAACATATTCCATTTCAGGAGTTATAATTCCTTTTTTTGCATAATATAATTGAGTAATAGAAGTATTTTTTTTTGCTTTATAAATATTTTTTTCTTTTTTGAATATGTGTAAAATCTTATCATTTCTTTTTGTAAAGCCATTATCTTGATATGTTATCTCACGACCCTTATATTTGATTATAGATTTATTTTTTTTTATCCATTTATCTCTATTCTTTTTTAGTCCTAAATTTATATTTACTTCATCACTATTTTTAAATTCTGAATAAATACCAGAAGTATCGTAAAGATGAATTATATTTGGCTTTGCTTTCTTGGATAGTTTGATTTGTCTAATTGGGATTCTGATATCAGGAAAAATTTTTCCTTTTAAATAAATTTTTTTAGAAGAGGGGAAGGGCCCAATTGTAATTTTTTCTTTTGCTTTATTATTAATTCTTTTATCCATTTCTCTTTCCCTACGCTAACATTATTCAGTTCAGGTCTTAAGGGTTTTTTTCTCAGCTATTTTTGCTCCCCCAAGAGATATTAAAAAAGTAGCAATAATTTTTTCAATTATTATAACATATAATGTATGAATCAAAAAAAGAATTTACTTCCCATAGGTTTTAGAGATATTTTAACAAATGAAGCTGAACTTCAGTTTGAGTATGGGCAAAAATTAGTGAAAAATTTTAATTCATGGGGGTATTCTTTTATAGAGCCTCCAATTATAGAATTTGAAAAAACCTTAGCTGATATAAAAAATAAATTCTTAAATAAAAAAACATTATCTTTTCTTGACCCTTTAACAAAAGACAAAATATCATTAAGGCCTGATATTACAACCCAGCTAGCTAGAATTGCCGAAGATAGATTATTTGGATTACCAAAACCCTTAAGATTATGCTATTTCGGAGATGTTTTTAGAGCTGATAAACCAAAATTATCATCGGATAGACAATTTAAACAAGCCGGTATCGAAATTATAGATTCGAAAAGTTTGCTTGCTGATATTGAGGTAATTAATCTAAGCTTAGATTCTTTAAAGAAAATTAATTTTAAAAAAATTAGCTTAGATATCAATATTCCAATAATTTTAGAAAAAATATTTGATGATTTTAAAATTTCCTCAATTAAAAGAAATGACTTAAGAAAATTAGTTGCAAATAAAAATATTAAAGAAATTTATAATTACAACAGTAAATTATTTGATATTTTAAAAGCAATTATTGATTCTTCAGGACCATTAAAAAAAAATATAAAGAAAATTCAAAAAATAAGATTTGGTACCAATGCTAAGAAAGTTATAAAAGATTTTATAAAAGTAAGTTCATTATTTTTAAAAAAAAATTACGATGAATACAAAATCTCTATAGATTTGTTAGATCATAGAGGATTTGAATATTATACAGGTATAACATTTAGTATATTTTGTTTGAATTCTAGTAAAGAAGTTTGTAGAGGAGGGCGTTACTTAACATCAAAAAATAAAGATGCAGTTGGATCGACTTTTCTTTTGAATCAATTTTTATCACTTAAAAATGTTTCAAAAAATAGCAAAAAAAGGATTTTAATTTCTTACAATAATTCCTTTGATAAAAATTTACCAGATTTGAGAAAAAAAGGTTGGATTACTATTCAAAATATTGAAAGCGATAATGATAAAAAAATTGCTAAATTGCATAACTGTAAATTTGTTTTTAAAAATAATAAAATATACTCATTAAAATGAAAAATCTTACAATAATCGGGGCACAATGGGGCGATGAAGGTAAGGGTAAAGTCGTAGATCATTTATGTGAAAAGTTTGATGTAGTCTTAAGATTTCAAGGAGGTCATAATGCAGGACATACTATAGTTGTAGGTAAAGAAAAATTTATATTGAGCATTCTGCCATCAGGTTTAATTAGAAATAAGCTATGTATTATTGGAAGTGGTGTAGTTATAGATCCTATTCATTTTTTAAAAGAAGTAGATTTATTAAAAAAAAAAAAAATTAGAATTTCTAACAAAAATTTAAAAATTGCTAACAATGCATCCATATTATTGCCTTTTCATTCTATAATTGATCAAATAAGAGAAAAAAAGTTATCCAAAAAAAAAATAGGTACAACAGGAAGAGGTATAGGTCCGTGCTATGAGGATAAAGTCGCAAGAAGAGGTTTAAAAATTTACGATTTAGATGACATAAATACTCTTAAAAGTAGATTAAAAAATTTAGTAAATTTTCATAATATTTTTTTAAGAAATTTATCGAAAAAAACTATTTCTTTTAATGATACTTACAAACTCTTAATATCTATAAGAAAAAAGATTTTATCTTTTTCTATTGATGTAACTGAATTTATAAATAGAAAAAATTTTTTTAAAAAAAAATTTCTTTTTGAAGGCGCCCAAGGTCTAATGTTAGATATCGATCAAGGTACCTTTCCGTATGTGACATCAAGTAATACAATACCAGCTATTGCAGCAGCTAGCATAGGAATTAAACCGTCAAAAATTGGTCACATATTGGGTGTTGTAAAAGCTTACACCACAAGAGTAGGAGAAGGCCCTTTTCCAAAAGAAATAAAAAATAATATAGGTTCAGAACTAGCAAAAAAAGGCAATGAATTTGGAAGTGTAACAGGGCGTCCAAGACGATGCGGGTGGTTTGATGCAGTACAATGTAAAAAAGCTATTGATATTGCAGGAATTGACTCTATTGCATTAACCAAAATTGATGTTTTAGATAATTTTAAAGAAATAAAAATTTGTTACCAATATAAAATTGGTAAAAAGAAAATTTATTTTATGCCTAACTCAAATAAAACATTGAAAAGTATTAAACCTGTATATTTAACCTTAAAAGGATGGTGTTCTAACACTTCAGGTATAAAAAATAAAAAGTTTCTACCTAAAAATGCTAAAAAATTTATAAAAATTATTGAGAAACTCCTTAATGTTCCAATAGTTTTTTTATCTAATGGCCCTGATAGAAGTCATATTATTAATTTAAAAAAAAAATTAATTTAAATAATCTGAAACTTCTTCTCTTTCAAGATTTTTTTTGATTAATAAATTTTTTACAGATTTTTTTAGTTTTTCCATTGCTCTAACTTCTATCTGCCTAACTCTTTCTCTTGAAATTTTGAAGTGATTACTCAAATCTTCAAGAGTTTTAGGTTTGTCTTTTAATCTTCTTTGAACCATTATATATTTTTCTCTAGAACTTAAGATGTTAATAGCTTCCGAAAGCAAATCTTTTCTTTGGTCTAACTCTTGAGAATTTGATATTACAAATTCTTGAGTTGGCGAGGTATCAGCTAACCAATCTTGCCATTCTCCTTCACCATCTTCTTTAAGAGGAGCGTTTAATGAATGATCAGGACCTGCTAATCTTCTATTCATTTCCATGACCTCCTTTTTTGAAACATTTAAATTTTTTGCTATCTTGTTTACATTTTCAGGCAACATATCTCCTTCCTCATACGCTCTTAAGCTTGATTTGATTTTTCTTAAATTAAAAAATAATTTTTTTTGTGCTGCAGTTGTGCCCATTTTAACTAAAGACCAACTATGTAATATATATTCTTGTATGGATGCTCTTATCCACCACATTGCATACGTTGCTAATCTAAATCCTTTTTTATAATCAAATCTTTTTATTGATTCGAGCATACCTATATTTCCTT
>CAZWXP010000072.1:0-9663 GCA_964637965.1 uncultured Alphaproteobacteria bacterium | reverse complement strand
ATGTGGTGGTTATTATCACCATATAGATTCTCAACATGTAGAGTTATTCCTGCCGCTTGAGAAAAAGCCTGAAACCATTCTTTGAATAATTCGCTATCCATTTTTCCTATTTGTTTATTTGTAAATTTAACTTTCCAAATTAAATAAGGCCTATTAGATAAATCTATACTAACTCTAGTTAATGTTTCATCCATCGGAATATATGCGTTACCAAACCGTTTTATAGATTTTTTATCACCTAAAGCTTTAGATATTGCTTCACCTAAAGCAATCCCTGTATCTTCAGTTGTGTGGTGGGCGTCAACTTTTAAATCTCCTTTAGCTTTCAAATTAATGTCTATAAGACTATGTTTTGATAATTGTTCTAGCATATGATCTAAAAAACCTATTCCAGTTAAAATTTTAAATTTTCCTTTTCCATCAAGATTTATTTTAACTGAAATATCAGTTTCACTAGTTTTTCTATTAATTATTGATTTTCTCATTTTTTTTTTAATCTATAGTCTTACATTTCAAAAAAAATACATTATTTATCCAATAGTAACAAATATTAATAAATTGTAATGATAAAAGAAAATTCAAATAATAATATGCATGGAACAACTATTTAAGCTGTAAGGAGAAAAAATAATGTTGTAATTGCAGGCGATGGACAGGTTAGTCTAGGAAACACTGTTATGAAATCAAATGCTGTAAAAGTCCGAAGATTAGCAAATAATAAAGTAATAGCTGGTTTTGCAGGTGCGACCGCCGATGCTTTTACCCTTTTTGAAAGATTAGAAGGTAAATTAGAAAAACATCAGAATCAACTAACAAGGGCTTGTGTTGAATTGGCTAAAGATTGGAGAACAGATAAATATTTAAGAAGATTGGAAGCAATGATGGCAGTTGCAGACAAGTCAGTGTCATTAATTGTATCTGGAACTGGAGATGTAGTAGAACCGGAAGATGGTTTAATAGGAATAGGAAGCGGAGGAGTTTATGCCTTAGCAGCAGCAAGAGCATTAATGGACCAAGAAAAATTAAACGCGGAAGATATTGCAAAAAAAGCAATGAAAATAGCTTCTGATATTTGTATTTATACTAATTCAAACTTTACAATTGAAAAATTATAAATGATGGATGATACAGTAAACAAAAAATTTATTAAAAAAAAAATAGAAGAAAAAAACTACACTCCCAAAGAAATAGTTAAGGAACTAGATAGATATATAATTGGTCATAATGAAGCAAAAAAAGCAGTTGCTATTGCCTTAAGAAATAGGTGTAGAAGACAAAGAGTTCCTGAAAATTTGAGAGAAGAAATATTACCAAAAAATATCTTAATGATTGGACCTACTGGAGTTGGAAAAACCGAAATATCTAGAAGGTTAGCAAAACTTGCTGAAGCCCCTTTTTTGAAAGTTGAAGCAACAAAGTTTACTGAAGTTGGTTATGTAGGAAGGGATGTTGAACAAATTGTTAGAGATTTAATGCAAATTTCAATTAATATGACACAAGAAAAATTAAGAAACAAAGTTAAATCGCAAGCACAACATAATGCTGAGGAAAGAGTTTTAGATGCACTGGTTGGAAAAAATGCAAGTCTAGAAACTAGATCTAAATTTAGAGCACAACTTAGAAGTGGAAAATTGAATAAAAAAATTATAGAAATTGATTTAGTAGATAATCCTACAGGAGGTGGTTTCCCTACCCTTGATATTCCTGGTATGCCAGGGAGCCAAGTAGGCATGATAAATTTAAATGAATTACTTGGAAAAGGTATGGGAAATAAGAAAAAAAAGAAAAAACTTTCAATAGATAAAGTATATAAGCCTCTTATGGATGAAGAATCTGATAAATTAATTGACCAAGAGAAAATAATTTCTAGTGCAAAAAAAGATGTTGAAGAAAATGGTATAGTCTTCTTAGATGAATTGGATAAAATTTGTGCTCGTTCAGATAGAGCTGGGGCAGACGTTAGTAGAGAAGGTGTGCAAAGAGACTTATTGCCAATAATAGAAGGAACAACAGTAACAACAAAATATGGTTCTATTAAAACAGATCATATTTTATTTATAGCTTCTGGAGCATTCCATTTATCAAAACCTTCTGATTTACTTCCTGAATTACAGGGAAGATTACCTATAAGAGTTGAATTAAAAGCATTAACAAAAGATGATTTTGTTAAAATTTTAAATGAGCCAGAAAATAGTTTAATAAAACAGTATAAAGCTCTTTTAAAAACAGAAAAAGTAGATTTAGATTTTGGGAAAGATTCAATTGATGAAATTGCAAAATTATCTACAGAAATAAATTCAAATATTGAAAATATAGGAGCAAGAAGACTTCATACAGTATTAGAAAAATTAATTGAAAACATAAGTTTTAATGCTTCAGAAAATAAAGGAAAAAAAATAAAAATTACATCTAAACAAGTAAAAGATGAGGTTGGTAAACTTGCCAAAAATGTAGATTTAAGCAAGTTTATTTTATAAAAAAAAATTTCAGAATTTTCTTAAAAGAATATAAATAGCGCCTGTTCCTCCATGTTTTCTCGATGCATAATTTACGGCTAAAATTTTGTTACGTAAATCCTTACTATTTAACCAAGATAAAATATTATTTTTTATAGTGCCCTCGCCTTCTTTTCCTTTTCCTGTAATAACTAAAATTACTCTATTTTTATTTTTTATTGATTGATTTATAAAATTTTCTAATAAATTTCTTGCTTCATCTAAATTAAATCCATGGAGATCTAATTTGTTCTCTATAAATATATTCCCTTTATTAAAATCTTTAATTTTTTTTTTACTTAGTGCTATTCCTTGGCCAAATTTTAATTCGAGCGTTTCTTTACTATTGTCTTCATATATCTCATTTTTTAAAAAAGTTTTTTTATCATTGCTTTTTATTGACTTACTTAAATTTTTCGTAAAAAGCTCCCATAAAATTTTATCTTCTTCAGATATAAGATTTTTTTTTTTATTGCCCAGTTTTTGTAACGACAAGTTTCCAATTTGGGTTGGAAGACTCTAAATCTTTGGAAAATGTCCAATAATTAATATGATTTTCAATATATTCGTCGTTTCCTTTTAAAATTTTTCCTTTTTCATTTTTTAATAAATTTACTTGTTCAGAAACAAATTTTACAACTATATCTGCTATACTAGATTTAACATTGATTTTTTCTATATTAGCGCTTTTCAAAGAAATTAAAGTATGTTCTAGAATATATTTTTTTTTAATTCTAGACTTTATTTCCTTTGAAAAAATAGAAAAAACATTTGTACTTAAGAGATCTTTAATTTTATTAATTTCTCCCTTTGAATAAGATTGAATAATTGTTTCAAATGCAATTTTAGCTCCTGACAAAAAATTTTTTGTTGAAAAATTATTATCGTAATAATTAATTTTTTTTAGGTCTGAGTATGTTTTAAAATTATTTTCCTTATTTATTGGAACTTTTATTAAAGGCTTACTTTCTATAGTTTGTTTTTCACGCGAAGCTTTTTTTTTATCTGTTACAATATTGGTATCCTGATACATAAAAATATCTTTTGGTTTTTTTTCATTTCCAGTTCTTCTACCTAGTACGCTTCTTAATCTAATAATTAAAAAAGCCGCTACTAGTATGAAAAAAAACAGATCTGGTGATATAAAAGTGTTCATAAATTAACTTATACTTTATTTTAGTTTTAAAGTAAACTGAATGAATAATGTAATTATTTTTTCCAATAAACAAACATATTTTTTAATTTTTTAGGAAATAAAATGAGAGTACCCTGGTTTTTTTTAATTTTTATTGGCATACCTTTAATAGAAGTAATACTTTTTATTACCATAGGTAAACATATCGGCCTTTTAAATACAATTTCTTTAATAATCATAACAGGAATTATTGGTGCAATATTAGTTAAAAAACAAGGAATAACTATTTTAAATAAAGCATTAGAAGAAATCAAATCTAACAAAATACCTATATTCTCAATTTTTGAAGGAATAGCTATTCTTATTGCAGGAGCTTTTTTGCTTACCCCTGGCTTTCTTACAGATACTTTAGGGTGTATCTTATTAATACCAAAAACTAGAAATATAATTATTAAATATATAACTTCGTATCTAGAAAAAAGAACAATATATAAAAAAAAATCAAAATATGATAAAAATGAGGAAGATAAAATTGTTGAAGGTAGTTTTGAAGAAATTAATGATAACGAAAAAAAAAAGTAGCTTTTTTTAACCCCTATGATTAATATGCATAATCAATAGAATGGCAAAAAAAATAGAAAAAAAAGCTGGAACAGTCCCAGAAGGAGCTCCTGCGGGACTATTTATAAATGCGCAATATTTAAAAGATTTATCTTTTGAAAATCCAAATCCTTTAGATGCTTACAAAACTAATGAAAAACCGGATATAAAAATTAATGTAAATACTTCTGTCAAAAAACTTCCTGATAATGCTTTTGAAGTTACTTTAGATATAAAAACTGAAGCAAAAAACAAAAATAATAAAGTTGCTTTTATTGCTGAGGTTAGTTACTCCGGAATTTTTACATTAAACAAAGTCCCGCCAGAACATGAAAAACCTCTGCTTCTAATTGAAGCACCAAGAATGTTGTTTCCTTTTGCAAGAAATGTCCTAGCCGAAACTACAAGAGATGGCGGTTACCCACCGTTAATGCTAAATCCTATCGATTTTGCCGCTTTATTTCATAAACACGCAGAAAAAGATAAAAATAAAAAAAATTAATCTATTGTTTAGACTTTGCAATTATAAATTGGAATATTGTCCATATATTTTTTTAATTTTCTGACAATAATATTTTCAAGTTTTGTTTGGGTCTCTTTTGGATATGAATAAATACCATTTTCATTTATAAAATTTAAAGAAGTGATTCTTTTAGTTACGTTCTCTTTCATCATTTTTTTGAACATTTTTTTTGGGAACCTCATCATTCCAAAGCTAATAGAATGTATGCTTTCCATAGGTATATTAGATGAAATAGTTTTAAAAAGATTATCATAAATTTTTGCGAAATTACAAGTAGGTACTATAGGGTCAAATCTTAATCCTAATTTCCATCCTTTATCTGCCAATTTTTTCATAGAATTAATTCTTCTTTGTACGGATGGAACTTTGTTTTCAATTAATTTTGAAATATTGTCAGGTGTAAAACTAAAAGCAATTATACAATTTTCTATTGGTTTATATTTTAATATTTTTTGAATTTGTATACTCTTTGTCCTGATCTCTAAAATTCCATTTCTATTTTTTTCAAAGATTGGAAGAAATGATTCTATAAAATCTGTAATTCCATCGAGAGCTAATGAATCACAATCATATCCAGAAAAAAAATAAGATTTTTCTAAATGATTTTGGTTAATTTTTTTTTTTATTTCAGCAAAGAAATCTTCGTAATTGACAAACAAAAGATAATGGGCTGACATATGTTTTCCTTGAAGAAAACAATATTCGCAATCATAAATACAATTAAGCATATGAGAAAAATAGTAATTTTTGTTTCCTCCGATACTAAAATTTTTTGGTATATTATGTAATTTTTTTCCTTCTTTTTTTGCTAATACAAGGGCAGGTTTTAATTTTTGGATTCTAAAATTTTGAGATTTAATATTAAAAATTTCTCCATAGTGATCACAGTAAATCACATCTACTTTCTTTTTAAATTTTGACAAAATTTTTTTTGTTCTATGATGCTTTCTTACTTGATTTTCAATGTATATTGTTTCAATCATTAGATTTTTAAAAATTCTTTTACTAATTTGTTTATAATTGTAGTTTTAGAATAAACCCAATTTTCTATCTTTTTTGATGAAATTTTAAATATAGAACTATCTTTATTATCAGAAACTATTTTTATACACTGCACTTTTTCTGGGCCTACAAAGTTTCTAGCTCCTTTAAAAAAACCTGCCGCTTCCATATCATATAGGTAATTAGTTGTATATCTAATTTTTGGAAATATTACAGTCATTAAAGGAGATTTTTTTATTTTTGTTTTCCATAGCAAAGAAGGATACCAACTATATTTATTTTTATTATCTGTAACTTTCGATATTAATATAATTTCTCCTAATTTAAAATTTTTATGGCCAGCTATTCCTATATTTAAAAAAAAATAATTATTAGTTTTTTGTCCAATATATATAGTTGCTTTTTCCGCTTTTTTTTTCCCTATTCCTGAAATTATTAAATTAATTTTTTTTTTTTTATTTGAATAAAAATTTTTAGAATTTTCTTTTAAATTCCAATAATTTATCAATGGGGTTGCTTCCCTTTTCATTGCTACAACAATATTTATTCCATTTACTTTATTCATATAGTTTTATTTTATTTTCATAGTATGCAATTTCTTTTTTTTTTCTTCTTTTTTTTAAACCCTGGAGATATATATTAATTTTTTTTTTTAAAATTTTTTTAGCTAAAACTTTCTGTTCTTTATTTATAGAATTCTTTTTAATTAAATTTTCTATAGATATAATTCTAAAACGATCCATTCCCCAGTATTTTTTTGACAATTGATTTAGGTGGCCACCATATTTTATAGTAAGTTTTTCATTCAAATATAAAACTGGAAATTCCGCTGCTATTCTAAGCCATAAATCATAATCTTCACAAACAGGTAATTTTTCATTAAATAAACCTATTTTATTAAAAACATCTGTGTGGATCATAACACTAGAAGGAGATATCCTGCATAAATCTAAACATTTATCAAAAATAAAACCCCCATACTTTTTATGTTTTTTATGTTGATTAATTTTAATTCCTTTTTTAATCCAAATTTCATCAGTGTGACAAATTTTGTATTTAGTGTTTTTAATTAAATAACTTATTTGCTTTTCTAACTTTTTTGGGTGCCACCTATCATCAGAGTCTAAAAAGGCTAGCCAACTATTTGAAGAAAGTTTTATTCCTTTATTTCTTGCTGAGCTAACTCCTTTATTTGATTGTTTATATATTTTTATGTTTGAATATTTTTTTTTTATATATTCCACACTTTTATCACTTGAACCGTCGTCAATAATGATTAATTCTAAATTTTGATACGTTTGATTTAAAACACTATCAATTGCATGTATTAAAAATGATTTCCTATTATAGGTGGGAATAATTATAGAAATATTAAACATCTTTTAAATATTATGAACAAATTTAATTTATTACATTATTTTTTTATTTTTTTAGCTTTTCTTTTTTTGAACGAAAATGTTGCTAAGTCTGATTATGGAACTAAGAAAGAAAAAAAAGGATTTAAGGAAATAGATTTAAATAATGACAAAAAAATCAGTTACTACGAATTTCAACAAATTAGACAAAGACGTTTTGATCGATTAGATTTAAATAATGATAAAATTGTTACACAAGAAGAATTCGAATTAAGAAATCAAAAATTTTTTTTAGAAATAGATAAAAATAAAGACAAACATTTAACAAAAAGCGAAATGTTTAAAAAAAGAAAAAAATTACGAAATATTCTTGAGTAATAATTATTTAATTTTATAAAGGCAATGTTCACCGCATGAAGGTCTGCTTACTTTTATTGAAAGAACATTAGAATATTTTTTTTGTAATTGCTTTCCAATCCAAGAAGAAATATTTTCTAATGAAGGTAGACCAATTTCTTTAATATCATTTATACATTTATGGTCTAATTTTTTTTTTATTTCGTTTAAAGATAAAGACAATTCATCAAAATCTGTAACCCATTGGTTTTCCTTATTTCTTTTTCCATAAAATGTTACCTCAACAATAAATGAGTGGCCGTGAATTTTTCTATAAACATGTCCTTTTGGCATATTAGGAAAATAATGCGCGGCTTCAAATGTAAATTGCTTAGTAATTTCAAATCTATTTGTCATGGCATTCCTACTATTTTATGAATTTGTAAACTAATATTCCACTTTTTATTTTTATTACAAAAATCATAGGTTTTCTTTATATTTTTTTTTAGGTTTGGACCATCCATAGGTTGTAAAAAAAAATGTTTAAAATTTAGATTTTCTAAACTTTTAGGATCTATTTTTTTTTGAGGAAAAATTAGCTTTAATTCATCTCCTTTTTTTAAAACAAAATTATTTTGATGTTTAGGACTTACACAAACCCAGTCAACTTTGAAGGGCAAATCAATTGTTCCATTAGTCTCAATACCTATTTCAAAATTTGATATTTTTAAAAAACTTATTAATTTTTTATCTAATTGTAATAATGGTTCGCCACCGGTAAAAACAACGTAAGGTTTATTTTTGTTATTTTTACTTTTCCATAAAGTAATTATTTTTTTTCCTAATTCTTTCTCACTAAAAAACTTTCCTCCATTTATTCCGTCAGTTCCAAGAAAATCGGTATCACAGAAATTACATTTCGCATTTTTTCTATCTTTTTCTCTTCCTGACCACAAATTACATCCTGAAAATCTGCAAAATATACTAGGTCTTCCTGTGTTCGCTCCTTCCCCTTGAAAGGTATAATATATTTCTTTTACGTAATACATAAATTTATTTTCTTAGTAACCAAATAGGGTCATTAATTTCCGCTTCTTTAAACCCTCTATCTCTTAAAATACAAGCATGACATTTTCCACAACCACCTTTTATTCCGTCGTAACAAGTGTGTGTTTCTTTAAAAATTTTATTAAATTCTTTCATGTTTTTACATTTTTTTATGGCCATTTTAATACTTTCTTTTTTTGTTAATCTCATCAGAGGTGTTTTGATTTTAATATATTTAACTGATCCAAATATTCCTAATCCTAAAGATTTTTGCATACTATCAATAAAAATTTTTCTACAATCTGGATATCCGCCGTAATCTTCTTCACAAACACCTATATAAATTATTTTACAACCATGCAAAACTGCTCTGTTACTAGCTATTGTTAAAAACAATATATTTCTTGAAGGCACAAATGTGGGCTCGATCCCTTTGGGAATTTCGTTTGTTGAATTATATTTTTCTAATTTCTCTCTTTTGTTTACCAAAGGCGAAGTACTTTTTAAAATATGAGGAATTTTTATTATTTTATAGGTTTTAAATTTTAATAATTTAGCTATTTTTACAGCAGATTTAATTTCAATCTTGTGCTTTTGCCCATAATCAAAAGTAATACCGTGCAATTCTTTACATTCCTTTCTAGCAATTAAAGCAGTTGTTGTAGAATCCTGGCCGCCTGATAAAACAACTAATCCTTTATTTTTCATGACCTTTTTTAAAATTAAGAGAAGCAGAATTAATACAATAACGAAAACCTGTTGGTTTAGGTCCATCAAAGAAAACGTGTCCTAAATGGGCGTCACAATTTGAGCATACTACTTCAATTCTTTTCATACCATGGGACAAATCTTTTATTTCTTTAATATTCTTTTTTTTAATTGGAGAGAAAAAACTAGGCCATCCAGTCCCCGAGTCAAATTTTGTATCAGAAGAAAAAAGATCTATATCACAACAGATACAACTATAAATTCCTTTATCTTTTAAATCCCAATATTTACCACTGAAAGCTGGCTCTGTCCCTTTTTCTCTACAAATATTATATTGTTCCGGCGTTAATTTTTTTTTATTCATACTAATAAAATTCAAGATTAATGATTATAATAGCAAATGACTTTTTTCTTTGTTATAAAAATAATATGTATTCAATTTTAGCAGACATAGTTGTGTGT
>CAZWXP010000071.1:0-15285 GCA_964637965.1 uncultured Alphaproteobacteria bacterium | reverse complement strand
AACTCCTAAATCTGCTAACCAGCCCCCGCCCCAAACCCAATGTGTTGCAGGAGCATATACTACAAAAAGCCAAATAGCAGAAATTAAAAGAACTGAAGAAAATTTTATTCTTTCAACATATGCTCCAACCATCAATGCTGGAGTAATTATTGCAAAAGTCATTTGAAAGATAAAAAAAACATTTTCTTGTATGGTTCCGCTTAGTGCATTCCATTCTACATTATTAAATAAAAATTTTTCTGTAAGACTTCCTATATATTTGTTTAGATCCCCACCATCTGTAAACGCAAAACTATACGCACCAAACAACCAGAGAACCGACATTAAGCAAGCCACACCTATAACTTGCATTAATGCTGATACAACATTTTTAGAGCTAACCAGGCCACCATAAAAAAGTGCTAATCCTGGAAGAGTCATAAATAAAACTAATGCAGTAGATGTCATGATCCATGCAGTATCACCAGTATCAAGCACTGCTTCACCATTATCAGCTAGAGCATCTATTATTCCTGAATAACTAGATAGAAAAAATATGCCTAAAAAATATATAAATTTGTTCATTTTACTAATAAATACTATTACCAATACTATATGCAATTTTCATACCAAACTCTGATTTAGTGAAAATTTTTAAGAATTATTTATTAATAAATTGTCAATAATCGCATTTTTTAAGGGACGTATTTTATTTGCTAATACTAAAAGAGATTGTCTTGCTATTTTAAAAACAGGTTTTTGATTAGTATATAGCCTAACAATTGCATTAGTTGCTAAATAAATAGGCAATGAAACTTTCCTAAACTTTTTTTCATATTTTTCTAAAATTTCCCTCTTTCCTATATCAGACTTATCACCTAAAGCATTTAATAGTTCATTTCTAAGTATATTTATACCCCTAAGTGATATATTAAAACCATGTGCTGTAACAGGATGCATACCTACAGCCGCATCTCCAATCAATACACAACGATCCCTAAAAAATTCATTTGAATAAATTGTTAGCATTGGGTAAGTATATTTTTTTCCAATTAATGACATTTTTCCCAATTTTCCTTTTAAATCATGTTCAATTTTTTGATTTATTTTTTTTTTAGTCATATTTAAAAAAATTTTAGATTTATCATTTTGGAGTGTTACTACAATTGAAGATAAATTTCTTTGCAGCGGAAGAATTGCCAAGGTTTGTGTATAATGAAAGTATTCTGAAGCAACATTATCATTATTTAATTCATGTTTCATTCTAAAAACAGTCATAGAAGCTTCAAAGTTCGTTTTATTTGTATAGATACCAATTTTTTCTCGGTTTTTTGACAATCTACCATCAGCAATAGCTGTTAATTTAGATTCCAAAATTCTTCTGTTTTTTAAATAAACTTTTGTTGAAAATTCTTTAGATACGATTTTAGAAACTTCATTTTGTGAAAAAATTTTTGTTGTTTTAAGTGTTTGCAATTTTTTATATATCGCTTTTCTTATTATTTGATTTGGAACTAAATATCCTAAGGAATCTTCAACAGTGTTTATATGGTCAAAATGGAGATAGTTTGAAGAATTACCGTCCAAAATACGAGCCTCCTTTACCAGAGAAATTGATTTTGAATTTATAAATTTCCAAATACCAAATTTTTTTAATATACTTTTTGAGCGGTGGGTCAAAGCAATATCACGCCCATCTTTTTTTGGTTTTGCAAATTTACTTTTAGAATTCTTTTCAATTATAGCAATTTTTAATTTTGTTTTAGCTAAAGCACAAGCTAAAGATAAACCAGAAGGGCCAGCACCAATAATTATAAGATCAAATTCCATATGTGGAAATTTCTTTATTTTTTAATTTTTCTCGCTTTTTCAATTAACATCACTGGAATTCCATCTTCTACAGGATAAGCAAGACCAGCTTTCTTACTAATTAGTTCCTTATTTTTTTTATCATACGTGAGAGGTCCTTTTGTTTTAGGGCACACCAAAATTTTTAACAAATCTTTTTTCACATTATTATTTTATAAAATTTAATTTACAAATCTAATTTTTTTTAGTTTTCTTTCAATTAAAAATGTTTGAATTATATTATAAATTACATATTCTCTATGGGTAGGGCCTATATTTGCGGGAATAGCTCAGTGGTAGAGCATCACGTTGCCAACGTGGGGGTCGCGAGTTCGAATCTCGTTTCCCGCTCCAAAAAAATATTTATTTTAAAAGAATTTTTGCAACTTGATGTGGTTTTTCTAAAAAAGAAAAATGGCCACAATCTTTTATAATTTTAAAATTATGAATACCCAGCAAGTTTTTTGTTTCATTACGTTCCGCATTATTTGACCAGTCATTGTCTCCATAAATTAGTTCTATTGGAATATTAATATTAGGATAAATATTTTTTGTATTTGTCCAGCTTTGATAATTTGAAAGAACATTTCTAAAATGATAATAATAACCAGGATGCTTATATGATTTACAAAGCAAATTTAAGTAATCTTCTGGTAATTTATTTTTCTCAACAAAACCTCCATTAAAAATATTTTTTAGAACTATTTTATTTTCTAACCTAGCAAATAAACTTCCCAAAATTGGGAGACTTACGTGAAACATTATAAATCTTGCAAAAAAATTTCCTCTTCCAATACCATCTCCAAATTTTTTATCATAATCATATGGATTAAATGAAAAAATCTTTTTTATCCTTTTTGATATTTTTTGAGAAACTGAAAATGGTAAAACTCCCCCAATCGATTCCCCTGCTAGCGTTAATTTAGATAATTTTTTTTTTTCTAAAAAATCAACAATACAACCAGTAAAAAAAGTTTGATCATAATTTGTTTTAGTATTTATTGGAGATTCTCCAAATCCAGGTAGATCTATACTATAAATAGTAAATTTTTTTTTTAATAATTGCACAATATTATTAGAATATTCAAGCCTATTTCTTATTGTATGTAAAAGTAATAAGGGAGAACCTTTCCCAGTTTTCCTATATCTGATGAAAGTGCCATCCTTTAAATTGAATTTTTTAATATCATTACTCATTGATAATTAGTTATAAAGTATAATTTTTGTAATTACAATCAAAGTAATTCGTTGGAAACATTGAGATTTTTGGTGGAACTAGAATAGAATTTTTTTACCAATTATTTATTATTATTCCTAAAAAAAAGTATTTATGTAATATGCCTTTAATGGATAAAAATATACTTATTCTACAACATATATCGGTAGAGGATCCTGGCTACATCAAAGATTTAATGATTAAAGACAAATTTAATCTTAAAACTATAAAACTTTATAAAGGAGAAAAAATCCCTAAAAATCTAAAAAAATATGATGCTATGTTTGTAATGGGAGGCCCAATGGATACTTGGATGGAAGATAAATATCCTTGGTTAAAAGATGAAAAAAAAGCAATACACGAATATGTTGTAAAACTTAAGAAACCTTTTTTAGGCTTTTGTCTTGGTTGTCAATTGCTTGGAGAGGTTTTAGGGGGAAAGGTAGAAAAAATGAAAAAATCTGAAATTGGGATTTTAAACCTTCATATCAAAAATGAATCTAAAAATGATGCTTTGTTTCAATATTTTGATAAATCTATAAAAGTTTTACAATGGCATTCTTACCAGGTAAATAATTTAAATAATGTAAAAATTTTAGCTACTTCTAAACTTTGCAAATATCAAGCTTTTCGTTATAAAAAACATGCATATGGGATACAATTTCATCTCGAAGCTAAAAATAATACTATTCAATCTTGGGCATCTATTGCTGAATATAAAAAATCATTAGAAAATAGTTTAGGCAAAGGAGGAATGGAAAGATTAAGAAATGATACCTTAACTTATTTAAATGTAATGAATAAAAATGCAACGTATATTTACCGCGGATTTAAAACGCTACTTTAATATTTTAATTAACTTTTAACTTTATTTTTAGGTTGTTTGTTTACCAAAGCACATGCTGGACTTAGAAATGTCCATTCATTAAACAATTTGGATGCATTGCTCTTTTTTTTAAATAATTTTTTCATATATACTAATATTTAAAAATTAAATAGATTTCTTGCCAATTTATTTTTCATATATTGGTTATAAGTTTTGAAAATAACAGAAAATTCTCTTAAATTTATTTGTAAATGTAGATTATATCGTGACTTAATTATTTTTTTTTAATTTATTAGTTAAATTTTTTAATTTACTTAAAGTTTTATTTCCAACATGATGTTCCATTCCTTCACTGTCAAGTTCAGCAGTTTCTTTATCTAAACCTATAGCAATTAAGAAATCATAAACAATTTTATGTCTTTGGCGTGCATGAGTTGCTGTATATTTTCCTTTTTTAGTTAAATGAATTGCTCTATAAGGCTTAGATGTTAAAAAGCCTTTTTTTACTAATCTGTTAATTGTTTGATTCACAGTTGCTTTAGAAATACCTAGATGTTTTGCAATATCTACAATTCTTGCTTCTCCTTCTTTATTAATTAAATCTCCTATTAATTCGACATAATCTTCTGCTAATTCATTTTCATGAGCTTTTCTTGTATAAATATAAGATTTTGCATCTGTTTGTGGATTTTTTTTAAACATTTTTTTACAAACTTAGCATTTTTTTATTTTTAATAACACTTGAAAAAAAAGTTAGTATGAGCTAACTTATTAAGTATATACTTAAATTAATATGAAAACATCCTTTATAGAATTAATTCAAAAGCTAAACTCCCATGGTTCTTTGTTAAGAACTGTTATATATACAATTGGTCATATGTGTATTGCTGTTTGTTGTTTAATGGCTATCGCAAACGTTCCTTTTTCAGTAGCATTGACAGATGCAATTGTTGAACCAATATTAAATGGTTTTTGGTATTATATTTTAGATCGTTATTGGGCTTCTAGGGTTACTAGTAGTGCTTAATTATAGACTTTGTTCTATCTTCAATAATTTTTTCTTTTTTGTTTGTCCTTTTTTATAACCTCCTAGATCTCCAGTCGAACGAATTATTCTATGACATGGTATAATAATTAGTATCGGATTATTTGAACATGCACTTCCTATAGCACGGGCACCCATTGGTCTATTTTTATTAAAAATTTTTTTTGAAATGTCCTTATAACTCCTTTTCTCTCCCCAATTTATTTTTTGAATATGTTTCCACACTTTTTTTTGAAATTTTGTACCTTTAGGATTTATCGGAATATTAAATTTTATTTTTTCTCCATTAAAATAGCGAATAATTTGTTTTTTTGTATTTTTTAACAAAGTATCAGAAGATTTTATTTCTGGTTTTTTTTTTATATTAGTCCATTCGAGTTTTACAAGACTTTTATTTATTATTTCAATGTAAATTTTGCCTAAATTAGTTTCTATAACTGTAGATGATATTTTCATTTAATTTTAGTAAAATTTTTCTTTTAAATTAGTATAATATTTTTTATGACTCAACCAACACAAGAACAATTAAAAATATTGATTGATTTGTATCAATCAGGAAAATTGGATGAAGCTGAAAGCGAAGCTCAAAAATTACTAAAACAATTTCCGGAGGACATAACTTGCTTGAATGTTTTAGGAGTTGTTTTAGATAGGAAAGGGAATACTGAAGAAGCAATAAAAATATATCAAAAAGCTTTACAAATTAATGAAAATAGCCCTGAAACTCATTTTAACATGGGATCAATTTTTCATAGATTAGGTAGAAGTAATGAGGCAAGAGTAAGTTATGAAAAAGCTATAAGCATAAAATCCGATTTTTTAAATGCACATTTTAACTTAGGTTTAGTTTATCAAAATCTTCAAGATAATAAAAAGGCTATAGAAAGTTATGAAAAAGCAATCAAATTAAAGCCAGATTTTCATGAAGCAATAGGTGCTATGGGGACCGCTTTGCAAGCTCAAGGAGAATTAGATGAATCAATTGAACTTTATAGAAAAGCAATTTCAATTCAACCAGACGCAAGGAATCATTACAATCTTGCTGTAGGTCTTAGAACAAAAGGAGCTCTTGATGAATCGATAGAACAATTCGAAAAATCTTTATCTTTTAATGAACAAAATCCTTTGACGTTAACCAGTTTGGGAGATGCACTTTGGCATAAAGGAAAAACAGAGGAAGGACTTGAAATGTTGAATAAAGCTGTAGATATTGATCCAGATAATCCACAAGCTAATTATAATCTAGCAGTTTTTTTAAGTGATAACAATGAACTTGATAAAGCATTAAATCATTTTCAAGTTTCAAAAATCTATGATTGGCAAGAAAGGTGTCTATATTGTTTATACAAGACTAAACAATTTGAAAAATTTAAAGAAGATTTAGATCTAATTACTAAAAATAAAAAAAATGACTCGCCTTTTTTAGCAACTTTGTCAACCCATCATGCAATTAATTTTAAAACAAAAGATAATTATAATTTTTGCAAAAACCCATTAGAGCTTTCTGCTCATATGTCTATAAAAGAATTAAAAGAACCAAACAGTAATCTGTTAAAAGAATTGTTGAAAGATATAGAAAAAGAGGAAATAGTTAAGCGTACTCAAAGTAGACTTCACCACGGAACACAATCTTCTGGAAATTTGTTTAAAAGATCAGAAGGATCGTTTAGGACTCTTTCTAAATTAATCGCAAATACCATTGAAAAATACTATGAGAAAAATAAAAATAAAGACAGCAATTCAATTTTTGTAAAACAATTTCCAAAAAATTTAGATTTCAATAGTTCTTGGTATGTTAAAATGCAATCAGGCGGACATTTAGATTCTCATATACATGAAGAAGGCTGGGTTAGTGGTTCAGTTTATCTCTCCATGCCAAAAGAAAAAAAAGATCCGAATGAAGGGGCTATAGAATTAAGTTTGCATGGCGATAATTATCCAAAAAAACACGAAGATTTTCCAAAAAAAACCTATGCTGTAGATGTTGGCGATGTTGTTTTTTTTCCTTCATCTGTTTTTCATAGAACAATTCCATTAAATTCGAATGAAGAAAGAATTTGTATTGCTTTTGATGTCAAGCCTCAATTAATGTAAAAATTTAATAGAATTGTAGAAAAAAAAAATTAATATTATTTTTATGAGAATTTTAGCAAGCATTCTTTTTTTTATTATACTTTTTATTAACATATCAAGTAAAGTTGTGCTGTCACATGGCCCTACAAGACAAAAGGTTAAAATATCAGTTACTATAAAAGCAAAACCAGAAGATGTTTGGAATGTAATTAAAGATTTTGAAAAAATTAATAATTGGCATCCCTCCATTTCAAAAGTTGAAAGTGATGGAAAAATTAGAACAATCTTTTATTCGCCTAGAAATAATACACCAATTACACAAAAACTTGAAAGTCATAGTAATGAAAAAATGATGTATAAAACTTCAATATCAGAAGTAGATATAAAATTTTTTCCTGTAAATACATATACAGCAAATATTTCAGTAAAAGGAAATGATGACGGAAGTTCGACTGTTTTATGGAAAGCAGCTTTTTATAGAGCATTCCTAAATAATGATCCACCACCAGAATTAAATGAAGCAGCTGCAATAAAAGCTGTTACAGAGTTTTTTGAAGCTGGCTTAAATAATTTAAAAAGCAAATTAGAAAAGTAATTAAAAAAATATGAAGAATTTTCTTATTAGTTTATGGATATTCTTTTTTTTTTTTAAGACTTCTTTTTCTAGTGATTTTGCTTACATTACGAATCAATTATCAAATAGTGTTAGTGTAATTAATCTTGAAAATTATAAAGTTGTAAAAGAAATTCCTGTTGGATCAAAACCAGCCGGAGTTGCTGTAACAAAAAAAGGAAAATTGATATTTATTAGTAATCCAGAAAGTAAAGAAATATCTGTTATTGATGGATTAAAATTAGAAAACATTAAAAATATATCTCTAGGAAAAGGCCCTTTAGGAATTGCTTTAACAAAAGATGATAAATTGCTTTTAGTGGCTGATTGGTACGATAATAAAGTAAGGGTTATAAATACTAATACATTAAAATTAGTTAAAGAAATATCAGTAGGTAAATCTCCTTCAGGAATTGATACAGATTTAGAAAAT
The DNA here is from genome assembly GCA_964637965.1 of uncultured Alphaproteobacteria bacterium. GTDB lineage: Bacteria > Pseudomonadota > Alphaproteobacteria > CAYOOR01. The sequence continues at coordinate 7,252 of CAZWXP010000071.1, read as the reverse complement.
TCTAAATTTTATGTAGCAAATAGGGATGACAATACAGTTTCTGTGGTAAACATTAAAACTTTTAAGGAAGAAAGAATTTTAAAAGCAGGAAAAAGACCTTTTGCAGTTGCATTAAGTCCAGACAATAAATTTTTGTATGTTGCAAATGTTAAAAGTAACGATGTTAGTATTTTTAATACAAAAAATTATAAAAAGATTAAAACAATTAAAGTTGGAAAATCACCATACGCAATAGCATTTGTTGGAGATGGGAGTAAAGCTTTTGTTACTAATCAACATGAAAATACAATTTCTGTTATAGATACAAAAAACAAAGAAAATATAAAAACTTTAGATATCGGAGAATATCCTGAAGGCATAAATTTTTATAACAAAAATAAAGAAATTTTAATTGTTAATTGGTTTGATAGCGAAGTAGTTGTCTTAAACAGTCAGAATTTAAATATTAAAAAAAGGATTGTTGTTGGAGAGGGCCCAAGAGGTTTTGGGTATTTTATTGGACCAAATTTAATTAAATAATTTTAATGTCTAAAATGTCTCATATTGCTAAAAGCCATAGCAATTTTATATTTATTTGCTCTTTTAATAACTTCATTGTCTTTAATCGAGCCACCTGGTTGAATAATTGCTTTTACACCAAATTTTCCAAAAACATCTATACTATCTGGAAATGGAAAGAAGGCATCCGAAGCAACAAAAGACCCTTTTAAAATACTTTTGTTAAAAAATTTCTTAGCTTTTTCGGACCCAATTTTTGCTGAATCCAATCTATTCATTTGCCCAGCACCTATGCCAATAGAAGTATTATTTTTAACATAAACAATTGCATTTGATTTTACTTATTTACAAATTTTTTCAGCAAGTAACAAATCATTTATTTCTTTTAATTTAAGTTTTTTGATTGTAACAAATCTCAAATTTTTTTTTTTAGTATAAAAATTATCTGGAGTTTGGATTAGAAAAGCATCAGACATTGATTTAATTTCTTTTGATGGTTTAAATTGTTTAAATGATTTTGTTTCGATCAATATCAAATTTTTTTTATTTTCAAATATATTTTTTGCCTCTTTACTTATTTTTTTTCCTACTACTATTTCTACAAAGGTTTTTGAAATTTCTTCTGCTAGTTTTTTATCAATCTTTCCATTAATAATAATAATTCCTCCAAACGCGCTTACAGGATCACACATAAATGCTTTTTTATATGCTTCTAATAAATTATTTTTTTTACTTACACCGCAAGGGTTAGCGTGCTTTATAATAACTACACAAGGTTCATTAATATCCTCAGCTAATAAACAACCAGCTTGCATATCGTTTATATTGTTATAACTAAGTTCTTTTCCTTGAATAATGCTCATATTAAAAAAAGAATTTTTATTATTTAAAATTGAAGTATTTTTGTAAATTGCTGCTTTTTGTCTAGGATTTTCTCCGTATCTTAATTTTTTTATAATTTTTGATTGAATTAAAAAATTTTTATTTTTGTTATTTCCTTTTTTTAAAAACCAGTCACTTATATCCATATCATATAAAGAAACTTCATTAAATGCTTTACCAGCTAACATAAAACTTTTTTTTTTTGAAATGCTATTTTTATTTTTTTTCATTTCATCAATAATTTCTACATAATCTTTAGGATCAGTCACAGTTGCAACAAATTCAAAATTTTTTGCTGATGCCCTAATTAAAGTTGGTCCACCTATATCTATTTTTTCTATGCACTCTTTAAAAGAACTTTTTGATTCAACAGTTTTTTTAAATGGGTATAAATTAACTATCACAAGATCTATTAAATTAATTTTGTTTTTTTTTAATTCATTTATATGTTTAGCCGAGGTTCTTTTTGCAAGAATTCCTCCATGTATTTTTGGATGTAAAGTTTTAACTCTTCCATCTAAAATTTCGGGCGAATTTGTATATTTCGATATTTCAATTACATTGATATTATTTTCTTTTAAATGTTTGTATGTTCCCCCAGAAGAATATATTTCGATATTTTGACTTACAAGAAATTTAGCTATATCTAATATATTTGTTTTATCAAAGACTGAAATAAGTGCTTTTTTTATTTTAATTTTACTAGACAACTCTTTTGTTTTGTAAATTTTCAATTTTTGTTTTTCTATATTCAGGAACTATTATTGACATTATTTTATAACATTCTTCTAGTTTTCCATCCTTAGCTAATTTTATCAAATTTGATATGGATTTAGATAATTTCTCATGAGATTCTATTTTCGGTTTAACAACAAAAATAGATTTATTTTTAGTTTTTGTAAATTTTTCATTTTTGTAGTGCAATTCTTCTAAAATTTTTTCACCAGGTCTTAGACCTGTGAAATTTATTTTAATATCTTTATTTGGTCTTAAGCCTGCTAATCTAATTAATTGTTCTGCAATTTCAATAATTGCAATTGGTTGTCCCATTTCAAGAACATATATTCCACTTTTTTTATTTTTATTTTCTAAAGTTGCAGATTGAATAACTAATTCTACAGCTTCTCTTACTGTCATAAAATATCTTTTCATTTTAGGATGTGTTACTGTCAATGGCCCACCTTTTTCTAATTGTTTTTGAAACAAAGGAACTACAGAGCCTGTTGAACCTAAGACATTACCAAATCTTACAATTTTGAAATTAGTTTGAAATTTACCAGTTAAACTTTGACAATATTTTTCACTTATTCTTTTTGTTACCCCCATAACACTAAATGGATTTACAGCTTTATCCGTCGAAATTAAAACCATTTCTGCAACATGATATTTTTTACAACTTTCAGCAATATTAATTGTTCCTAAAATATTTGTTAATATTCCTTCTAATGGATTTTTTTCAACAATTGGAACATGTTTTAATGCGGCTGCATGGAAGACAATATCTGGTTTATTAAGATCAAAAATGCTATCAATTCGATTTGTATTTTTTATATCAGCTAATACAGCATTAATTTTTACATTTATATTTTTTTCTTCAATTTCTTTTTCAATTTTATATAAAAGAAACTCAGAATTATCTAAAAGAATAATTTCTTTAGGTTTATAATTTATAATTTGATTAACTAATTCTGATCCAATTGTTCCACCAGCACCAGAGACCAAAACTTTTTTATTAGAAATAAATTTTTTCATTGCATTTCTATCTAATAAGGCTTGTGGTCTGGATAACAAATCAAATACATCTATAGGTTTAACTTTTAATTTTTCATTATTAATATCGCTTTCGAGATCTGTAATTTTAGGAAGTCTCGCAAGTGATATGCCAGTTTTATCAGTAAAGGTTAAAAGATTTCTAATAATATTTCCTTCAAGATCATTGCTTGCAATTATAATTTTTTGAGGTCTATTTTTTTTATTATTTTTTTCTATTTTTTGAATAATTTTTGAAATTTCTTGAATGGACCCTAATATTTCAACATCTCTGATAAACCTTCCAAGCTTATTTTTATTTATATCTAAAATTCCAATAATTTTGTGGGTAGGATTATCATTTCTACTCATTTCTCTAATAAATAATTCTGCTCTATCACTAGCACCAATTAAGAGAACTGGAATAGAATTTTCATTTTTTGTAATTGTTGTTAAAAAAAGTTTTTTATCTTTGTATAATCTGTAAATAGCTCTGGATCCAGATAACAACATTATTAAAACAAACCAATTTATAAATAAAACTGATCTTGGAAAGCTTTCTAATCTTGTTATTGCAAACATCAAGATTAAAAAAGCAGCGATGGTAACACTGGATGCTTTTACGATGTTAATTAAATCATTAATTGAGGCATATCTCCATATACCTTTATAAAGTCCTGTTAATCTGTAAACTACTGCTCCAATTATAGTTATTAGTATTGTTCCAAATCCTACTACAGAATCTGGTATTGACCCAAATTCAGAACCTAACCTAAGAAAAATTGATAAATTAAAACATATAGCTGTTATAAAAATATCATGTAAATAGACAAGATTTGCCTTATTTCTAAAAAAAGAAAGCATGTACTATATATTAGGTACTCTTTTTATATTTTGAAGAGAAATAAATTATTAAACCCATACTTTCTAAAAATGTTAAGAAAGTAACTAAATAAGGGTTTTCTATAAAATAACAGGTTGCAATTATTAGTGTTTGTAATGTTATAATTAGCTTTACAACCGTAGAATGACTCATGCCAGACTGAACAGCTTTTTGATAGTAATGTTCTTTATGTGCTTGCCATATTTTTTTGCCTGATATAAATCTATTTATCAAAGTTAATGTTGTATCTAGAACATAATACATTGCTAAACTTATAGACCAATGCCATGTATTTCCATCTAATAATAACCAATATAAAGATAATACACATACGAAACCTAATACTATACTCCCAACATCTCCTAAAAATATTTTTGCGGGATTCCAATTCCAATATAAAAAAGCTAAGCAAGTTCCTATAATTAAAATTTCAAATGAAGGAAAGTATTGTGAATTATTTACTAAATATGCAAAAATTATACCTAAACAAATTGTTATAGTCATTGTTCCACTAATGCCATCTATACCATCCATGAAATTAAAAATATTAATAAACCAAGTAAAGATTAATATTGTAAAAAGAATATGAATTAATTGATTTTGTTCGTAAAAGCCAATATTGAACAAATATAGAAAATAAAAAGAAATAAATAAAATTTGAAAAAGTAATCTAATTATAACATTTATATTTTTAATATCATTTTTCCAAGAGATAAATCCTAAGCCAACAATAGCTATAATTGCAGGAATTTTATCATATGGATCTAAAAAAAAAATAATTCCTAGAATGCACAAATTTATAATTAAACCACCTCCTGTTGGGACAGGTTTTGAATGACTGCTTCTTTGATTTGGAATATCAAATATTTTTCTTTTTTCTAAATAATTTTTTAGATATTTTGTTCCAAATAAGGTAAAAAAAAATGTAGCCGTTGTGAAAAAAATTAATTTATCCATATCAATATTTTTTTAATGACCATTTGATTACAGTTATCAATTCTTTTGTTTTACCAGTTAAAAGTATATGCTCATTTCTTATAGACTGATTATTTGTATTTAAATTTCTATTTAATATCAAATTTACTTTATCTAATGAAGATACAAATTTCCACCCTACCCCATTAGAAAGTTTTAAAACAGCATTTCTTTGACTATTTGTAAGTAATGTTTTTATTTTTGCATCTAAATAAAATCTTAAATCAAAAGATAATTCCATTGGACAATAAATATTATCTTCTCCTCTAACATCGCTCCCGTTTTTATCTATATAAATTATTCTTTTGTGAATAGCTTCATATTGATTTCTATAACCATAGTTTTCAATTTCGATCATATTAGCTCCATATCTCTCTATTCTTTTTACTTTTAATTCTGAAGGAACTCTTGATAAATGATTGTTACTAAGTATTTTGTATGCATTAGTATTATTGAGCGTTAGGGTTGAGTGTGCTGCAGTTGTTTTTTTAATATTTTCATCTAACCCAGATAATGAATTAACTATAATTTTGTTTTTTTTGTAACTTAATTCAAATGAAGCAGTGCATGAATGTGCTTTATAAGTTGCATCATAATTTTTTGGAACTCCACAATCTAAAATTAAAGTAGTATTTTTTGTGTCGATCCTTTGAAAACCACCATACATTAATTCTCTAGGATTTTTATTTGTTTTCGGAATTTCTGATGTTAAATCTTTTAATATTTTGTAATTAATATCATCAGATCCATTAAAATTAGCTAATGAATTATCTTTATGAAGAAAAAAACGATAGGCAATAGACATTTTATTTATTGAATTTTGTAAATCAAAAAAAACATTTTTTTTAGTCAGATTTAATATTGCTCTTATATCTAGTAGATCCATTAAAACTTGAATATGAATTCTGGTATTTCTTTGAAAATGACATCCATCTTTTAAAATTTGCTTATTTAATTCTGTTTTTAAATTAAAAATTGCTATTTGATAATAATGATTTTTATTTGGAACACATATACTTGCGTATATTAATGCTTTAATTATTCTTATTAAATCAGAATTTCTTTTAAGATTTGAAAAATTTTTTACCAAATGTTCAATTTGTTTTAAAATTGAATTAAGTATTTCCTTTTTAAAATTATCATCTGAAGTGTGAAAAAAAAAATTTTAATTTTTTATCCAATTACAAACTCTAGATGCAAGAATAAAATCCTCCCAAGTTTTTGATTTCCAAGATCTATTTTTTTTTATCCAATTTTTTGTTAACTCACGACCATGGATTCTTAAATTTTCTTTTCCTAATTCCTGAATACCATTTAAAAAATCAAATGAATGAAAATAAAAAAAAAAGGGATCTTTAGTATCTTTATTATTCGGAATTTTATGTTTAAGGAAGTCTTTTATTTTTTCTATATCGCCCCCCCATAAATTTGGAAGAGTAACATCAGTATAATTTGTTAATTCATCTAAGTTTAATTTTCCATAAACAGGGGAATTATAAAAAACTTTTGAAATCAAAAATTTAGTTTTTTTTATTTTTTCTACAAATCTTTGAAAATAAAAATTTCTAATTTTTACAGAAGCCATTTTTTTTTTTAAATAGGATTTCTTAAATTTTGAATATTTTTTTTATAGAATTTTCTTCCTTTTTTAAAACAAGCAGTTCCAGCAACTAAAATATTTGCACCCGAATTAATAACTTTTTTTGCATTTTTTTCATTTATCCCACCATCAACCTCAATATCTATATCCAATCTTTCTTTTTTAATTTTTTCTTTTATTTTTTTTATTTTTCTTAACTGGCTTTGAATAAATTTTTGTCCTCCAAATCCAGGATAAACACTCATTACTAGTATCAAATCAATTTTTTTTAAATAAGGAAAAATTTTGTTTTCATTTACATTAGGATTTAATACCAATCCTACCCTTTTTTTGTATGACTTTATTGTTTTAATAGTTTTATTAACATTTTTTACAGTTTCAGGGTGGAATGAAATTATATCTGAGCCAGCTTTAATAAAAGGTAAAAGAAATTTGTCTACCTGCTTAATCATTAAGTGAACATCAAACGTTTTTTTTGAATATTTTCTTAAATATTTTACCGTATCAGGTCCGAAAGTTATATTCGGAACAAAATGCCCATCCATAATATCAAAATGAATATAATCAGCTCCTGCCTTAGAAATATCAGATATTTCTTTTCCTAAGAAAGAAAAATTGCTTGCTAATATTGAAGGTGCTATTTTGATTTTTTTTTTCACTGAATT
>CAZWXP010000070.1:0-20413 GCA_964637965.1 uncultured Alphaproteobacteria bacterium | reverse complement strand
ATGTCATGATTGTAATGGTTTAGGAAATAAGTCTTATTTTGACCCTGAAATGATTATCCCAAATCAAAATCTAAGTCTTGCAGAAGGTGCTATTGAACCATGGAACAAATCATCAAATGATTTTTACCAACAAACTCTTCGTGCTTTATCAGAAGCTTTTAATTTTAGCATGGAAATACCATTTAAAGATTTAAAAGAAGACAAAAAAAAAATAATACTTTATGGTAATGACAAAACAAAAATTAAATTCGAATATAGTTCTTTTAGAGGAACATACCCCATTGAACGTACATTTGAAGGAGTAATACCAAATCTACAAAGAAAATGGTTTAAGAATGAAAATGAATATTATAGAGATGAAGTTTCAAAATATTTAAGATATGACACTTGTGAATCTTGCAATGGTTACAGGTTAAAAAATGAAGCTCTATCTGTAAAAATAGATAATTTGCATATAGGAGAGGTTAGTTCTTTCACAATAGAAAAAGCAATAGAATGGTTTAAAAAATTAGAAAAAAAATTAAATAAAACTCAATATGAGATTGGTAGAAGAATATTAAATGAAGTAAATGAAAGACTAAGTTTTCTAAATAATGTTGGTTTAAATTATTTAACGCTTTCAAGAAACTCGAGAACATTGTCTGGTGGCGAAGGACAAAGAATAAGATTGGCATCACAGATTGGTTCTGGTTTAACCGGAGTCTTATATGTTCTTGATGAACCTTCAATAGGTTTACATCAAAGAGATAATCAAAGACTTTTAAAAACTTTAGAAAGATTAAAAAAACTTGGTAATACAATAATTGTTGTTGAGCATGATGAAGAGGCAATTAGAACTGCAGATTATATTATTGATGTCGGGCCAGGCGCTGGTGTTTATGGAGGTAATATTGTCGCAAAAGGTAATTTATCAGAAATTTTAAATTCATCTGAATCTGTTACATCTCAATATTTAAATAGATATAGATATATACCAACACCAAAAGAAAGAAGAAAAGGAAAAAAAAATCAATTATTAATTATGAAAGGAATAAATACAAATAATTTAAAAAATGTAAATGTAAAAATTCCTTTAGGTACATTTACTGCTGTCACAGGTGTGTCTGGAAGTGGAAAATCAAGTCTTATTAATGAATCTTTACTAAAAGCTGTTGGAAAAAAACTCAACTATCATATTCAAAAACCAGAAAAATATAAATCCCTAGAGGGATTTGAATATTTAGATAAAATCGTGGAAATAAATCAAGCGCCAATACGTAGAACTCCAAGATCAAAGCCACCAACGTATACCGGAGCATTTACACCTGTTAGAGAATGGTTTTCAAATTTACCCCAATCGAGGGAAAGAGGTTATAAACCTGGTAGATTTTCTTTTAATGTTAAAGGAGGAAGATGTGAAACATGTGAGGGAGATGGTGTAATAAAAAAGGAAATGCATTTTTTACCTGATGTTTATGTTAAATGTGATTCATGTAAAGGAAAACGATATAATAGAGATACTTTAGAAATAAAATTTAAAGAAAAAAACATTGCTGACATATTGGACATGACAGTTGATGAATCATTAGATTTTTTTAAAGCCATACCCATGATTAAAAACAAAATGCTTACATTAAAAAAGGTTGGGCTAGGGTATATTAAAATTGGGCAATCAGCTACAACTTTATCTGGTGGTGAGGCACAAAGAATAAAATTATCAAAAGAATTATCGAAAAGATCGACAGGTCAAACATTATATATTCTCGATGAGCCAACCACTGGTTTGCATTTTGAAGATGTTAAAAGACTTTTAGAAGTACTACATTCTCTTGTAGATAAGGGAAATACAGTAATCGTAATAGAACATAATTTAGAAGTTATTAAAACAGCAGATCATATAATTGATCTAGGGCCCGAAGGGGGAGAAAAAGGTGGTAAAATTATCGCAGAAGGTTCTCCAGAAATTTTATTAGTAAAATTTAAGAACAGTTATACTAGTCAATATTTGTATGATGTGCTAAGAGTTGAAGATAAAATAAAAAGAAAAACTTTACAAAAATAATTTTTTTCTTCATTATAAATAATTATGAATAATCCTTTAGAATCATTATCAAAAACTATACTTATAGGAATTATACTAACAATTATAATGGTGTATATTTTAAGTATAGTACCTTTTAATTAAAAAATAAAAATATGGAATTTGGCTCTGATTATATAATGTTTTTTGCTAGATGGTTACACGTATTAAGTGGTGTTATGTGGATTGGTTTGCTTTGGTACTTTAACTTTGTACAAATTCCATCAATGCCTAATATACCAGATAATGAAAAACCTGCTATTAGCAAAGTAATTGCTCCTAAAGCTTTATTTTGGTTTATATGGGCCGCGCTTGCAACCATATTAACAGGACTTTTAACCGCTCATTTAAATAATTACTTATTAGACGCACTTTCCCTTGGATTAATTGGTGAAGCAAAAAAACATACAGCAATAGGTATAGGTATGTGGCTAGGTATAATAATGGCATATAACGTTTGGATGATAATATGGCCAAATCAAAAAATTGCTCTTGGTATTGTGTCTGCTAATGATGAAGATAAGCCACTAGCTGCAAGAAAAGCAATGTTATTTTCAAGAACTAACACAGCTTTATCCATACCAATGCTTTATGCAATGGTTTCTGCGCAAAATCTTTATTAATAATTTTATTCTTTTAAACTTTGTCTATTGTCTGATTTAAGATAGGTTAATAATGGTGAAGCAATATATAATGAAGAATAAGTTCCAATAAATACTCCCCAAATAAGAGCAACTATAAAACTTGAAATTACAATGCCACCAAAAATAAATAAAGCGATTAAAGCTAAAAGCGTTGTTAAACTGGTCATTAATGTTCGAGATAAAGTTCCATTTAATGATAAATTTATTACTTCATCAAAAGTTATTTGTTTATATTTTCTCATAGACTCCCGTATTCGATCATAAATAACAACTGTATCATTGATTGAATAACCAGCGATTGTTAAAACCGCTGCAACAGTTGCAAGATTAAACTCAAATTGTAATATTGAAAAAAAACCTAAAGTTAAAATAACATCATGCACTAATGCTATAATTGCCCCAAGAGCAAAATTCCACTGGAACCTTACCCATATATATATAAGTATTCCTATTAATGAAAAAATAACAGCTATTATCCCTGCTTCTACTAACTCGCCACCAACTTTTGGGCCTACAAACTCAGTTCTTCTATAGTCAACTGATTCATCGGATAAACTTTTCTTTATAATCTCAATTGTTTTTGCTTGATTATTTTTTTTATCCTGCACTCTGAAAATAATATCATTTTCATTGCCAATAGTTTGTAATTGAACTTCACCTAAATCTAATTTATTCATCTTTGTTCTTAAATTATTTAAATCTATATTTTCTTTAAATCTGGCTTCAATAAGAGTACCGCCAGTAAAATCGATTCCTAAATTTAAACCTTTAAAAAAAATTAAAGATAGAGAAAACAAAAATAAAATTGCCGATATAAACAAAGTTATTTTTTTTATTCTCATAAAATTAATTTTAGTATCGTTCTTTATAATTCGTAAAATAGGCATTCTATAAATTTATCCTTTCTGGCAATTTTTTTTTTAGCCAAATAAGTATCAAAATGCGTGTAAACATTATCGCAGTAAACATTGAAGTCAAAATACCAATTGAAAGAGTTACTGCGAAACCTTTCACTGGGCCTGAACCTAAACCAAACAACATTATTGCAGCAATAAGTGTTGTGATGTTTGCGTCAATAATAGTTTTAAAAGCTTCTTTATATCCAGTGTCAATAGTTGCAATTGGGGAAAGGTTATGTTTAATTTCTTCTTTTATTCTTTCAAATATTAATACATTCGCGTCAACCGCCATTCCAATAGTTAAAACAATACCCGCTATTCCTGGAAGAGTTAAAGTTGCTTTTATCGATGTTAATATTGCTAATAAAATTAATAAATTGAAACAAAGTGCGATACTAGCAAAAAATCCGAAAACACCATAAATTAAAAACATAAAAATAATAATTAAAATAAAGCCTAAAATAGATGCAAATTTTCCAGACTTAATTGAATCAGCACCTAAACTTGGGCCTACTGTTCTTTCTTCAATAATATTTAATGGGGCTGGCAATGCTCCTGCCCTTAAAAGCATAGACAAATCTGTTGCTTCTTGAAAAGTAAATTGTCCAGTTATAATTCCTTTCCCACCAGTGATTGGTTCTCTTATATTAGGGGAGCTTATAATTTTTTTATCTAAAACAATAGCTAGTCTTTTTCCAATATTTTCAGTTGTAATTTTTCCAAATTTTCTACCACCTTTATTATTAAACTCGAAAGATACAACTGGTGAGCCTCTATCTATTGTAGGAAAAGCGTTTATTAATAAATCACCTGATATAAAATTTCTTTTTTTTACAGCATATAAAAGTGGGTTACCGGATGAGTCTAATTCGTTATCAGTCTCATAAATGATTGTGCCAGGTTTAGTTTTTCCAGACCTTATTTCATCTGGTGACAAATCTTCATCTATAATTTGTAAAGTTAATTTTGCAGTTTTACCTAATAATTTTTTTAATCTTTCAGGCTCTGTAATACCAGGAAGTTCTAATAATATTCTATTTATTCCTTGTCTTTGTATCGTTGGTTCTTTTGTACCATATTCATCTACTCTTCTTCTTACAACTTCTATAGATTGTGATACAGATGTGTCTTGAATAGTCTTAATTTTTTGATTGTTAAAAAAAATCTTTGTTGATCCATCATCTAGGTATTCAAAAGAAATATCTTGAGAATAATTAGATAATATTTTTGATAAATCATCTTTTTTATCTTCATTCCTAATCTTAAAAAATAAGTTATTGTTTTTAATATTAAATTTTGAATATGGTATTTTATTTTTTCTTAATGATAATCTTAAACCGTCTGAAAAAGATTCAAAATTTTCTGATATAACAGATTGAGTATCAACTTCAATCAATAAGTATGATCCACCTTGTAGATCCAAACCTAAAACAATTTGTTCAGAAGGAATAAAAGCAGGAAATTTTTTTAATGTTTCTTTTGAAAAAAAATTTGGTAGTGAAAATATTATAGCAAAAAAACTAAATAGAATTACTAAATATAATTGCCATTTTTTGAATTGTACCATTAATTTAAAATTATTAATCTATTTGTTCTTGGTATCTGATGAATTATTAATAACAGTAGTAATTGTTGGTTTGGAAATAACTACCTTAACATTACTTGATATTTCTACTTCTATTTTATTTTCATCTATTATTCTAGAAACTTTACAATAAATTCCTCCTGAGGTTATTATGTTGTCACCTCTTTTAATTTGATTTATCATTTCTTTATGCTCTTTCATTCTTTTTTGCTGAGGTCTTATCAGTAAAAAATAAAAAATAACAAATATTAATATTAATGGAATAAAAGTTGCAAATGTTTCATTCATAACAAATTACTTAATAAATATTTTTTAAATATATATTTTTTTAAAGAAAATTAAACATTTAATTCAATTAATACCAGAAACTAATGGTACAAATCTAACTTTCCAATATTTTTTAAAAAATAATTTTCCGTTTTCTTTTTTTACTTTAGTTATATATTGATCATTTTTATACTTTAATGGTAAGACTAAAATAGCTCCTTCCAACATTTGATTAGCAATTTTTAATGGAATATTTTTAGTTACAGCTGTAATAATTATTCTTTCAAAACAAAATTTGGCAGGCCATCCTTTTGTTCCATCACCATAATAAAAAACTATGTTATTTAATTTTAGATTTGTTAATATTCTTTTAGCTTTTTCAATTAAAATTTTATATCTTTCAATAGTATAAACTCTTTTAAATAGTCTAGATAAAACTGCGGTTTGATATCCTGAACCTGTTCCAATTTCTAGCACTTTAGACGATTTGCTTGGTTCTAATAAATCTGTCATTTTTGCAACTACCGCAGGTTGACTTATAGTTTGGTTGCAATCTATCGGCAATGCTTCATTTTGATATGCTTTATAAAATAATTCTTTATCTATAAATTTTTCTCGAGGTATTTTTTCTAAAATTGACAATATTTGTTGATTAGAGACGCCAAGCTTTCTTAGTTGTAAGATTAAATTAATTTTTTTTAGATTTTTAATCAAAAAAAATTATAACCTTTCTTCATTATTCATGTATTTTCTTAAAACTTCTGGGATTGTCACTGAGCCGTCTTTATTTTGATAATTTTCTAAGATTGCTATTATTGTTCTTCCAATAGCTAAAGCAGACCCATTTAAAGTATGAGGATATTCTTTTTTATCATTTTTTTTATATCTCGTATTCATTCTTCTACTTTGGAAATCACCACAATTTGAAATACTAGAAATTTCCATGTAATTATTTAGACTAGGTATCCAGACTTCAAGATCGTAGGTTTTCTTTGCAGCAAAACCAACTTCTGATGAGCATAATTGACAGATTCTGTATGGTAATCTAAGATCTTTTAAAATTTTTTCAGCAGTTTCTATAAGTACCTTATGTTCTTTATCTGATTGTTCTGGAGTTGTAACAGAAACAATTTCAACTTTGCTAAATTGATGTTGTCTTTTTAAACCTCTAGTATCCTTTCCAGCAGCGCCTGCCTCTGATCGGAAACATGGAGTATACGAAGTATATCTTATAGGTAACTTTTCTGCATCTAAAATTTTATCTCTAACTAAGTTTACAAGTGTAACTTCGCTAGTTGGAATTAACCATAAATTTTCTCTTGTTTTAAATACATCCGAATCAAATTTTGGTAACTGTCCAGTGCTTTTTAAAGAATCTTCGTTAACTAAAAACGGTGTATAAATTTCATTAAAATTGTTGCAACTTACATTATTTTCAATCATAAAAGAGGCCAATGCTCTTTCAAGCTTTGCTAAATTATTTTTCATATATACAAATCTTGATCCAGAAACTTTTGCGGCAGATTTAAAATCTAATAGATCAAGCGACTCCCCTATTTCAACATGATCTTTTATTTTATAATCAAATTTTTTTATATCTCCATGTTCACTAATTACAACATTATCATTATCACTTTTACCATTAGGAACATCCTTATCTAAAAAATTTGGTAATTCCATTAGAAGATTATCAAGATCTGTGTTTGTTAAATACTTGCCTTCTTGTAGTTTTGTAATTTGCTCTTTTAATGATTTTACTTTTTTAATTAAAGTATTTTTTTTTGATTTATTAATATTTTTAGATATTTCATTAGATAAATCATTTCTTTCTTTTAACAAATTCTCAAGTTTAACAAAAACTTGAGATCTTGATTGACTCATTTTTATTAATTTGTTAGCTAAAGGTTTTAAACCTCTTCTTTTAAAAGATTTATCGGCATCTTCAGGGTTCTTTATTATCCATTTGATATCTAATATTTTCTCTAATTAAATTATATTATAAAAAAAAAATTACTTTTTCTTTTTTTCAAAAAATTTAGATATAAAAATCGAAAATTCATATAAAAAGAGTACGGGTATGGCTAATCCTATTTGTGAAATTATATCTGGGGGGGTTATTAAAGCAGAAATTAAAAAAATTATAACTATAACAAATCTTCTTTTTTTTTGTAAATCACTGGGTGTTGTTAATCCTAAAATTGTTAATAAAAAAATTGCTGTTGGTAATTGAAATGCGATTCCAAATGCAAAGGCTAATTTCAAAGTTAAAGAAATATATTCATTTATTTTTGGCTCAAGTTCTAGAGTGTAATTTTTTTCTGCGCCAGATGTATCAAAAGCAATAAAGAAGTCCCATGCTATAGGTACAATAAGATAATAAAGAAAAACAAATCCTAATAAAAACATTAATGGTATCAAGAATAAAAAAGGGAAAATAATTTTTTTTTCTTTTTTTAATAAACCTGGAGCAATAAAAGCCCATATTTGATAAATAAATAAAGGTGATGAAATTATAAATGCTGCAACTAAAGCCAATTTAATATAGCTAAAAAAAGCTTCAGCTAATCCTGTATAAATAAGTCTTTTATTTTCTTTAAAATCGACTGAATCAATTAGCGGATTTATAATAAAATTAAAAATATTTTCTATAAATATGTAAGAAATAAGGAAAGAGATGCTAAAAAATAAAAAAAAATAAATGAATCTATTTCTTAACTCAATCAAATGATTTGATAATAATATTTTTTTATTATTTTTTTTTGAAACCAATTTTTATTTTTTCTTTAATTTTTTTAATTCTTTTTCAATTTTGAGAATTTCTTTATTTTTTTTTTTAAATTCGTTAATATATATTTCACTTTCAAATTCATCCTTTATATCTGCTACATAGTTCTTAATTTTATAGAAAAAATTAGCTATATTTTTTATAAAAAAAGGAAAGTCTTTAGGTTTTATAAAAATTAGAAAAACAATAGCTATAAGAAGTAATTCAGTCCATCCTATGTTAAACATTTTTTACGATTTAACTATTTTTTCCTTTTTTTTGATCCTTCTTTTAATGAAGAACGTAAAGTTTGCAAGCCTTTACCAAGTTGTTTAATAACATTGGGTAATTTTCCTGCACCAAAAAGGATTAAGATTATAAGTAAGACTAATAATATTTGCCAAAAACTTGGAGCCATAATTTATTTAACCTAAAAAAATTTATTTATATTTAAAGATAAAAAAATTTTTTTTACCAATATTAATATAGCAAATTTTATTTTTAGGTGGGATAAATTTTCCTGGAACTTTGATATGTATGTGTTTTTGAACATGTTTACTTAAAATATCAAGATGTAAATATGAATTCTCGCCAATATATTTAAGAGCAATAATTTTACTTTTAATTTTCTTTGAATTTTTTTTAGAATTATTTTTAGTTATAGTAAATGCTTCTGATCTGAAAATTATCTCAATTTCTTTAGAATTTATTAAATTAGAATCTTTAATTTTTATTGGCCCAAATAATGTATCAACTTTATTATTATTTATTTTAGACTTAAGAAATAAAGTTTCTCCAAAGAATCTAGCAACAAAAGATGAGTTTGGTTTGTTATATATATTTACAGGAGTATCAAATTGTAAAATCTTACCTTTATTCATAACAGCAATAAAGTCTCCCATAAACATTGCATCATCAGGATCATGAGTTACTATTAACGCAGTAGTTCGTGTCTTTTGGAGTAAGTGTAATACAATGTCTCGAATTTTATTTTTTAATCTTTGATCTAAATTAGCAAAAGGTTCGTCCATCATAAGCAATTTAGGTTTTCTTATTAATGATCTTGCTACAGCAACAAGTTGTTTTTGCCCACCTGATAATTGGTGTGGAAAAATATTTGAAAAGTGAGGAAGGCCAATTTTCTTTAATATTTCAAATGTTTCTTTTTGAATATCTTTAAAGTTCTCTTTTTTGGAACCAAAAGAAACATTTTTGAATATATTTAAATGTGGAAATAAATTTGATTCTTGAAATACAAGTCCTACATTTCTATTTTCAGTTGGGATGGAAAATTCTGGACTAGAAACAAGTTTGTTATCAAAAAAAATTTTTCCTAATTTAAATTTATCTAAACCAGCAATTACTCTTAATAATGATGTTTTACCGCAACCTGATGGTCCGACAAGGCATATCACACTGTTAAAAGGAATAGTAAGATTAATATTGTCCAGTATTTTTTTTTTATCTTTTGTCTGAGATAAATTTTGTATTAATATATTGTTATCTTTTACCACTATTAAATAATTGGTTATTAATTTTTGACATAAATAATATCCCAATAACACATAAAACTACAATAATTAATGAGGGTATTGAGGATTCGATAATTTTTTCTTCTGATGCATATTCGTAAACTTGAATTGCTAAAGTATTAAAATTAAATGGTCTTAAAATGAGAGTTGCAGATAATTCTTTTATTATTTCTATAAAAATTAAAGTTAAAGTTAACAATATACTTAATGACATTAAAGGTATGTGAATATTGAAAAGAATTGGAATTGGTTTTTTTCCTAAGACGCTTGCCGTATTATCTATATTTCTTGATATTCTATAAAAACTACTTTCAATATTTGTTTGAGATATAGTAAAGAAACGAACGATATAAGCAAAACATAAAACAAATATACTCCCTGTAAAAAAAGCATTTATATTTAAATTGAAATTTTCATTAAAAAAATTAATAAAAAAATTATCGAAATATGTAAATGGTATAAGTATTCCTATTGCAATAATAGATCCTGGTATTGCATATCCAAGCGAAGCTAATTTATTAAAGAATAAATTTAATCTTGTTCCTTTAATCCTAGCCGAATAATTAATTAATAATGATAAAACAATTATTATAAAAGAAGATATCGTTGCAAGAAGTATAGTGTTAAAACTATTTATTATAGTATCTTTTAAAAATAAAACTTCTATAGACATCATTGAATTAAATATTAAAAAAAGAAAAGGTATAAAAAAACCTAAGATTACAGGTAAAGAACAGAAAGAAATTATAAATGCACTTTTTAATTTATCTGAAGTTATTAAATTTATTTTTTTAGTAATAGATATTTTTAAATTAATCCTTTCATTAGAAAAAAGTTTTTTTTGTAAAAATAAAATAAGAAAAATAAAGAACAAAAAAAAGATTGATATTTGTGAAGCTAAATTTATATCACCTAAACCAACCCAAGTTTTGTAAATACCTGTTGTAAAAGTATCAACACCATAGTATTGAACAGTACCAAAATCATTTAAAGATTCTAATATTGATAAAATAATTCCACCTATTATTGGAAATATTGCCAATGGTAGGAATATTTTAAAAAATATACTTGATTGCTTTAAACCAAGAGTCTTACCGATTTCACTATAAGAATAAGAAATTTCAGAAAATGCGGCTCTAGAAATAATATAAACATAAGGATAAAGGGTTATAGAAAATATAAATATAACTCCGGGTAAAGATCTAATATTTGGTAATTGAATATTGCTTAATATTGAAATATTTTCCCTAAAAAAAATTTGGAGATAACCGGAATAATCAAAAATTTCTCCATATGCTATTGCTGCTATGTATGGCGGTATACTTAATGGTAATAGTAAAAAAAGATCGATAATTCTCCTAAAAGGAAAATCATATGTTGTTACGATCCAAGCGCAAATTACACCAAAAAAAGCCACAAATATTGACTGAAATAAAATTATACATATTGAGTTATAAAAATAATTCCATATCTCAATATTAATTACGATATTCCATTCACTATTATAATTTAAAATAACGTTAAAAATTAATGAAAGAATAGGAAATGATAAAATGAAAGCTATAAATAAAGAAAAAAAAATCCATAGATTGAAAGATTTATGAATGAAAAAATCTTTGATTAAATTCAATTCTAACCTCTTTTTTCTTCGATGCCTAACTGGTTAATTTCTTTTAATGTTGGAAGTTCTTTTAAATCTGTAAGATTAAAATGTTCAAGAAATTTATCTGTTGTTCCCCAAGTTAAAGGATTCCCTGGTGTCTTTCTTCTTCCTTTTAATTCAATCCAACCTCTCTCTATTAGAATATCTATGGTTCCTTGACTAATATTTCTTGCTCTAACTTTTTCTATTTCACCTTTGGTTACAGGTTGGTAATAAGCTATTATTGCGAGAGTCTCTATGCCAGCTTTAGATAATTTTCGTTTTAAATTCTTTTGAATTTTTAAATAACTAGACATACTAGGTGAGGTTCTAAAACCCCAATTATTTTTTACATTATAAATATTGATGCCACGGTTTTTATAAATATTTTTTAACTCATTAAGAAGTTTTTTGATATTTATATTTTTAGGAATATTTTTTCTTAAATCCTTCTCATCAACCAAATCAGAATTTGCAAACAAAATTGCCTCTATAATTTTTAAGGAAGTATTTTTATCTGTCATGTTTTTTTAAATGCTTTTTTTTTATATAAATAGGAGCAAATGGTGCATGTTGTCTTATATTGATAACGCCTTCCTTAACTAATTCTAATGAAGCGGAGAAATGGGATGAAGTGTAAGATTTTTTTACAAAATCATCAGTTTCGTTATTTTTTATAATATTATCCAAAGGAATCCATTCATCTTTTTTTAATTCAAAAAATTTTTTTAAATTATTTATCGCTTCTTCTACTGTGCAAACTTTTTTTAAATTTAATTTAAAATTTTTTATTTTTTTTCTAGTATCGACGTTAACAATATTTTTTAATAAATCATATAATGTGCAATCAAATGTGTATTTATTTTCAACGAAAGTTGTTTTATCTAAACCATTTTTGAAAAAATCTTTATTTAATTGTGGTCGTGATAAAATTTTAACACCTGCTTTTCTCATTTCATCTAATTTTATTAACTGTTCACGTAGATTTTCCGCTAAAGTGTTTGCTGGAACTTCTTCATTCTTTTTTTCCGGCAAAAGTAATCTGGATTTTAAATATGTTAACCATGAAGCAATAACTAAAAAATCTGCAACTAATGTCAAATTAGTTGTTTTAATTTCATTTTTAACATAATTAGAATATTGGTCAGCAAGTTCTAAAATTGAAATATGCTTTAAATCTACTTTTTGTTTTTTTGCAAGATCTAATAAAAGTTCAATTGGGCCTTCATAACCGTCAATATTTAATACAAAATCATTCATTTTAATAATATTAGAATTATATTATTTGTATTTATACTGGTTTAATTATAAGAATTAATAATAGTTTTTTCTATATTATAAAAATCAAAATTTATATAATAAAATTATCTTAAATCATTCAATTTACTAATTTTTTCTAATGTTTTATTTTTAATTAAGGGAATCGATGAATGTATTTCGATCATTTCTTTCATATTAGCATTACAATGCAAAATAATATCACATCCAGATTTCAATATTTTGTTAATTTTGTTTTTTATAGTTCCTTTCAAAGCTTTCATATTTATATCATCTGATATTAATATACCTTTAAAGCCTATCCTTTTTTTTATAATTCTATTAATAATTTTCTTTGAACAACAAGCAACTTCTTTATCTATTTTATTATAAATAATATGTGCAACCATTGCTGCCAACTCCTGGTTTAGTTTTTTAAATGGTAGAAAATCTTTCTTATTTAATGATCTCGAATCTAAATTAACATTTGGTGTAGTTTTATGACTGTCTTTACTTGAAGATCCGTGCCCTGGTATATGTTTTATTATAGGTATAATTCCTATCTTTTTATGACCATTGCAAAAAGATTTTCCTAACGCACTTACAATTTTTGGATTTGATGAGAAAGATCTGTCCCCTATTATATTATTTGTAAAATTATATTTAACATCCAATACAGGAGCACAATTCATATTTATACCAAGTTTTTTTAATTCACTAGCAATTGCCATAGAATTTTTTAATACAAGTTTCTTTCCAATAGCTAAATTTTTTTAAGCTTTAATCCCAAAATATTCAGCACTTGGATATGCATTCCAGTAAGGTTTTTTTAATCTTGCTACACGTCCACCTTCTTGATCAATCATAATTATAGTATGTTTGTGAGAAGTTATTTTTTTTAGTTCTTTTATTAATAATTTTGTTTGATTATAGGTTTTACAATTTCTTTCAAAAAGAATAAATCCTAAAGGGTTAGATTCTTCAAAAAATTTTTTCTCTTTTTTATTAAGTTTAAAACTTTTTACACCAAAAACTACAGGGATAGGTTTTTTTGATAAATTATTTTTAACATTCATTATTTAAAGTACATGAATCTTCTTCAGGATTTCTTTTATTATTATCATCTGGTGGTGGTAAAATTTTAAATGGTTTATAGTCAGACTCAATGATTGGAATGCTGTTTTTTTTATTATCAATTGTATAATCTTCAAGGCTAATATAATGTTTTATAAGAAAAAAAAATGCGAGAAAAAATATAATTACTAATAAAAATTTAATATAATCCATTTTATTATCTCATCTCTTCTAATGATTTCACGCCTAATAAATTCAAACCATTATTTAAAACAATTTTAACCGAATAAATTAAACTCAACCTTGAAATAGTTAATTCTTTATTTTCAATAGTGATAAATCTTTTACTAGAATCTTTTTTTCCATAATTCCAAAAACTATGAAATTTAGATGCTAAAGATTGTAAAAAAAAACTTATTCTATGGGGTTCATGATAACATACTGCGTCTTCCAAAATTTTAGGCCATTTTACTATCTCTTTAATTAATGAAATTTCATTTGGATCATTAAGTTTTTTTAAATCATTCTTTTTAATTTCCGTAAAAGAAATTTCTTTTGGGTTAAAATAATTTTTTGTTTCTCTTAAAACAGAGCAGCATCTTGCATGAGCATATTGAACATAAAAAACAGGATTATCTTTACTTTCCTCAGTTATTTTTTCTAAATCAAAATCAATATCTTCATTATTTTTTCTTAGTAACATTATAAATCTTGTAACATCCTTACCAACATTTTTTAAAACTCTACTTAAAGAAACGAATTTTCCTTCTCTTTTTGACATTTTGAGAGTTTCTTTGTTATCAATAATTTTCACCAGTTGACATATTTTAATTGTTAAATTTGCTTTATGTTTTGTTATAGCTTTAACAGCGCTAGTAAGTCTCTTAATATACCCACCATGATCTGCTCCCCAAACGTTTATCATAAAATTAAAACCTCTTTTATATTTATCTAAATGATATGCTATGTCTTTAGCAAAATATGTATAATCGCCATTTGACTTTTGTAATGGTCTATCAACATCATCTCCAAATTTAGTAGATTTAAATAAAAACTGTTCTCTTGGTTCCCATTCTTCTAAATCTCCTCCTTTTGGTTCTTCTGGAATACCTTTATAAATTAATTTATCTTTTCTTAAAGCATTTATACAAAGTGAAATTTTATTTTTTTTTACTAAATCGTTTTCAGAATAAAATAGATCAAACTTTACACCTAGTAAATTTAAATCTTCTTTTATAAAGTCAACAATCCATTTAAGGGAGAAATTTTTTACAATATTATTATTTTTTTTATTTCCTACTAATAATTTGGAACCATATTTTTTTTTTAAATCCTTCGCAAGATCTATTAAATATTCTCCAGGATATAAATTGTCATCAATCTTTGTTTTACTTTGATTGAATAACTCTTTATATCTATAATTTACAGAACTTGTTAATGTATCAATTTGAGATCCAGTATCGTTAATATAATATTCTTTGTAAACTTTATAACCAAGTTTTTTCATAATATTAGATAAAACATCGCCGTAAACCGCACCGCGGCAATGTCCTATATGCAAAGGGCCCGTAGGATTTGCTGACACAAATTCAATTATTACTTTTTTTGATTTCCCAATATTACTTTCACCATATTTATCGTTTTTTAATAGAACTTTTTTAAGTTCATTAATCCAAAATTCCTTTTTGAGAGATAAATTTAAAAAACCCGAACCTTCAATCTTAAAATCGTCTATGTAATGAATTTTTTTTAACTCTTTTATTAGAATATTGGCAAAGTTTTTAGGATTTGTGTTTAAAAACTTCGACAATGAAAAAGCAGCATTGGTAGATATATCACCAAATTTATCTTTGGGTGGTTCGTTAACTTGGAACATTTTAAACATTTCTTTTTTATATTTTTTTTTAAGAATATTATCATTAATTATTTTATTAATATAATCTTTTAAAATCTTGTAAAAACTCATTTTTTTATATTTTTTTATAAATTTTTAAAATGTATCTGTCAGTCATTCCTGATATATAATCAATGACCATCTGTTTTTTATGTACATCAATATTTTTATATGTTTCATTTATCCACTTAAATGGGATGCTCAATTTTTTAGAAATATAAAGTTTATATAAACTTTCAATTATTTTTCTGTATTTTTTTGTATTTTTTCTGACTGTTGAATGATTATACATTCTCTTATTTAAAAATAATCTTATTTCCAAAATATTTCTTTTCATTTTATTTGAAAAAGAGACAATACTAAAACCTGCATTTCTAATATCATTTACGTTCCTTGGTTTAATTTTGTTTAAGTTTTTCTGTGTTTCTTTAATTAAATCAACAACCATTTTATTTATTAAATTTCTTACTAATTCTTTTTTAAATCTATTATTATTTTTTTCTAAACCATATTCTTTGATAATTTCTTTATAGAAATTTAATTTTTTTAAATCATTAAGATTAAATAATTTTGCTCTAAAACCATCATCTAAATCATGGTTCATATAAGCAATATCATCTGAAATAGAGGCTATTTGAGCTTCTAAAGAAGGAAACGTTGTTAATTCTAAATTCATAATATTGTTGTTGAATGAAAATAAAGTGCTATTTCTATTTATATTCTTTAAAGGTCCATTATGCTTAGCAATACCTTCCAATGTCTCCCAAGTTAAGTTAAGTCCATCAAATGGTAAATATACTTTTTCTAAAAATGTAACAATTCTAAAAGATTGGTCATTGTGATTAAAATAAGAACCTGAAGCTTTTATTAATGCATCTTCACCAGCGTGTCCAAAAGGTGTGTGTCCTAAATCATGAGCCAGAGCTATAGCTTCAGTTAAATCTTCATTTAATTTAAAATATCTACTAATAGATCTTGCTATTTGTGAAACTTCCAAAGTATGAGTTAATCTGGTTCTGAAATGATCACCTTCATGATTAACAAAAACCTGAGTTTTATATTTCAACCTTCTAAATGCTGTAGAATGTATAATTCTGCCAACATCTCTTTGATAATCGTTTCTAAATTTATCATTTGTAATGTCATATACCCTACCTCGTGTTTTATTTGGGCTAATCGAAAAATTCGAAACCTTTAACATGTTTAATTTTTAAAAAAATATACTATTTTAATAATAACGTGAATAAAATAAGATTATAAAAATATTATTTTAATTTTTATGAATAATTTATTAGTAACAAATAACGCTGCGAAAAAAATTATTGAACTTTCAAAAAAGAAAGAAAAAAAAATGTTAAGAATCTCTGTTACAGGTGGCGGTTGTCAGGGTTTTCAATATAATTTAGATATGGAAGATAATTCTAAAAAAAGTGATGTAATTATTAAAAAAAATAATGCATTAGTAGTAATTGATCAAAATTCATTAAATTTAATTAAAGGTTCAGAAATAGACTTTGTTGAAGATTTAATTGGATCACGTTTTAAAATAAACAATCCAAAAGCTACCTCATCTTGTGGTTGTGGAACATCATTCTCATTATAGTTAAACATGGGTAATATTAGAATCGCTTCATGGAATGTAAATTCTATCAGAGCAAGAATAGAGATATTATCTAAATGGTTGAAACAAAAAAAATACGACATAGTTTTTATCCAAGAAACTAAAGTACAAGATCATGAATTTCCTATAGAAGACATTAAAAATATTGGATATGAAGCAATTTATTGTGGTCAAAAATCATATAATGGTGTTGCTATACTTTCCAAAGAAAAAATTGGATTAAATAATAAAATCTTACCTGGTGAAAAGAGTGATGTGCAACCAAGATTTATTAGTTCTAAAATTAAAGATTAAGAATTAATTTGTTTTTATTTACCTAACGGCAATCCAATTGATACTGATAAATTCCCATATAAACTAAACTGGATGGAACGTTTAACAAAATACATAAAAAAAAATCTTGATGAAAATAAAAAATTTATCTTGGCTGGTGATTTTAATGTCATTCCAAAAGAGATTGATGTTCATAATCCTGAATCATGGACAAATGATGCATTATTTCATGAAGATACACTAAAAAAGTTTTGGTCTATGATGAATTTAGGACTAACGGATGCTTACAGAGCGATTAATGGGGAGAAAGTTGAATATACTTTTTTTGATTATAAAAGAAAAACAAATTTCGAAAATAATAAAGGACTAAGAATAGATCATTTTCTTCTACCTTCTTCCATGGTTGATAAATTATATAAATGTTATATCGATAGTAAGCTAAGAGGATTAGAAAAACCTTCTGATCATGTACCAATAGTTTGTGAGTTTCATTTATAATTATTATGGAATTAAGCTTAGAAAAAATATTATGGATCTTAGTTTTTATTGATAGTCTTTCAACAAATATAATTGTGTGGTTCTTTCCACAATGGTATGAAAAAAAATTTAGTAAAATGTCTAAATACTTTCCAGCGACTAAGGGCTGGAGTACATGGTATTTAATTTTAGTTTTGTGGATTGGCTACGCTTTATTTAGAATTTAAATTTCTGAAAAAGTATGAGTTTCTGTTTTAGCGCCTGGGTGAGTAACTGCACCTTTATAAGCATCGCCAACATTTTTTGTATAACGCCACAAAGATCCAGATTGAAAATAATTTTTTCTAGCTTTCCATTTTTTTTTTCTTTTAGCTAATTCTTTTTTATTAACTAATAAATTTATTATTCCCTTTTTTGCATCTAAATGTATCTTGTCTCCGTTTTTTATAAGTGCGATTGGGCCGCCTATAGCAGCCTCAGGCCCAACATGGCCTACACAAAAACCTCTCGTTGCTCCTGAAAACCTTCCATCTGTAATTAATGCAACTTTATTACCCATTCCTTGTCCATATATAGCAGCAGTAGTTGATAACATTTCTCTCATACCAGGACCACCTCGTGGGGCTGGATATCTAATTACAAGAACATCTCCAGCTTTATATTTTTTCTTTTGTACTGCTTCGAACGCATCTTCCTCACAATCAAAACATTTTGCATTACCAATAAATTCTAAATTTTCCATTCCCGCTATCTTTACAACAGCTCCTTGAGATGCCAAGGATCCTTTTAAAACAACAACTCCACTACTTTTACTAATTGGATTTTTTGTCTCTAAAACAACATCTTGGTTTTTTGGAAATTTAACACCTTTTAAATTCTGTGATATTGTTTTTCCGGTTACAGTTATGCAGTTTTTGTGTAAATAACCACCATCTAACAATGCTTTCATTAATATAGGTACGCCGCCTACATCGTATAAATCTTTTGCAACATATTTTCCACTAGGTTTCATGCTAGCTATATAAGGGGTCGTTTTAAATACTTTCATTACATCAAATAAATCAAAATTTATACCTGCTTCGTGTGCTATAGCTGGTAAATGTAAGGCAGCATTAGTTGAACCCCCTGATGCTGCAACTATACGAGTTGCATTTTCTAAAGATTTTCTAGTAATTATATCTCTTGGTTTGGGACCATCTTTAATCAACTGCATAATAGTTTTGCCAGCAAGTTTTGCTGTTTTTTCTCTTTCTTTAAAAGTCGCAGGTATTGCTGATGTGCCTGGTAGAGCAAGACCTATTGCTTCTGCAACACATGCCATTGTATTTGCAGTAAATTGCCCTCCACATGAACCTGCTGATGGACAAGCTACTTTTTCTAAAGCATATAAATCAGATTTTTTTATTTTACCTGATGCGTATTCACCAACTGCTTCAAATAAATCCTGAACAGTTACTTGTTTTCCTTTAAATTTTCCAGGCAAGATTGATCCTCCATACATAAAAATTGACGGCAAGTTCAATCTAGCCATTACCATCATAAGTCCTGGTAATGATTTATCACAACCTGCTACTCCAACAATAGCATCATAACAATGTCCTCTAACTGTTAGTTCCACGGAGTCTGCTATTACTTCCCTACTCACTAATGAAGATTTCATTCCTGGATGTCCCATAGCTATTCCGTCAGTAACTGTTATTGTTGTGAATTCTCTTGGAGTTCCGCCTGCTTCTGTTACACCTTTTTTAACAAATTTTGTCTGACCCATTAAAGATATATTACAAGGTGCTGCTTCGTTCCATGTTGATACAACTCCAACAAATGGCCTATTTATTTCTTTTTCTTTCAAACCCATTGCATAGTAATATGATCTATGTGGAGCTCTTTCTGGTCCTTTAGAAACCAATCTACTAACTAAATTATTTTTTTTATATTTTGTTTTCATTTAATTATTTAAAATATTTTTTTTTGCTTCTTCTAGCTTTGTTAAGGTTTTTTTATAATTCATAAAACTTTCCTTTTGTTTTTTTACCACTTCATTAGGTGCATTTTTAATAAAATTACTATTTTTTAACATTTTATTTATTTTATTAATTTCAATTCTTATTTTTTCCATTTGATCAGTTATTCTTTTTTCTTCATCTTTTAAATCAACTATATTTGCAACATCAAGAAAAAATGTTGTCTTATCACAAACAAACTGAAGAATATTTTGACTTTTTGCTTCTTTTATTTTCACTCTTGCTAATCTTCCTAAAAAAGAACTATATTTGTTTAAAATATTTTCCTTATCTTTTTTTAAATCTTTAAATGATAAATTAAGTATAGCCTTTGCTGGTATTCTTACACTTGTTCTAACAGTTCTAATTTGAGAAATTAATTCTACTATCCAGTCTATTTCTTTTTTTGCATCATCGGATTTTTT
>CAZWXP010000069.1:0-10348 GCA_964637965.1 uncultured Alphaproteobacteria bacterium | reverse complement strand
AAAAAAAAAAAAAAGTGTGGTTTTATCTCTTTTATTACTGCTGGTGACCCAGATTTTAACACTTCATATAAAATTTTAGAAAAACTTCCTAGTCATGGAGTAGATATAATTGAATTGGGAATGCCTTTTTCTGACCCCATGGCTGATGGACCTACAATACAAAAAGCTAATGACAGAGCGATAAAAAATAAAATGAGTTTAAAAAAAACTTTCGATTTAGTAAAAAAATTCAGAAAGACAAATACTTCAACTCCTTTACTTTTAATGGGTTATTTTAATCCAATTCTTAGATTTGGTATTAATAATTTTATAAAAAAAATAAAAAAAAATAAAATAAATGGGGTAATTATTGTTGATTTGCCACCTGAAGAAGATAATGAATTATGCGTTCCTATATTAAAAAATAAAATAAATTTTATAAAATTAGCATCACCTACAACAGACAAAAACAGATTTAAAAAAATTATCAAAAACTCTTCTGGTTTTATATATTATATTTCTATAACTGGAATAACAGGCGCAAATTATAAATCAAATACAAAACTACAATCAGAGATAAAGTCCTTAAAAAAATTAACAAAATTACCAATTGCTGTTGGATTCGGAATAAAAAATAAAAATGATGTTAAAAAAATATCAAAAAATGCTGATGCGATAGTTGTAGGATCTTCTATCATTAAAAAAGTAGAAGATGCACAAAAAAAAAAATATAATAAAATAAAATTAATTAACTATGTATTAAAATATATTAAAAATTTGTCATCTGCATTGTAAATATTATGAATTGGCTAACAAATTATATAAAACCTAAATTAGAATCTTTAGTTAAAAAAAGAGATGTTCCTAAAAATTTATGGCTTAAATGTCAATGCGGAACAATGATTTATTATAAAGATTATGAAAAGTCTCTTGGAGTATGTAATGAATGTGGAACTCATATGAGATTACCTTCCGATACAAGAATTAAATTCCTATTAGATGATGAAAAATATGAAAAAATTAAGGTTTCTTCAAATAAAATAGATCCTTTATCTTTTAAAGATAAAAAAAAATATAAAGATAGACTTAAACAAGCAAAAAAAGAAACAAAAGAAGATGATGCCGTTGTATTAGCTGAAGGAAAAATTGAAGGCATTGATGTAATATTAGTTGTTTTTGATTTTAATTTTATGGGCGGCTCAATGGGAATAAGTGTTGGAAATTCTATTGTAAAAGCTAGTGAAATTTCAGTAAAAAAAAATATTCCCTTAATAATAATACCTTCTTCTGGTGGAGCAAGAATGCAAGAAGGTATTTTGTCCTTAATGCAAATGCCCAGAACAATAGCTGCTATACAAAAAATAAAAGAAAATAAAATTCCATATATTGTTGTTTTGTCTGACCCAACAACTGGAGGTGTGTGTGCATCTTTTGCTATGCTTGGAGATATTTTGATAGCTGAAAAAGGTGCAACAATTGGATTTGCTGGTAAAAGAGTTATTGAACAAACTATAAAAGAAACTATTCCAGATAACTTTCAAACTGCTGATTACCTTTTGGAACATGGAATGATCGATATGGTTGTTCATAGAAAAGATCTTAAAAAAAAAATATTTAAAATATTACAATATTTAGAAAAAAAAAATTAAATAAAAATTCTTTTTTAAATGCATCACCAAACAAAACATGCGTACACTAAAGAAAACTTTTCAAAAATTAGGAATCTTGAAATTACGCTTGAAAAAAAATTACAGCAATTACATCCAAAAAAAATCGATTTGTCACTTGAGCGCATAAATGAACTTTTATATAAACTAGGAAATCCTCAAAAAAAAATTAAGAAAATAATCCATATAGCTGGAACAAATGGTAAGGGCTCTGTTCTTGCTTTTTTAAAATCATTTATCCAGGCTTCTGGTTTCACTGTAAATACATATTCATCACCACATTTAATAAATTTTAATGAAAGAATTAATTTAAATGGAAAAAATATATCAGATAAGTTCTTAGAACTTCTGCTTGATATATGTACTAAAAAAAATAATGGAAAACCAATAACTTTTTTTGAGATGACAACTGCTGCTGCTTTCTTAGCATTTGAAAAAAAACCTGCTGATTTTACAATTTTAGAAACAGGTCTTGGGGGAAGATTAGATGCTACTAATATTATTAAGAAACCTATAGTTACAATTATCAATGAAATATCGATTGATCACACAAACTTCTTAGGTTCAAATATAAAACAAATAGCAAAAGAAAAAGCTGGAATTATAAAAAAAAATTCTCCCGTTGTTATTGGAAAACAAAAAAAGGAAACTTTAAAAATTATTAAGAGGGTTGCAAATAATTTTAAAGCAGAAACTTTTTTTTATGAAAAAGATTGGTTTGTAAAGGAAAATAAAAAAAAAAATCATATTATTTTCTTTAATAACTTAAAAAATAATAAAAAAGAAAAATATCCATTGCCAAACTTAGTTGGTGAACATCAAATTATTAATGCCGGAATAGCATTAAAGGCTTTTAACTTAATTATTAAAAAAAAACTAAAAAAAGATTTTGTTAGAAAAGGTTTAAAAAACGTCAAATGGCCGGGTAGGTTGCAAGAAATATGTTTAAATAAAGAAATATTTTCAAAAAAAACAAACTTTAAAAAATGGGAGTTTTGGTTTGATGGCGGACATAATAAAAGTGCAAGTCAAGTTCTATCAAAAACATTTAAAGAATGGCCTAAAAAAAAATTATACTTAATTTTTGGTATGTTAAATTCAAAAAATCCAAAAAATTTTTTAAATTATTTTAAAGAAATTACAACTAAACTAATAACTGTACCTATAAAAAGCGACTCTCCATATTATACAAATAAAAAACTTTATGAAATTGCTAAACTAAATGAATTTAATGTAGTAACAGCTAAAACAATAAACCACGCATTAAATAAAATATTGTTAAATGAATCTCCAGGTCGAATACTTATATGTGGATCTTTTTATATGTATAAAGAAGTATCGAAATTATTAAGAAAATAGTTTTTATATTGATGTTTCGATCCAGCTTATTAGTTCAGACTTGATTGCACCTCCAACTTTTGTTGCTATTGGTTTTCCTTTTTTAAAAATAATTAACGTAGGTATACTTTGAATACCATATTGATTAGGTATATTCGGATTTTCATCAATATTTATTTTTATAACTTTTATCTTATTCTCCATTTCATTTGCAATTTCTTCTAAAATTGGAGCAATTTCTTTGCAAGGTCCACACCACTCAGCCCAAAAGTCTATTAAAACTGGTATTGAAGAATTAATTACTTCGCTTTCAAATGTATCTTCTTTTATTGATTGTATGCTCATAGCAAAAAAAATTATTTTAGCATTTTTTTATATTCTTTCAAACTTTCTAATGTTCCAACGTGTGTCCATTTTCCATCATAAACTAGCCCAAAAAGTCTTTTTTTTTCAATTAATTGTTTATAAATTGAAAATAATGGAAAAATTTTTTCTTTTTTTTTCGAAAAAATATTGGATTTAAGAATCTGTATACCGGTAAAAATATATTTAGGCTTATTTCTATCAATAATAATTCTATTTGATTTATTTATATTGTAGTCTCCATTATTATTATTTTTTGGGTATAGTAATAAAAGTGCATCCATTTTATTCTCATTCCAAAACTTATTTAATTGATCAAAAGGACTATTTGACTTGTCTTCCCATATAATATCAGTATTAATAACAAAAAAAGTTTTGGCTTTTAAAATTTTTATAGCATTTTTAATTCCACCTCCTGTATTCAACAAAATGTTTTCCTCGGAGTAATGAATTTGTGTTTTAAACTTTTTCCCTATTTCTTTTTTTATTTTATTTTTTAAATAAAAAATATTTATAACTATTCTTTTAAAACCATTAATTTCTAATTTTTTTATTATTTTTTCAATTAAAGTTTCGTTTCCAATTTTTATTAATGGTTTTGGAATTTTTTTCGAATATTGCTTCATTCTTTTACCGAATCCGGCTGCAAGAATCATAATTGTTGATATACTCATACTAAATCCTTGGTTTTATTCTAAACTTCTTTGGAAAAAACTTATTAATCCAGTTATTTAATTCACTTAATGAATCAAAACATAATCCCTCTTCGACTAACCTCCATAATCTTGGAATATGTTTTAAATAAGATTCTTTTTTGTCTCGCATGTATAATCTTGAAAAAATACCAATAACTTTTAAATGGCGGTTAACAGCTAAAACTTTATATTCCTTATAAAAATTTACTTCATCTTTTTTTGACAAATTTTTCACAAATTTTTTATACATTTTATGAATAATATTTTTATTCACATCTCTTCTTGCGTCTTCTAAAAGTGATACTAGGTCATATGATGATGGCCCAATAACTGCATCTTGAAAATCAATTAATCCACAAGCTTTAAGATTTTTTCTATTTTTGAGAAAAAAAAGATTATCAATATGAAAATCTCTATGCACCAATACTTTTTTTGTTTTTAAGTTCTTATTTAATAAATTTTTCCAAATCTTTGTAAATTCATCAATAATCTGTTTTTTTGCTGCTTTTTTATGAATCGCAGGCCAGTACCACTGCAAAAATAATAAACCTTCTTCTATTAATTTTTTGTTAGTATACTTTGGTAATTTTTTTTCTAAATTTTTCGAATGTTTATTTATATATAATAAAATATCTGTGGCTAAATTATAAAGTTTAAATTCGCTTTCCCCATTTCTTAGTGATTTCGTATATGTATTTATGCCAAAATCTTCAATTAAAAAAATTCCTTTGGAAATATCAAAATTGATAATTTTGGGAACTGATAGATTCATTCTTTCTAGAATGTTGCTAATTTTTAAATATCCTATGTTATTCTCAGTTTTCTTTGGGGACTTAACTAATAATAATTTTCTTTTTTCATTTTTAATATAAACACGAAAATATTTTCTAAATGATTCATCAGATTTAATTGATTTTAATTTAAAATCATTGATACCACTTTTTTTAAAAATAGAAATATCCTTAGGATTTGTTACTTATTTTTTTTAATAAATGAAATATCTATTCTTTTTTTTAATATTTTTTCAATTTTTTCTGGCCACTCTATTAAAACTATTTTATCTTCTATTTCTTCAAAAAAACCTATTTTTTCTATTTCCTGAATAGTTTTTATTCTATAAAGATCTATATGACAAATATTAATATTATTACCACAGTTATAATTATTAATTAAATTATATGTTGGACTAGTGATGGGTTCTTTTATTTTTTTTTTATTTAATTTAGCAACTTCCCTTATAAAAAAACGTGCAAAAGTTGTTTTTCCTGATCCTAGATCTCCCCGTAGAAAATAAATATCATTTATTTTTGATTTAGCTGCAAGTTTCTTAGCTAAATTTTCCGTCTTTTTTAAAGATGTAATTAAAATTTTAATAATTTACAATATATTCTAATATCTATAGTAATCTGGTTTGAATGGTCCGTTTATTTTTACGTCTATATATTTAGCTTGTTTTTTTGTTAATTTTGTTAATTTTGAACCTAATTTATTTAAATGTAATTCAGCTACTTTCTCATCTAATTTTTTTGGAAGAACATATACTTTTTTTTTATAAAATTTAGATTTTGTCCATAATTCTATTTGTGCCAGAACTTGGTTTGTAAAAGAAGCACTCATAACAAAGCTTGGATGTCCGGTTGCATTTCCTAAATTTACCAATCTCCCTTTTGACAAAACTATTAATTTTTTTCCATCAGGAAATTTAACTTCATCTACCTGCGGTTTAATTTCGTCCCATTTATAATTTTTTAAAGCATCAATTTGTATTTCACTATCAAAATGTCCAATATTGCACACAATTGCTCTATCTTTCATTTTTCTCATATGCTCTAATGTAATTACATCTACATTCCCAGTAGCTGTACAAAAAATGTCCCCTTTTGTTAATACATCTTCGATGTTAACGACTTCATATCCTTCCATAGAAGCTTGTAAGGCACAAATAGGATCGACTTCAGTTACCATTACTCGAGCTCCTCCATTTCTCAAACTAGCTGCAGATCCTTTTCCTACATCTCCGTAACCACACACCACTGCTACTTTTCCTGAAAGCATAATATCTGTTGCTCTTCTAATACCGTCTACTAAACTTTCTCTACATCCATACAAATTATCGAATTTTGATTTTGTAACACTATCATTGACATTAATTGCTGGCACTAATAACTTATTTCTTTTTTCCATATCATATAATCTATGAACTCCCGTTGTTGTTTCCTCACTTAAACCTTTAACAGATTTAAGAATATGTTTATATTTTTCATGCATTACTTTAGTTAAATCGCCCCCATCATCGAGAATTAAATTTGGTTTCCAGTTTTTCTTCCCAATTATTGTTTGATCTATGCACCACCAAAATTCTTTTTCTGTCATACCCTTCCAAGCAAAAACGGGTATACCTTTTTCTGCAATAGCTGCCGCCGCATGGTCTTGGGTTGAAAAAATATTGCATGAACTCCATCTAACTTCAGCTCCTAATTTTATCAATGTTTCAATTAAAACAGCAGTTTGAATTGTCATATGGAGACATCCAAGAATTTGTGCTCCTTTTAAAGGTTTTTTGTTCTTATATTCTTTCCTCAATGCCATAAGTCCAGGCATTTCAGTTTCCGCAATACTTATTTCTTTTCTACCCCAATCAGCCAATTTTATATTTTTTACTTTATAATCTGCCATGATAAATTGAATTTAATAAGAAAAATTTTATAATCAATCAAATTTTACAATCATACTAAATATCTTTCTTAAGAATTACTGTAAATTTAGCACCAGTAATTTTTGTATTTTTTTCATTTTTATTCTCTACTTTAATCAACCCTTTATGAATATCTAATATTTGTTTAACTATACTTAAGCCTAAACCAGAATGTTGTCCAAATTTTTCCTCAGAAGGTCTTTCTGTATAAAATCTTTCAAAAATTTTGTTAAAATTGCTTGTACTTATACCAGGACCATAATCTTTAATCTCAATAAAGACATTATTTTTATTACTTTTTAAAAAAATATCGATTTTTTTATTTTTTTTATTAAAAGATAATGCGTTGTCTATTAAATTATTAAAAACTTGCGATAGTCTTTCTTTATTTCCATAAATAAAATAATTAGATTTTTCTACAAAATTAAATAAAATTTTATCTTTATCTCTATTGTAAAAATTTACAGTTTCTTCTAAAAGTTTTTGTATATTAATTTTTTGCATTTTTTCTCTTGATAACTCTGCATCTAATCTCGATGCATTGGAAATGTCCGTAACTAAACGATCTAATCTTTGTATATCTTGATTAATAATTCCTAGAAGTTTATTTAATTGTTTTTTATTTTTTGTATTACTAAGAACCTCAACGGCGCTCTTTATTGATGTAAGAGGATTCTTAATTTCATGTGCAACATCTGCAGCAAAATTTTCAATTGCATCCATTCTATTCCATATTGAATTTAACATTTCTTTAATTGAAGCTGATAATTCACTTATTTCATCTTTTCTACCTAAAAATTGAGGCACAGATACTTTTCTTCCATCAGATGGGTTTATATTTCTTGTTGCATTTGCTAATTTTCTGATTGGTTTTACTATATTGGTGGATAAATAGATTGAAACGCATATTGTTAAAAATAAAGCTAAAAGAAAAATTTTAAAAACTTCAAAACGAAAGTCTTTAAGTTTATTCTCGATATTTGTGCTATCAAATGTTAATAGAATAGCTCCTGTTACTTTTTTATATGATTGTACTGGCATTGATACGCTAAACATTTTTTTTCCATTTTCTAATTGCCTCAGAAATCTATTTTGTTCCCCATATAAAGCGTTTAAAACTTCTTCGTAATCTTCTGCTTGTTGTAATGTATTTTCTGAATAAATAGGCAATTTACTTGTTTTAGCAACTAATAGAGATACATAATTATAAATTTTTTCAAAAAAGATTCTGATAAAATTTTTTTTTTTCAAAGATTCTAATTCTATAGATTTCACTCTTGTTTGAAATCCGACGGATCTTTGAGAATCTGCTAGTAGATCTCCTTGATATGAAAATAATCTAATTCTTACCCTGCTTTTACTAAGTAAGTAGCTAATTGTTTCTTGTGCTTCTCTAGTAATAATAACTTGAGATTTAAAATCCTCAGTAGGAAGAATTGTCCTTCCTATTGCTTGAGATAGAATTTTACCTTCATCTTCTAATTTTTTAAATTCATTTTCTTGTAAGGTTTGTTGATATTTATCAATAGAAATTAGTCCACCTAACAAAAAGAAAAGAGCCAAGATATTTAATGTCAATAATCTTAATAATAATGGCGATATAGTTATTTTATTTCTGAACATTTTTACAAATTTTTATTCAGAAAATTTATAACCACCGCCGTAAACTGTGACTATAGAATTAAAATTATTATCAATATTCTTAAATTTTTTTCTAATTCTTTTAAAATGATGATCAATTGCTCTATCATCAATATTTTCTTTATCTTCTCCAAAAGCTGAGATAATTAATTGTTCTCTTGATTTGACCGCACCTATGTTTTTTACTAAAGATTTTATTAATAAAAATTCTGTTACAGTTAAATTTACTGATTTATTTTTCCATTTACACATATATTTTTCAGTATCTAAAAGTATATTTCCTACCTTTAAAGAATTCTTATCATCAATTTTATTCTTTTTTTTTGTGTTTTTTAGCTCATCTCTTTTAATTAAAATTCTTATTCTTTCAACTAAAATTTTTTGTGAAAATGGTTTAGTAATATAATCATCTGCGCCTACTTTTAAACCTAACAATTCATCAATTTCTGTATCTTTAGAAGTTAAAAATATAACAGGCATGTCTGATGTTTTTCTTAATTTTTTTAATAGTTCTATACCATCTAATCTAGGCATTTTAATATCAACAATTGCAATATCTGGGTTATTTTCTAAAATTGCTTCTAAACCAGATTCTCCATCAGTAAATGTTTTAACTTTGTATCCTTCAGTTTCTAACAACATTGAAACTGAAGTTAAAATATTTTTGTCATCGTCAATTAAAAAAACATTATTTTTCATTTTTAATATTATTTTAGTGTGCTTCAGACAAAATATATACTATCAAAATATCAGCTATCAATTGTATGTATAATTTTAATTCTGGTAAAGGAGAATTTTACATTATTTTTTTTATATCCATTGAAAGATAGTTAATTTCTGATTCATACATTTCAAATAATAGTTCGTCATGAACTTGTAAAATCATTTTTGATTTAGTTTTTTTTTCTTTAAAAAATTTATCTATATTTATCATAGCTTTTTTTATAATATCAGCTGCGGAGCCTTGAATTGGAGCATTGACGGCTGCTCTAATTGCAAAATTTCTAAAATTAGGATTGCTACTGTTAATTCCATCAATATAGCATTTTCTTCCAAATATTGTTTTAACAAATCCATTTTTTTTACAAAAAGCAGTTGTTTCATCAATATAATTTAATATTCCTTTATAATTTTTAAAATACTCTTTTAAAATTAAATCTGCTTCTGATCTTTTAATCTTTAATTGTTTTGCAAGACCGAATGCGCTAATGCCATAAATAATGCCGTAATTTATCGTTTTTGCTTTTCTTCGTAAATTAACATCAACCTCTTTTAAAGGGACATTAAATATTTGAGAAGCAGTTTTTTGATGAATATCTATATTTTGCTCTAGTGCTCTTTTTAAATCATCAACTTTTCCTATATGAGCTAATAATCTTAATTCAATCTGAGAATAATCTAAAGATACTAATTTAAATCCTTTTTCAGATATAAATGCATTTCTTATTTTTTTTCCTTCATCAGTTCTTATTGGAATATTTTGTAAATTTGGATCTGTCGATGATAATCTTCCTGTACTTGTAGCAGCCATTGAATAAGAAGTATGTATTCTTGATGTTTTGTTATTCACTTCGCTAATCAAAGAATTTGTATAAGTATTTATTAACTTTGATATTTGCCTCCATTCTAAAAGATAAGTGGCAATATCATGGCCTTGATAAGATAAATTTTCTAAAACATCTACATTTGTGCTGTAAGAACCACTTTTACCTTTTCTCCCACCATCAATACTCATTTTATCAAATAAAACTTCTCCCAATTGTTTAGGAGATGCAATATTAAATTCTATTCCTGATAATTTAAAAATTTCTTTTTCTATTTTTGATAATTTTTTTTGAAAAACCAACCTTAAATCTTTTAATTTTTTTATATCAATTTTAATACCAACCTTTTCTATTTTAACCAAAATATCAATAAGAGGTTTTTCTATTAATTCATAAACACTTAAAAGTTTTTCAGAAATTATTCTC
>CAZWXP010000068.1:0-9651 GCA_964637965.1 uncultured Alphaproteobacteria bacterium | reverse complement strand
AAACCAATTTATAAAGGAATACAAATAGGTTTTGGCGGTGTTCACAATCTAGGCCAATTAGATAATTTTGATTCACCAGGAAGACAAAAACACCAAATTGGTCCTGGATTTAAAAAATCATTTCGTATAAATAAAGAAATGGAATATGATTTCTTTATTGGGCCACTTATAGGTTTAACTAATGAATCTGCAGACAAAACTTTGCTTTGGAATATGACATTGGAATTCTAGATTAAAATTATGAAAATAAAAGCATACGAATTAAAAAGTTTAGTTGAGAAAAAAAAAATATGCTGCTTATTTAATTTATGGCCAAAATAAAGGATTAATTAGAGAAAAAAGTCAGGTAATAATAGATGCTTATAAAAATGATCAGACAGAAATTATAAAATTTGAAAATGATGAATTAATTTCTGAACCAGAAAAATTAACAAACGAGTTTAATACTTTTTCACTAACTGCAGAAAAAAAAATCCTTCATATTTTAAATACAAAAGACAACTTAATGGAAACAATAGCAAATACAGTTACAGACCTTGGTTCAAAAAACTTGATAGTTTTTGAAACTAGCGAATTAACACCGAGATCTAAATTAAGAAAATTTTTTGAAAAAGAAAAGCACCTTGGAGTCCTTCCTTGTTACTTTGATACAGAAAGAGATGTTCAGGAATTAATTGAAAATTCTTTTAAAAAAGAAAATATCACTATAAGCAGAGATATAGTTCTGTTAATTACAAAACATTTAGGAAATGAAAGACATATAATTAAAAATGAATTAGAAAAAATAATTTTATATTTAAAAGATAAAAAAGAATTCAAAACTGAAGATATTCTAAAATGCTTTTGTCAAAATGAAAATTTTGATTTTGATGATCTAAATTATAATCTTTGCGATGGAAATGTTGTTAAGCTTGATAAAATTATTAATCAATTATATTTAGAAGGAATTAACCCTATCGCTTTATTAAGATCTGTAGGAAGGCACTTTCAAAAAATTTTATTTGTGAATCAAAAAATTGATTCCGGGATGAATCTTAATGAGTCTCTTGTTCAATTAAAACCTCCTATTTTTTTTTTGTACATTAATCAATTTAAAAATCAAGTAACAAAATGGAAATCTAATCTTTGCTATAAAGCTATAGAAAGAATTATGGAAACAGAAGAGTTATGTAAACTAAATTCAAAAATTTCTAAAATTGTATGCTGGAGAACTTTAAGAAATATAGCTTCAATAAAATATAAATAATTACTTGCCTACAAGTTTCTTTATTAAATTTTCTCTTTGTTCAATATTCCTATATTCTATTTTTATATTTCCTTTATTATTTTTATCATTAATTGTTAATTTTACACCTAGTTTTAGACTTAATTCTTTTTCTAAAAGAACAGTGTCAGCATCCTTTTCTTTAATTGTTTTTTCATTGGTTAAAGTTTCTACTTTTTTATCTAGATCTTGTTTATGAAATAAATTTTCAACATATCTAACCGACAATCCTTCTTTTACAATTCGCTTTGCAAGTTCAATTGCACCAACATAGCCAACTAAACATCTTGCGTGTCCTAACGATAGTTTGTCATCCAAAATTAATTTTTTAACTTCTTTAGGCAATGATGTTAGTCTAAGTAAATTTGCTACGTGACTTCTGCTTTTTGAAACTGTGGATGCTAATTCTTCTTGAGTATAATTAAACTCATTCATTAAACGATTATAGCCTTCCGCTTCTTCAATACATGTTAGATCTTCCCTTTGTAAATTTTCAATTAATCCAGTTTCAAATGCTTTTCTATCATCAAAATTAGAAATAATCGCTGGTATTTCTTGGAGGCCTATTAATTTACAAGCTTTTAATCTTCTTTCGCCGGCTATTAACTCAAATTTTTTATTGCCTTTTCTAATAATGATAGGTTGTATTAAACCATTTTTTTCAATAGAATCAGATAGTTCCTTTAATTTTTCTTGGTTAAATCTTTTTCTTGCCTGAAATTTACTTAAACTTATTTCATTAATTGAAATTAAATTTTTACCGCTTTGTTCTTGCCTTACATGTATATCTTCTACTTCCTCACTTAGAAGCGCTGAAAGTCCTTTTCCTAGCCTTTTTTTTTTCCCCATTTGATTTTATTCGTTAACTGCCTTCTTTTTTTCTTGTTTTAAAAATTCTTTGGCTAATCCTAAATAAGCTTTAGATCCTTTACACTTTGAATCATAAATTAAAACAGGTTTTCCAAAGCTTGGAGCTTCTGATACACGAACATTTCTTGGTATCACAGTTTTATAAACTTTTTTTCCAAAAAAGCCTTTAATATCAGACGTTACCTGATCTGTTAATGAATTTCTTTTATCAACCATTGTAAGTACTAATCCTTGTATATTTAAATGAGGGTTGTATGTTTTTTTAACTCTATTAATTGTGTGAACAAGATGACTTAATCCTTCCAAAGAATAAAACTCACATTGCATAGGTACTATTATTGAATTAGCCGCAGTAAATGCATTTACTGTAAGTATTCCAAGAGCTGGCGGACAATCAATCAAAATATAATCAAATTTTTGTTTTATTTTATCAATAGCTTTTTTTAAACGTATTTCTCTTTCTTCTTGTCGTGCTAATTCTATCTCTGCTCCTGACAAATCTAATGTTGAAGGAACTAATTTTAATTCAGGAATTTTTGTTTTATATATTGCATCGAATATTTTTGAAGAATCATGTAAAACATCATATATATCATTTCTATTTTTACTTTGTTCAAAACCGACTCCTGTAGATGCATTTCCTTGAGGATCCAAATCAATTAATAAAACTTTTTTATTAACAGAAACTAAAGCTGTTGCAAGATTAACTGCGGTAGTTGTTTTGCCAACTCCTCCTTTTTGGTTTGCTACTGCAATAACTTTTGGATATTTAATTTTTGACATTATTAATAATTATAATTGTATTAATTCAAATAAAAAATTATTTTTTTTTTATATTTTTTATCAATAATATTTTTCCTTCAGGATTAGTAAAACTTTTGATCAATTTAATGTAAAAAGAGTATTTTTTCTTTGCTATTTCTACTTCCTTTGGTGCTGTTTTTCCTTTCAAAAAAATACATGTGAGATCTTTATTATAGAATTTTAAAGTATATTTTATTAATTTATCGAGTGAAGTAACAGCTCTTGCAGTTATATAGTCAAAATTATTTGTTATTTTTAAATTTTCTATTCTTGAGTTATGTATCGAAATATTTTCTATATTTATAGTTTTCTTTACTTCATTTAGAAAAAAACATTTTTTTTTATTAGATTCAATAAGATAAAAAAAATTATTGGAACAAATAGCGCAAACAATCGCGGGAAATCCTGCTCCACTACCAATATCTAGTATTTTTTTTTTATTTCCAAAATACTTCAAAATTTGGTATGAATCTAAAAAATGTCTTTTCCAAATAGTATCGAAAGATTTCTGGCTTATTAAATTAAACTTTTTCTGCCAGTCATGAATTAAATTTAGATAAGTTTTAAGTTTTTCTAGTGTTTCTTTATTAAGGTTGGTTTTAATTTTAAAATCGTTATATGTCAAACAGCCCACTTTTTTTTTAAATCTTTATTATCTTTCTTATTAATAAATCTAAGAATATTAATCACCGCTGCAGGAGTAACTCCAGATATTCTTGTTATTTCAGCTAATTTTTTTGGTTTTATATACTTTAATTATTCTAGATCCTCTCTAGTTAAATTAGGTATTTTATTATAATCCAAATTGTTTGGTATTTTTAATTCTTCGTCTTTTTTTAAATCATTTATATCTTGAAGTTGTCTATTTACATAACCTTTATAGACGGATTTAGTTTCTAATTCTTCAAAAATATCCCTAGGTATTTGTTTTATTTCTGGGCAAATTTTTTCCAATTTATTTCTATTTATATTTTTAAACACCAATAAATCAAAAATATTTCTTTTTCTTCCATCTAAATTGATTTTTATACCCATTTTTAAGAGTTTATTTGGTGAAAATGTTATTTTTTTGTATTTTCTGTCAGTTTTATTCAATAAAAGCTCTTTTTTCTTAAATTTTTTTTCTCTATCTTTTCTTACGCAACCAACTGAAATACCTTTAGGTGTTAATCTTAAATCGGCATTATCTGATCTTAACAAAAGTCTATACTCAGCTCTACTTGTAAACATTCTATAAGGTTCCGTCACACCTTTATTAATAAGATCATCTATTAAAACCCCTATATATGCTTCTGATCTCGATATAATAAATTCTGACTTTTTTAAAACTTTTAATGATGCATTTATACCAGCAACAATTCCTTGGGCAGCAGCTTCTTCATATCCCGTAGTGCCATTGATTTGTCCAGCAAGGTATAAATTATTGATTTTATTGGTTTCTAAGGTATTAGATAATTGTAATGGATCTACATAATCATATTCTATAGCATAACCATATTGCAAAATTTCAGCATTTTCTAGTCCTTTAATTGATTGGACAAAACTCTTTTGTATATTTTCTGGAAGTGATGTGGAAATACCATTTGGATAAATGACATCAGAATTTAAACCTTCGGGTTCTAAAAAAATATGGTGTTCATTTTTATCTTTAAATTTAACTATCTTATCTTCTATTGATGGACAATACCTTGGGCCAATACTTTTTATTTGTCCTGAATAAATAGCTGATTTTACTATATTTTTTTCTATAATTTTATGTGTTTCTTTATTTGTTTGTGTAAGAAAACACGGAATTTGCTTAACCTTAATAAATTTATTCATAAATGAAAAAGGGATGATTTTTTTATCACTATTTTGTTTTTTAAGTTTATTAAAATTTATTGATTTTTTTGCGATTCTTGGAGGAGTCCCTGTTTTCATCCTACCAAGTTTAAAACCATGTTTTTTAAATGTTTTTGATAAGCCATAGGTTGCTTTTTCCTTCAATCTTCCTGCTGGAATTTTTTTATTTCCTATATGAATTAGACCATTTAAAAAGGTTCCGGTAGTTAAGACAACTGTTTCACATGAAACAATTCTTTTTTTTGATAAAATTACACCAGAAATACATTTATTAGTAATATGTAAATCCATTACTTCTTCTTCAATAATATCCAAATTCTTTTCTTTCATTAAAAGCTTCTTTATTGCTTTTTTATACAAATTTCTATCTGCTTGAGCCCTTAAACCTCTTACAGCTGGTCCTTTTGATGCATTTAATACTCTGAATTGTATTCCGGACATATCTATAGCTTTTCCTATTAACCCATCAAGAGCATCTATTTCTTTAACTAAATGTCCTTTTCCTAAACCACCAATAGAAGGATTGCAGGACATTTCGCCAATTTTGCTTCTATTATTAGTTATCAGTAATGTTGGTGAACCGATTCGGGCTGATGCTGATGCTGCTTCACATCCTGCGTGGCCCCCACCAATAACTATAACTTTGTAATATGTTCCACGTGAAACTTTATTTTTTTCTATTTTTTTTTTCTTTTTAATATTGAACATCCTATTGCGGCTCCTTTATATGCTTCTGTATAACAAACTTCAATCGTATTATTATTTAAAATTTCTCCATGAATATAGCCCTTACTTTCTGGTGAGACCCAATAAAAATCTTTATTATTTTGTCTTATTGTGCCTAAAAAGTTTGTTTCACCTTCAGCATATGTAAAATTTCCTTTAAATATTCTTTCGTTTTGTTCATAAATAGTAATACTTTTTTTCCAAGTTCTATACCCTTTTTCAATTGAATAGCTTTTGTTTTCACCTTCCCAATTTCCAACTAAATTAACAATATATTTTGCATGAATATTTTTATTTGTTAAAAAAATAAAAAAAAAGAAAATTAATAAAAATGAATTTTTATTTATTAAAATCATAATATTTATTTTCCAATACAAAAATCTTTAAAAACAATATCTAACATTTTCTCAACATCAAATTCTCCAGTAACCTTACCAAGCGCATTTATAGATAATCTAAGATCTTCTGCGTTTAATTCTGGATTTTTATTATTATTTATTTTTTTTAGATTAATATAGCATTTTTTTAAACATGCTCTATGTCTTACTCTTGTCAAAGATGGTTCACCAAAAAAAACATTCTTATATTTATCTTTAATAAATTTTTCTATTTCTTTTAACAAATTATTAATTCCTTCTCCTTTTTTAGCTGAAACTATAAGAATTTTA
This sequence comes from uncultured Alphaproteobacteria bacterium, assembly GCA_964637965.1. Lineage (GTDB taxonomy): Bacteria > Pseudomonadota > Alphaproteobacteria > CAYOOR01. Next base: position 3,477 of record CAZWXP010000068.1, on the reverse strand, counting down.
TTAGAATAGTTTTTTGTTAAATAATTGATTTTACTTACTATTTCTTTCTTTTTTAATAAATCTACTTTATTTAAAACTATTATTGTCTTGTTGCATATTAATTTAAAAAATTCTTTTTCTAAATTTTTTGAACTATCAATAACTAATAATTTTAAATTGCAATTTTTTATTTTTCTTCTGGATCTGCTAATACCTTCTTTTTCAATATTATTTCGCGGCTTTTTCTTTAATCCTGCTGTATCAGATAATATTATTGGTATATTAGATAGGTTAATTTTTACTTCTATTATATCTCTAGTCGTACCTGAAGTTTTTGAAATAATTGATATATCCCTTTTTGCAATTTGATTTACTAAAGAAGATTTCCCAACATTTGGTTTTCCAACAACTACAATTTCTATTCCTTCTCTAATTATATCTCCTCGCTTATTGTCAGACAAAAAAAATTCTATTTCTTTAGTTAAATCAATAACTTGTACTATTACTTTTTCTTGTAAATTTCTTGGAATCTCATCTTCTGGGAAATCTATCTGTCCTTCATAATGTGCTAATAATTTTAAAAGTTTTTTATTCCACTTTTTAAAAATCTTACTTAAACTCCCGTTCATTTGGTTAATAGCTAATGATTTTTGAAATTTAGTTTCAGCGTGTATTAAATCCATAATTCCTTCAGCTTCTAAAAAATCAATTTTATTATTCCTAAATGCCCTCTTTGTAAATTCTCCGGGATACGCTTCTCTAACACTTCTTATTAATAAAAGATTTTCAATTAAATGTTCTAAAACAGAGCTTCCTCCGTGTATGTTAATCTCAAGCATATCTTCACCTGTATATGTTTTAGGTGCTGGAAACCAAACAACAATTGCTTTGTCAATTAAAGAAGAATTTTTTATATCATATAAATTAATTAGATTTGAATACCTAGCTTTTAATTTTTTATTTTTTGTTAACAATTTAAATACATTTTTTGCTTCTCCTCCTGAAATTCGTATAGTTTTAATCGCCGATAAACCAATACTGCTTGCTGATGCAAAAATTGTATCCAAATTTAATTTGTAATTTATTCTTTTATCCATTTTCTTTTGTTTTACTATCATATTTAGATTTATCAAGCTGGACAAATTATAAAATGAAATTAATCCTTACTTTTTTTTAAAAAATGAAAAATAGTATAAAAACTTTAAAAATACTAACAAAGGGCAAGGGGTTCTATGAATTTACTACAGATTTAATTAAATATGTTAATAATTCAAAAATAAAAAACGGTCTATTAACAGTTTATGTGAAGCATACTAGTTGTTCCTTATTAATACAGGAAAATGCTGATATTGATGTTCAAAAAGATTTGTTAACTTATTTTTCTAAACTTGTTCCTGAAAATGAAAATTACATACATCAATCTGAAGGATCTGATGACATGCCCGCACATATTAAATCTGCACTTACTTTAACAAGTCTATCTATACCAATAGAAAATTTTGAAATAACATTAGGAACCTGGCAAGGAGTATATTTGTTTGAACATAGAATAGCCCCACATACGCGCAGCGTAAAATTACATTTATTAGGTTAATATGGATAAATCGTCAAGACAAATAATTCAAAAAACTATGCAATTTTTATCTTTAAGAGGATACAAAGTATTAACAGAATTTGCATTACCTAACAAAAAAAGGGTAGATATCATCGGCATAAATTTAAAAAAAGAAATAATTATTGTTGAAGTTAAATCAAATAAAAAAAATATAAAATATGATAAAAAATGGAGAAAATATTTAAATTATTGTAACTACTTCTATTTTGCGTGTAATGACAAATTAAAAGAATTTATTTTTTCAAACAATATAGGAGTCATCCAAAATAATTCAAAAACTATAAAAATTATTAAAAAACCAAAATATAAAAAAATATCAAAAAAAAAAAAGATGAGCTAATATTCAAAATTGCTCTTTCAGCAACATCTAAATTTCATAGATTAGTGGATCCTGAATTTAAGAAACAAAAAAATAATTCAATATATATTTACAAAAAGAAATAGAAAAAATTTATATTTTTTCATATACTAAACATCACCTTTTTATTTTTTATGCGTAATTTGATTCTGGGGGATCTATGAAAGGCACAGTAAAATGGTATAATGCCCGTAAAGGATATGGGTTTATAACACCTGAAGATAATAGCGATGATGTCTTCGTTCATGCTACATCATTAAAAGATAGTGGTTTAAAAAAATTATTTACTGGCTCCGAAGTTACTTTTGAAATTGATCAAGATGACAAAGGTAAAAGGGCCAAATCAATAAAAGTAACAAAAGAAGCAAAGCCTGAATTTAAAGAAAAAGAAGATACTAAGAAAAAAGAAGAGAAAGTAGAAAAAAAAGATGCTAAGAAAAAAGATGAAAAAAAAGATTCTAAGAAAAAAGTAGAAAAAAAAGATTCTAAGAAAAAAGTAGAAAAAAAAGAAAAACCTAAAAAAAAAACTGAAAACAAAAAAAAATAAAATATTTCTAGTAATCACTATTATTTTCTTCATTGGAATAAAATCTTTAAAAGCTGAAGAAAAAAATATTCAATTTATTTGTAAAACTGAAAATATTTCAAAAAAATATACATTCTTATATATACCTTCAAGAAAAAGAATTATATGGGTAGAAAAAGGAAGAGAAATGAAAATAGGAAATAATGAATCAAATTCAATATCTTTTACTGGTTTTGGCGTATATGGTCTAGGTTATGATTCTTGGTTCCAATCTAAAATTTATTTTAATATAGATTTAAAGACAGGTTATTTTAAACTTACCCCTGATAATGAAGAACATAATAAATATCCTCAGATAGGTAAATGTTTTAAAAAATCAGAACAAAAATAAATTATTTCTTTTTATTTCTTCTTTTGTTTCGTCTCCACGTACTTCCTCGTTTTCTTCTTCCTCTGTGCTTTTTTGGATATCCCATAATTTGTTTTAATCAATTTGGGATTATAGTGATATGGATTTAAAAGTTAAAGCAAAACTTTTTTTTAAATTAAATCTTGTTTGCTTGTTGTTTTTAGAATCCTTTTTTTTAATTTAATAAGTGCTCTTGATTCGAGTTGCCTAACTCTTTCTTTACTTATATTTAAATCTTTGCCCACGGACTCTAATGTTAGGGTCGTATGATTTAAATGTCTTTTTAAAATTATATGTTTTTCTTTATCATTTAAAACATCTAGAGATTTGTTTAAAACTTTTTTTCTATTATCATTGATATCATTGTTTAAAGCAATTTGATCAGGGCTTTCTGAAGTATTACTTAAAAAATCCAATGGCGTTCTATTGTCGTCATCGTCATTATTTAATGAATGATCTAAAAATAAGTCTTTTTTTAAAACTCTTTGTGAAATTTTTTCAACCTCGGATACATTAATTTTCATTTCTTTAGCTATTTTATTGTTAATTGGCTCCAAACTGTCATTATCAAATGAAGCATCTTGTATTTT
>CAZWXP010000067.1:0-6485 GCA_964637965.1 uncultured Alphaproteobacteria bacterium | reverse complement strand
GAAAAAAAGCAATTGATTATTTTAAAAACCAAGGCGAAATATATAAAACTGAAATTATAAAAGATATTCCAAATAAAGATGAAATTACAATTTATAAACAAGGGAAGTTTCTTGATCTTTGCAAGGGGCCACATTCTCCTTAAACCGGAAAAATTGGAAAATTTTTTAAACTCATTAAATTAGCAGGAGCTTACTGGAGAGGTGATTCTAATAATGAAATGTTGCAAAGGATTTATGGTACCGCTTGGACAACAAAAAAAGATTTAGACAATTATTTAAAAATTTTAGAAGAGGCAGATAAAAGAGATCATAGAAAACTAGGACGAGATATGAATTTATTTCATTTCCAAGAAGAAAGCCCCGGGTCTATATTTTGGCATAATAAAGGATGGGATGTTTTTATGAGATTAAAAAATTATTTAAGAAAAAAACAATCAGAAGCTGGATACGAAGAAATTAATACTCCTGATATGTTGGATAGAACTATGTGGGAAAAATCAGGACATTGGGAAAAATTTAAAGAAAACATGTTTACGATTAATACAGAAGATAAAAGAGTTTTTGCGCTTAATCCTATGAACTGCCCAGGTTGTATACAAGTTTTTAACCAAGGTATAAAAAGTTATAAAGACCTTCCAATTAAAATTTCAGAATTTGGAAAAGTACACAGATATGAGCCTTCGGGTGCTGTACACGGAATGATGAGAGTTAGATCTTTTACTCAAGATGATGCGCATATATTTTGTACTGAAAATCAAATAACTCAGGAATGTATTGAAGTAACGAATTTAATTCTGAAAATATATAAGGATTTTGGATTTTCAAATATAAAAATTAATTATGCTGACAGACCAAAGAAAAGAGTTGGTGATGATAAAATATGGGATAAATCTGAGAAAGCCTTATTAAGCGCTGTTAAGGAAGCAGGAGTAGATTATACAATTAATAAAGGTGAGGGAGCTTTTTATGGTCCAAAGATTGAATTTGTTTTAAAAGATGCAATCAACAGAGATTGGCAATGTGGAACAGTTCAAGTAGATTTTAATTTGCCTGAAAGATTAAACGCAAACTATATAAATGAAAAAGGTGAAAAACAAAGACCAGTTTTAATTCATAGAGCATTATTTGGATCTTTAGAAAGATTCTTGGGTATTTTAATTGAGCACTACAATGGAAAATTTCCGTTTTGGCTAGCACCTACACAAGTTGCAGTATGTACTATTACTGAAAAATTTAATAATTTTGGGGAAGAAATTCATAAAAAATTATCTAAATTAAATATAAAAGTTGAGTTTGATTCACGCAATGAAAAAATTAATTATAAAATTAGAGAACATAGTCATAAAAAAGTTCCTATAATACTAATTATCGGAGAAAAAGAAAAAAAAGAAAATTCTGTTACTATAAGGGAACTAACTATAGAGAAACAAATTTTTTTAAAATTAGATAAAGCAATTGAATATATAAAAAAAAAAATTTGAATAAATTAAAATTTAAGGGATAATTTATTAATTAAACATTAAAAAAGGAGTACAAGAATACAAGAATATAAACGCAAGAGATTTTACAAGCCACGTGGGCCACGAGTAAATCATTATATAAGAGCTGATAAAATAAAATTAATAGATCATCAAGGAGAGATGTTAGGAGAATTTTCTGTTGATGATGGTATTAAAAAGGCAAAAGACCTTGGGCTTGATTTAGTTGAAATATCTCCGAATACTAAGCCACCTATCTGTAAAATATTAGATTTAGGAAAATATAAATATCAACAACAAAAAAAAGAAAATCAGAAGAAAAAAAAACAAAAAATCTCTATAACTAAAGAAGTACGCTTCAGACCTGGAATTGATGACCATGATTATCAAATTAAAATGAAACATATTCAAAAGTTTTTGCAGAAGGGAGATAAAGTCAAAGTAACTTTAAGGTGGAAAGGTAGAGAATTTTATGGGAATAGAGATTTAGGAAAAAATCTTTTTATTAGAATAAAAGAAGATATAAAAGACATTTCTACAATTGAACAAGAGCCAAAAATGCTAGGAAGACAATTAGTTATGGTTTTAAATCCTTCAAAATAATTTATTGATTTCATTTTAAATACTGAGTATATTTCTAATTTTTTAGGTTATTTTAATGCCAAAACTCAAAACAAGAAGTGCAGCAAAAAAAAGATTTACTTTTACAGGTTCAGGTAAACTTAAAAGGAATTTTGCTTTTAAAAGACATAATTTAAGAAAAAGATCTCAATCAATGAAACGAAAAGCAAGAGGTACAACAATTTTAAAAAAATCAAATTTTCAAACTATAAGGAATTATTTACCGTATAATAATTAATATAATAAAATGGCTAGAGTTAAAAGAGGAGTTCAAGCAAGAGCAAAACATAAAAAGATAATTAAATTAGCCAAGGGTTATAGAGGCAGATCTAAGAATGTTTTTCGAATTGCTATTGAGAAAGTAGAGAAAGGGTTGCAGTATGCATACCGTGATAGAAGAACAAAAAAAAGAAATTTTAGAGGCTTATGGATACAAAGAATCAATGCTGGAGTTAGAGAACATGGAATGAGTTATAACCAATTTATTGATGGTATAAAAAAGTCAGAGATTAATATTGATCGAAAAATTCTTGCTGACATTGCTAAAAATAATCCAAATACGTTTAAATTTATTGTAGATAAAATCCGACAAACTAAGTAAAAAAAATTAATAAAAAACTCCTTATAAAACTGCTAAAATAAATTTTTTATAAGAGTTTTTTTTAATTTATGTCAGAAGAATTAGAGAATCTAGAAAAACAAATAGAAGAAAAGATATCTAACACAGGTACATTAGATAAATTAAATTCTATTAGAATAGAAGTGTTTGGTAAAAAGGGATTAATCACTAATCATCTAAAATCTTTAGTCGAATTACCTGAAAATGAGAGAAAAGAAAAGGGAAAAAAAATTAATGATCTAAAAAAAAAAATTGAAACACTATTACAGCAAAAAAATAAAAATTTAAGCGATAATGAAATTTCACAAAAATTGCAAAAAGAAGAAGTGGATGTAACTTTATCAACAAGACCGGCTCATGAAGGAAAGTTAAGCCCTATTACACAAACTATAGCTGAAGTGACAAAAATCTTTCAAAAAATGGGATTTGAAACTGCATTAGGTCCAGATATTGAAGATGATTATCATAACTTTACTGCTTTAAATATACCTCCAGAACATCCAGCGCGCCAACTGCATGATACTTTTTACATAAAAAATAAAAAAAATAAACTTTTAAGAACTCATACATCCCCAGTTCAAATTAGAACATTAGAAAAGAAAAAACCGCCACTGAAAATTATAGCGCCAGGTAGAACTTATCGAGCTGATTCAGATATGACTCATACTCCGATGTTTCATCAGGTTGAGGGATTATATTTAGATACAAATGTAAACATGAGCCAATTAAAAGGATGTATCATGGATTTTTGTAAAGAATTTTTCGAAATAGACGATTTGCCAGTAAGATTCAGACCTAGCTTTTTTCCATTTACAGAACCCTCTGCGGAGATTGATATAGGTTGCTACAAAGATAAAAAAAATATTAGAATTGGAAACGGTGGAAGTTGGCTTGAAATTATGGGATGTGGAATGGTTCATAATGAAGTTTTAAAATACTGCAAAATAGATTCAAAAAAATATCAAGGATTTGCATTTGGTCTTGGTGTAGAAAGATTAGCAATGTTAAAATATGGAATTTCAGATCTAAGAAGTTTTTTTGATTCGGATATTAAATGGTTAAATAATTTTGGATTTTTAACTTTTGAAAATATAGAAAAAATTTAATAAAAAGAAAATGAAATTTACACTTTCTTGGTTAAAAAAATATTTAAAAACAAAAAAAAACCTAAATGATATTTGCGAAAAACTTACAATGTTAGGTATTGAAGTTGGTGAAATTATTGATAATCAAAACTTTTTTAAACAATTCAAAATAGCTGAGGTAACTGATGTTAAAAATCATCCTAATGCCGATAGGCTTAAATTATGTCAGGTGTATGATGGCGAAGAAAGCTTAAATATTATTTGCGGTGCGCCAAATGTAGAGAAAGGTATGAAAGCAGTTCTAGCTCCAGTTGAGACTAAAATGCTAGAAGAAGGTTTTATAATTCAAAAATCTAAGATCAGGGGCATTGAAAGTGAGGGGATGCTTTGTTCTGAGAAAGAGATAGGTCTTGGAGTTGATTCTGATGGAATAATTCATTTAGATAAAAAAGCAAAAGTAGGAAACTCATTATCAAGCCTCTATCCTTCAGAAAAAATTATTGATGTAGAAATTACCCCAAACCGATCTGATTGTCTAGGGGTCTATGGTATTGCAAGGGATCTAGCAGCAAGTGGAGAAGGAAATTTTATAGAGAAAAAATCTTTTAATATTATAAGTAAATTTAAAAGTAAAATTAATATAAAGATTTTAAGAGAAGCTAAATCAATTTGCCCAGTATTTTACGGACGTTATATAAAAAATGTAAAAAATTGTGAAAGTCCTGACTGGCTAAAAAAACAATTACAAGCTGTAGGTTTAAAACCCATTTCAGCTTTAGTAGATATTACAAATTACCTCACTATTGATTGCAACAGACCTTTGCATGTATTTGATGCTGACAAAATAGAAGGAAATTTAGAAATATATTTAGCAAAGGGAGGGGAAGTTTTAAAAGCTTTAGATGAAAAAGATTATAAGTTATCAAAAGAAATGATTGCTATTAAAGATAATAAGAAATTATTAAGTATTGCAGGCGTGATTGGTGGTACATCTACTATGTGTGATTTAAATACTCAAAATGTATTTTTAGAATCTGCTTTTTTTGATCCTATATCTGTAGCTAAAACTGGAAGATTATTAAATATTGAAACAGACGCAAGATATCGATTTGAAAGAGGTGTTGATCCTCAAAGTGTTTCTACAGGCATGGATGAAGCAACAAAACTTATAATGGATTTTTGTGGAGGAGAAGCTAGCGAAGTTATTTATGATGGAAAAATCCCTTTAAATAAAAAGCAAATTATTTTTAATATAAATAAAATTGAAAGTTTTGTTGGAATTAAGATTCCAGAAAAAATTATTCAAAATATTTTAAACAATTTAGGTTTTATAATTAAAAAAAATGGAGTCAAGTACAAGTTATCCATACCAAGTTGGAGACATGATATTGAAAATGAAGCAGATATAATCGAGGAAATTATCCGTATTTATGGTTATGATAAAATCCCATCTCATTCAATATATATTAACAATGAACAGAAAATAGATAATCGTTGTCAACTTAGGGAATTAAATATAAAAAGATCTTTAGCTCAAAGAGGGCTGATGGAAACAGTAACCTGGTCTTTTATGTCCGAAAAAAAAGCTCAAATCTTTAATATAGAGAACAGTTTGGAAATACAGAATCCAATCAGTAGCGATTTAAATGTAATGAGACAGTCTATAATACCTAATCTTATAGATGCAGCATCTAGAAACATCGCTAATGGAGAAGAAAAAGTTTGTTTATTTGAATTAGGGCCAGTTTTTAACAGCAAATACAAAGATGAACAACAAATATTTTTATCAGGAATAAGATGTGGCCAAAATAAAAAACACTGGCTTCAAAAGGAAAGAGTTTTTGATATTTTTGATGTAAAATCAGATTTAGAGACTGTTCTTAGATGTTGTAAACTTCCTCCAGAATCATATGTAATTAATAGCGAATCTTCAAATTATTTTCATCCAGGAAAGTCAGGTTCAGTAAATTTCTTATCCAAATCTAAAGCGGGTATTTTTGGAGAGATCCATCCAGATATAATAAAAAAATTTCAAATTAATTTCCCGGTATATGCTTTTGAATTGAACCTTAATATTTTACCGCGTGAATTTATAGAAAATAAAAAGAAATTTAATAGTAAAAATTTTCAGAAAGTGGAAAGAGATTTTGCATTTATTGTAGATAAAAAAATTGAGTCAAAAATTATAATTGATTTAATTAATAAAACAGAAAATGAATTAATTAGCGAGATTAATATTTTTGATGTATATGAAGGAGAAGGTGTGCCAAATGGAAAAAAATCTATAGCTATTTCTGTAACTTTACAACCCAGGGAAAGAACTTTAAAAGATTTAGAGATAGAATCAATTTGTAAAAAAATTATTTCAAATGTTGTAGATAATATAGGCGCAGTTCTTAGAGAAAAGTAAAATAATATGAAAATTTCTAATATTAGAAACTTTGCCATTATCGCACATATAGATCATGGTAAATCAACTTTAGCAGATAGGCTTATCCAATACTGTGGTGGGATATCGCAAAGAGAATTTCGTGAACAACTTTTAGATTCTATGGATATAGAAAGAGAAAGAGGAATAACTATTAAAGCTCAAACTGTTCAATTAAATTATAAATATGATAATGAAGAATATAAATTGAATTTAATTGATACACCAGGCCATGTAGATTTTGCTTATGAAGT
>CAZWXP010000066.1:0-4497 GCA_964637965.1 uncultured Alphaproteobacteria bacterium | reverse complement strand
AAAGTAAGAGAGCCAAATTTACATAAAATGAAATCTATTCCAGTATGTAAAATAAAAAGAGTATGACAAACAATAAAAAAATATTTTTGTATGACAGCACATTAATAGATGGGGCTCAAACTAAAGGTGTAGATTTTAGCCTTAGCGACAAAATTACAATAGCAAAAGAATTAGATAAATTTGGATTAGATTATATTGAGGGAGGTTGGCCAGGAGCTAACAATACTGATACCGCTTTTTTCAAAACATCTCCTAAATTAAAATTTTCTCAACTTGTTTCTTTTGGAATGACTAATAAAAATACTAATTCTTTAAGAAAAAAATTTAATGAATTAAAAAAGAAATTTAAAGTAAATACTATATGCATTGTAGGAAAAACTTGGGATTTTCATGTTAAACACGCTTTAAATATTGATGAAAAAGAAAATTTAAGAATAATTAAAAATAATATTGAATTTGCTACAAAATTTTTCAAAGAGGTTTTGTTTGATGCAGAACATTTTTTCGATGGATTTAAATCAAAAAAAGAATATACATTGGATTGTATTAAAGCAGCAAATGTTTCTGGAGCTAGATGGGTAGTTCTTTGTGATACAAATGGAGGGACATTACCAAGTGAGGTTGAAGAAATTGTAAAAGAAGCTTCTTTACATATACCTGGAAATAAATTGGGTATTCATTGTCATAATGATACAGAAAATGCAGTAGCAAACACACTAGCTGCTGTCAGATCAGGAGCAAGACAAGTTCAAGGAACTTTTAATGGATTAGGTGAAAGATGTGGAAATGCAAATTTAACCTCTATTATACCTACATTAATTTTAAAAATGGGTTTAGAAACATCAGTTAGTAAAAAAAAATTAAAAGATTTAACTAAGATATCAAAATTTATTAATGAAAGACTTTTAAGAAAGAATAATCCTTCATTTCCATATGTTGGCGACTCTGCTTTTGCACATAAAGGCGGGCTTCATGCCTCAGGTATTCAAAAACATTCTAAAACGTATGAACATATTGAGCCGGAAATTGTTGGAAATAAAAGAAATATTATTGTTTCTGATCAATCAGGTAAGTCAAGTTTGTCGATTAAATTAAAAGAACTTGGTTTTAAAGTAAATGATAAAAAACTTAATTCTTTAATTAAAAAATTAAAGAAAAAGGAATTTGAAGGTTATTCGTATGATGGCGCTGAAGCAAGTTTTGAACTTTTTGTAATGAGAGAATTAACTAAAGTACCAGATTATTTTAGATTAAAGTCTTATCAAGTTATCAATCAGTATAAAGATCTAAAAGATAGTCTGAAAACAAATAATACTGCTAAAGCAAACGTGGTTGTTAAAGTGAAAAAAGAATCTTTTTCTAATTCAGTTGGTAATGGCCCTGTTAATGCTTTAGATAATGCTTTAAGAGGTGTTTTAATCAAATCATACCCTATTTTAAAGAAAATGAATTTAATAGATTATAAAGTTAGAATACTTACACCGGATGAAGGTACAAAAGCAATAACCAGAGTTATTATTGAAAGCTCAGATGAAAACAAAAAAAGTTGGTCAACTGTCGGTGTTTCCTCTAATGTTATTAATGCTTCATACATAGCATTAAAAGAAAGCATTACTTATAAATTAATTAAATCAAAAATTAAATCAGCTTTTGAAAAGTAATAAAAAATTTTTTCCCGCAATAATTTTATTAGAACCGCAACTAGAAGAAAATATCGGTGCAGTAGCAAGAGCTATGCTAAATTTTGATCTACATCATTTAAGAATAATAAAAAAAAAGAAATGGAAACCTAGTAATATTTCATTTAAAAATTCAGCAAAAGCAGATGAAATTTTAAAAAATGCGATAGTATTTAAAAATCTAGAAGAAGCAATTAAAGATTTAGAATATGTTGTCGCAACTTCCAATAGAAAAAGGGATTTAAATATAGAGGTAGTTAATTTAAAGCAAGGAGTAAAAATTGTAAATAATTATAAAAATTCCAAAGTCGGTATTCTATTTGGGCCGGAGAGAAGTGGTCTAACTAATGAGCATATGGTATTATGTGATAAGATAATTGAAATACCATTAAATAAAAATTTTAAATCTCTTAATCTAGCACAAAGCGTATTGTTGGTTGCTTATGAATTATTTAATTTGAAATTCTCTAAAATTAGTTTTGTCAAAACACAAAATGCGAAAAAAAAAGAATTAATTGTTTTTTTTAAAGTTTTACAAAGTTATTTAGAAAAAAGACAATTTTTCAAAGCTAAAGAAAAAAAAGAAATAATGATGAGAAATGTTAAAGCAATTTTTAATAAAGCACAATTAACTGAAAAAGAAATTAAAATTCTTCTTGGAATTATAAAAAATTTAACAAATAAATAAAATATGTTAATTGATTGACATTCTATGTTTTTTCTAATATTTCTATAATCAAAATAAATGAGCACAAGAAAAGAACCAAAATATAAAGTTGATAGAAAACTAGGCGTCAATTTGTGGGGGAGACCTAAAAGTCCTTATAATAGAAGAGAAACAAGACCTGGTGAACATGGGCAAAAAAGAACAAAACCATCAAATTATTCATTGCAATTATCAGCAAAGCAAAAATTAAAAAAATACTATGGATATGTTACTGAAAAACAATTTAAGAAATATTATATAGAGGCATCTTCAGGTAAAGGTGACACTGGTCAAATTTTAATCCAATTACTTGAAAGAAGACTTGATTCAGTTTTATATAGAATGAAATTTGCTCCAACAATATTTGCTTCTAGACAATTTATTTCCCATGGTCATGTAAGAGTAAACGATAAAAAAATTAATATTCCCTCTTATAGGGTAAAAGATGGAGATCAAATTTCTTTAGTTGATGAATTTAAGCAAATTCCTTCTGTTATTTTAGCTGTTCAATCTAAAGATAGAGATGTTCCAGAATACTTAACTGTAGATTATATAAAAATGAAAGGTGTTTTTGTTAAATCTCCAGTATTGAAAGACGTGCCATATCCTGTGGATATGGAGCCAAATTTAGTTGTAGAGTTTTATTCTAGATAAAATTAAATATTAACTACCAATACCTTTGGTATTAAATAATTCTGATAGTTCACCGGTTTCAAACATTTCTTTTACAATGTCACATCCACCAATGAATTCCCCTTTAACATATAATTGAGGAAAAGTAGGCCAGTTAGTAAATTTTTTCATTTCTTCTTTAAAATTCTCATCATTTAAAACATCTATGTCAATGTAATCAACTTTCATTTTATTAAGAATTTGTACCACATGTGCTGAAAAACCACACCCTGGCATATCTTTAGTACCTTTCATGAACAATACAATACTATTTTTTTTAATTGTTTCTTTTGCTTCTTCTATATTTTGAATAGTTAGCGTCATTTTTCCTCCATAGTTTTTATTGATAAAGCATGTAAATCTTCTTTTAATTCTTCACTTAATGCAGTATATACCATTTTATGCTGTTCAATTCTACTTTTTCCGTTAAATTCCTTTGACACTATTTCAGCAGAAAAATGGTTGTTATCTCCAACTAAGTCTTTTATAACAATTTTAGCATCAGGTAATTTTTTTTTTATTAAAGCCTCAATATCTTTTACATTCATTGCCATAATTATTACTTATATATAGTCAAATAAACTATTTTCAAAATTATTTTTTATTTCATTAAATTTAATTATTTCATTATTAATGTTTAAGTAATTTCTTTTTATTATTCCAACTTGAGTTAAAATTACTTTATTATTTTTCGCTGCTTCTTTAATTTCTACTTCATTATTAGTTACCACAACATAATTTCCAGAATTTTCGCCAAATAATAATTTATAAAAAGTTTCATTGCTTATATTTTTATTTACAAAATTTTTATCAATTTCAGCTCCAAATTTTTTATTAATTAACATTTTTAATAAAGATATAATTAGTCCTCCACTAGAAATATCATTACAACATTTAATTAATTTATTTTTGAACAAGTTTGTAACAAAATTACCATTATTTATTTCTTCATTATAATTAACTTTTGGCGGAGGTCCGAGATTTTTATTATTTTTTTGGTAAATTATTTCTAAAAAGTTTGAACATGAAATATTATTTGTTTTTTTTCCAATTAAATAAATTTTATCATTTTCTTTAAGCAAAATATTGTCTACATAATTTTTATTTTTTATTAATCCAACCATACCGATGACTGGTGTTGGTGAAATTCCAATACCATTAGTTTCATTATACAATGAAACATTTCCTGAAATAACTGGAAGAGAATATTTTTTGCATGAATTTATCATTCCCTTAACACTCATAACAAATTGCCCCATGATATTTTTATCTTCTGGATTACCAAAATTTAAATTATTGGTTATTGCTAAAGGAGTAGCTCCTGTAGATATAATATTTCTTCTAGATTCACTTACTGCATGTTCAGCACCTATAAAAGGATCATGTTTACAATAATTTGAGTTGCAATCTGTTGTAATTGCTAAAGATTTCTCTGTACCA
>CAZWXP010000065.1:0-12198 GCA_964637965.1 uncultured Alphaproteobacteria bacterium | reverse complement strand
TGATAGTGGTCTTTCAGCTCATAAAGGAACACGAGAAAGTATCAGATTGGCCTCTGTTGATTGTGCACTTGATTGTTTATTAGAAGAACTAAAGTTTTAAGTAGAATTTAATTTTTTTTCAAAAGCATCTACCATTTTTTCTACCGCCCCTTCTAAAAAAAAAATAGTAGATAGCCTTAAAAAAATAGAACTAAATTTAAAATTACAGAAAAAACTAACATCAGTTTTATTTTTTGAAACTTTTTTAAATTTCCAATCTATTTCAAGATATTCAAATGGTCCGCTTATATATTCTAAAGTAATTCTTTTTTCTGGATAAAGTAAAACCTTACAAACATAGGTTTCATTAATATTTTTAAAACCAACCTTTACTTCGGTAATTATGAATTTTTTTGTTCTTTCTTGTATCCTAACATTAGTGCACCACGGTAAGAAATCGGGATATTTTTTTACATCTGCTACTATTTTATAAATTTTTTTAACTGGATGAGTAAGTATTTTATTCTTAATAAAAGAGACCACTTATTTATTATTAAAAATTATTATTTCATCAGGCTTTGACATGTCATGTTTATCTCTTGCTATCTCATCTAAGTACTCAAGATTGTTAGATTTAAGTTTATTTATTTTATCTTGCATTTCTCCTCTTTGTTTTTGTAAGGAATTTAAAACTTTATCATTTTCTTTAATTTCTTTTCTTAAATTAAAATAAGTAAATAAAGAATTTTTACTAAAAAAAGTTAAGTAAACAATTACTATTATAAGTAGAGCAAAAAAACTAATTAAATAATTTTTCATTTCATATGTAAAATGCAAAAAGGAACATTTTCTCCATCAGTTCCAGCATATCGTACTGTTTCTTTATTTTCTTCAATTCTAATTAACTGGTTATATTTAGATAACCTCTCAGACCTTGCCATTGATCCTGTTTTTATTTGTTGTGCATCAGTTCTACATGCTAAATCAGCTATAAAACTATCTTCTGTTTCACCTGATCTGTGAGAAATTATGGTACTGTAATTATTTTTCTTTGCTAAATTTATAGCCTTAATAGTTTCAGAAACAGTCCCTATCTGATTTAATTTAATTAAGATTGAATTTGCAATATTATTGTCAATGCCTTCTTGCAATTTTTCTACATTAGTTACAAATAAATCGTCACCGACTAATTGAACTTTATTACCTAAACTTTTTGTTATGTTTTTCCAACCATCAAAATCATCTTCAGACATAGGGTCTTCAATTGAAACAATAGGATAAGATGAGACCATTTTTTCGTAATATTTAATTAATTCATCAGAACTTAATTTTCTACCTTCTCCTGCTAAATCATATTTATTTTTTTTGTAAAATTCTGATGATGCTGCATCTAATGCAATATAAATATCTTCACCTGGTCTATAACCAGCTTTTGAGATAGATTTCATTAAATATTCTAGTGCTTCATTGTGATTTTTTAATTGAGGAGCATATCCACCTTCATCACCTAAATTTGTAGACAATGAATTATCAGAAAGTATTTTTTTTAAAGTATGAAAAATTTCACATGACATTTGAACAGCATGTTTAAATGAATCTGCCTTTACTGGCACTATCATAAATTCTTGAATATCTAAACCATTATCAGCATGAACGCCTCCGTTTAAAACATTAATTAGTGGTACTGGCAATATAAGTCGATCGGGCATATCTTGATATTGCACTGTAAACCTATAATTAGCCATGCTTACAGCTAAAATTGCATTTGCGCCTAGTTTTTCTTTATTATTTGTTCCATCTAATTTAATTAATAAGTCATCTATACTTTTCTGATCATCAGTGTTATGACCTTTTAAATGATTTGATATTAAAGTATTTATATTTTCTACTGCTTTTGAAACTCCTTTACCTAAAAATCTTTTGTTATCGCCATCCCTTAGTTCATGTGCTTCATATTTTCCTGTTGATGCACCGGAAGGAACAGATGCTATTGCAGATCCGTCAACTGTATGAATCTCAGCTTCGACAGTTGGAAATCCCCTACTATCTATAATTTCTCTACCTATAACTTCTTTTATTTCTGACATTGAATTTTTTTTTTAATTATTTTTAGTAACGAAATCTAGTTCAATTAATTTCTCTAATAAAACTTGCAGGTCTTTTAATGGGATCATGCAAGGACCGTCACTCGGTGCTTTATCTGGATTATTATGAGTTTCAATTAGTACTCCTGCTATACCAACTGATACCGCTGCCTTAGCAAGTGTGGTAACAAACTCGCGTTGCCCCCCGCTACTTTTTAGCAAACCTCCTGGTTGTTGCACTGAGTGGGTTGCATCAAAAACAACTGGAAGTCTTGTTTTTTTCATAATAGCAAGTGATCTCATATCAGATATTAAATTGTTATAACCAAAGCTGTATCCTCTTTCCGTTAATAAAATCTTATTATTATTTTTAATTTTATTTATTACGTTTGTTATTTCTGAAGGTGATAAAAACTGTCCTTTTTTTATATTTATAGGTTTACTTGTTTTAGCTGCTGCTACTAATAAATCAGTTTGTCTACACAAGAAAGCAGGTATCTGAAGTAAATCTACAACTTTTGATATTTTAGCGCATTGCTCAGGTTCATGAACATCAGTTGTTATAGAACATTTGATTTTCTTTTTTATTTCAGAAAAAATACTTAAAGATTTATTGAGGCCTAATCCTCTTGAACTTTTTATACTTGTTCTATTAGCTTTATCAAATGATGATTTATATATAAAATTTATACCCAATAAAGAACAGATTTCGTTAATTTTTCCAGCAATATCTATTGCATGTTGCTTGCTCTCGATAACGCAAGGTCCTGATATAATAGTTATAGGCAGATGATTGCCAATTTTATTTTTTCCAATTTTAACAGAAAAATTTTTCATCTTTTTTATACCAATCTAGATCTTTTAACAGCAGCTTGAATGAAAGATACAAATAATGGATGGGGATCAAAAGGTTTGGATTTTAATTCTGGATGAAATTGAACACCAATAAACCACGGATGATTTTCTAATTCAAGAATTTCTGGCAAGTTTCCATCAGGGGATAGACCTGAAAATTTTAATCCACATTTTTCTAATTTTTTTAAGTAATTAAGGTTTACTTCGTACCTATGTCTATGTCTCTCACTTATTTTATTTCTTTTATAAATATTAAATATTTTAGATTTCTTTTTTAAAAAACATTCGTATGCTCCTAAACGCATAGTCCCACCCATATCGCCATTTGCATTTCTTTTTATAGTTTTATTCTTTTTTATCCATTCGGTCATAATTCCAATAACAGGATCCTTTGTTTTTGTAAATTCAGTTGAATCAGCTTTCTTTAAACCAAGTAAGTTTCTTGCGGCTTCTATTACTGCAATTTGCATTCCTAAGCAAATTCCAAAAAAAGGAACATTATTAAGCCTTGCATACTTTGCAGCATTAACCTTGCCTTGCGTTCCTCTTACACCAAAACCTCCAGGAATTAAAATACCATTAATTTTATTTAGTGTATCTAGTTTTGTTTTTTTCTCAAAAATTTCAGAATCTAGCCACTCAATATTTAATTTAACATTATTTGAAATTGAACCATGTATTAACGCTTCAACTAAAGATTTATAAGAATCTTCTAATGTATTGTATTTACCGACTAATCCTATTGTAACTTCGCCTTCTGGATTTGAAATCCTTTTTTCTATTAATTCCCATTTTATTAAATCTGGTTTTTTAGTTTTTAAATTAAAGAAATCACAAACCTCTTTATCTAAGCCATATTTATGTAAATTCCTTGGAACTTCATAAATGTTATCAACATTTTCAGCTGGTATTACGCGCTTATTATCCACATTGCAAAATAATGCTATTTTCTTTTTTGAATCATCAGGTAAAGATCTTTCGCATCTACACAATAAAATATCAGGTTGAATTCCAAGCCCTCGAACCTCTTTAACAGAATGTTGTGTTGGTTTAGTTTTAAATTCTCTAGAACTTTCTAAATATGGAACAAGAGTTAAATGAATAAACAATGTATTTTCTTTACCTAGATCATTTCTTAGTTGTCTTATTGCTTCTAGAAAAGGAAGCCCTTCAATATCGCCAACTGTTCCTCCAATTTCACATAAAACAACATCGTCATTCTTTGTATTATCAGTTACAAAATTCTTTATTTCATTTGTAACATGTGGAATTATTTGAACTGTTGCTCCTAAATAATCCCCTTTTCTTTCTTTCATTAAAACATTTGAGAATATTTTTCCTGATGTAATGTTATCATTTTTTTTAGTCGGAACTCCTGTAAATCTTTCATAATGTCCTAAATCAAGATCAGTTTCAGCACCATCATCAGTTACAAAAACCTCCCCATGTTGATAAGGACTCATTGTTCCAGGATCTATATTAAGATATGGGTCTAGTTTTTTTAAATGAACTTTTAAATTTCTTGATTGTAATAGCGAAGCCAATGATGCTGCGGCCAATCCTTTACCTAGAGAAGAAGTAACGCCACCTGTTATAAAAATAAATTTAGTCATCTATAAATAAAAAAAGAGGCAAAAATGCCCCTTTCAAAAAATTTAAAATATAAAATAAAAAAAAACTATTCAGCCAATGGTACTGTTGGTACATCTTTCTCCTTAATGTTATTTATTATATCACTTTCAATAATAGAGTCTTTATTTGAATTACCCGATATTATTGCTAAAGATAAACTAGTAACAATAAATCCAGTTGCCAAATAAAGAGTTAATTTTGTAATAAAATTATTACTTGATTGAGAAGACATTACATTAGACATTCCACCGCCTAGCCCTCCTAATCCACCTTCACTTCTTTGAAGTAAGACAGATATGACTAAGCTTACCGCTACAATAATATGAATTGTTAATAATATCGATGCCATATCAACTTAAAATTATATATAACGTTTTATAAAAAAAATCAAACATATTATTTAATAAGATAAAATGGAGGAAAAAATATTAGAGTTTAAACTTGCTCCACCAATCAACAAACCATCTATATTGCTATTATTTAAAAAAAGTAATGAATTTTGTTTATCTACTGAACCTCCATATAAAATATTAGTTTTCTCATAAGACGGGTTAATTTTCTTTATAATTTTTTTAATATGTATATTAACACTTTCTATTTCATTTACTGATGGCGTTTTACCTGTACCAATTGCCCAAACTGGTTCATAAGCAATCACGATTTTTTTTTTATTTTTTTTTGGTATGGTTTTTGATAATTGATGAAGTAAATGATTTTTAGTTTTACCCTTTTTTTTAATATCAAAATTTTCTCCGACACAATAAATTGGTGTAAGTCCTGCATTTAAAACACTTTGTATTTTTTTCTTTAATAACAAAGAATTTTCAGAATGGTATATTCTTCTTTCTGAGTGTCCAATTATAACATATTTACAATTAATATTTTTTAGCATTGCAGCACTAATATCTCCAGTATATGCTCCAAAATTTTCATGATGACAATTTTGAGCACCAAACGTAATTTCTTTAAATTTTGTCGATAATTGAAGAATCAAAGTAGTTGGCGGGCAAATAACAAAATTATTTTTTATTATTTTTTTTTTTGATAAAATTTTCTTGCAAAATTCAAAAGCATTCTTGTAGAGGAAATTCATTTTCCAATTTGCAACAATTAATTTACCTTTATTCATTGTTTGTTTGATATTATTTATATCTTATATTAAAGGAATGCTTCAATATATAAAGAAATATATAAAAGGTTGGTTTCTTGCAATCATCCTTTTTTTTATATTCCTAAGTTTTGCTTTTTGGGGTGTAGGAGATATTTTTAGAAGTGGCGGAACTCATATTATAAAAATTGGAGATTATCAAATATCAAATGATATTTTTTTCAAAGAATTTGATTCAAATGTTAGGTATTTAGGAAAAAATAAAGAATTAAACAAAACTGAATTGGAAAGCATAGCTTATGAAACTTTAAACAATATAAAAGATAGGTACTTAATTTTAAATGCGACAAATAAAATGAACATAAATATATCGGAAAAAATATTAAAAGAAAAAATATATGAAAATTCAGTATTTAAAAATAAAGTAAATGATAAATTTGATAAAAATATTTATCTTAATTTTGTAAAAATAAATTTTGGATCAGAAGAAGCTTATTTAGATTCTTTAAAAAACCAAATAATAATAGAATTAATTTCTAATTATTTTGAAAAACAACTCTATTATCCAAAAAATTTATCAAATAGTATTTATAATAAATTGGAAGAAAAAAAATCGTTTAACATAGCAACAGGAGACAAGATTTTTGAGAAATCACAAATAAAAGATCCAAAGAAAGAAATTTTAGTAGAATATTTTGAAAAAAATAAAAAAAATTATTTATTTGATGAAAGAAGATCTTTTAATTATATTTTCTCAGACATAAATAATATTAAGAAAAAAATTGAAATAACAAACAGCGAGATTTTAGATTCTTATAATAGCCGAAAAGATGAATTCATAGAACCAGAAAAAAGAAGAATAGAACAACTTGTTTTTAATGATCAGGAATTAGCTAAAAAAATATTAAATAATATAAAAAAAGACAGTGATTTAAAAAAGATTGCTAATAAAAATAAAAAGGAAATTAATTATGTAAGTTTAGGTTTAGTAGAAAAAAAACAGGTTTTTGATGAGTTCATACCAGTATTTAATTTAAAAAAAAATGAACATTCTAAAATAATCAAAACAGATATCGGTTGGCACCTACTCAGAGTTACCGAAATAGTTAAAGGTAAAGTAAAAGAATTAAATGAAGTAAAAGAGCAAATAAAAGAGGATTTAGCTCTAGATAAATCTTATGACGAATTGGATATTGTATTGAAAAGTGTTGAAGATGAGCTGATAAGCGGTTCAAATTTAGAAGATGTATCTAATAAATTAAATTTAAATCTAAAAAAAATAAAACTATTAGAAAAAAAATTATTTTTTAACTCAGAACTACCTAATGAAATCAAAATTGATAAATTTTATAAAGAAGTATTCGAAGGTGAATTAAACTCTAATTTATTCATTGAAGAAATTCAAGATGGTTTTTATGTGGTTGAGATTAATGAAATTATTGATCAAAAAGAAAAAACATTTGAAGAAGCATATAAAGATATAATAAGTGATGTAAAAAATGAGGAAATTAATAAAAAAACAAAAGATAAAATAAAAATTTTTAAAAAAAAATTAAATGATGGAATAAGTTTTTTAAAGATAAGTGATTCATTAAATATGAGTAGCAGAACTACAAAGAGAATAAATAGAGAAAGTATAATAACTCAAGGAATTACCAATGAATTTGCTAATAAACTTTTTGAATCAGAGAAGGATTCAATTAGTGTTGATGAAACTAATAATAAATATTTTATAGTACAAACTTTAACAGATAGTAGCGTAAAATTCAGTGAAGAAAAATTTAATGATATTGAAAAAAGTATAATTAGAATTTATGGGATAGATAATTTTCAGCAAATAACAAAAAGATTAGAAGAAAAATTCCCTATTAGTGTGAATAAAAGATTATTAAGTGAATTTATAGATAGATTACAATATTAAAAAATTGGATATTACACCAAATATAAAAGATTTTTCTAAGAAAATTAAATCAAATAAATATAAAAGATTTTGTCTATGGAAAGAAATTTCTGCTGACTTAGAAACTCCCATTACTGCTTATTTAAAACTAATAAAAAAAAATAATAGTAATAATTTTCTACTTGAGTCAGTTGAAGGCGGTTCAAGTAGAGGAAGATATTCAATTATTGGTATTGAATCAGATAAATTATTAAAATGTACAAAAATAGATAAGAAATCTTTAAGTGTTTTAAAAAAAGAAATAAGTTCTTTGAAAACTTATACATTTGGAGATCTTCCACCAATGGTTTCGTCATATGTTGGATATATGGGATATGATTTTATAAGGTTTTACGAAAAACTACCAAAACAAAAACGGGATACTATAAATATTCCTTATGCTTTTTTTATGAGAACTTCTTTGGTAGCAGTTTTTGACAATCTAAGAAATACCATAAGTATTGTAAATACAATTTCAAAGCCAAAAAATAGAATTAATGAAAATTTAATTCATACAATATATAAAAATAGTAAAAATAAAATTGCAAATATAATAAATAATTTAAAAAAACCTCTAGAAGTAAATAAAAAAGGAATTAAAAAAAATCAAAATAAGGAAAAGATCGCATGTAATATGACTAAAAAACAATATTATAATGTTGTTAATTCTATAAAAAAATATATTAATGAAGGAGATGTTATACAAACTGTTCCGTCCTTAAGATTTACAAAAAAATTTAAACAAAATCCTTTTTCACTATATAGATCTTTAAGAAAACTTAACCCCTCACCTTTTTTATTCATATTAAATTTTGAGAATTTTTCTCTAGTTGGATCTAGTCCTGAAATACTAGTAAGACTTAAAGAGGATGATATAACAATAAGACCAATTGCAGGAACACGTAAGAGAGGGAAGAATGAAATTGAAGATAAAAATTTAGCAAAAGATCTTTTGTCTGATCCAAAGGAAATTGCCGAACATTTGATGCTTCTTGATTTAGGTAGAAACGATGTAGGAAGAGTCTCAGTTAAAAATTCTGTAAGAGTTACAGAAAAAATGATTATAGAAAATTATTCGCATGTTATGCATATTGTTTCTAACGTCACAGGTAAACTTAATAAAAAATATCACCCTCTTGATGTATTAGCTGCTGGTTTTCCCGCAGGTACAGTAACGGGAGCACCAAAAATTAGAGCAATGGAAATTATTAATGAAGTTGAAAATGTATCTAGAAGTTTTTACGCTGGTGGAGTCGGTTATTTTGCACATGATGGTTCAATGGATACATGTATTACTTTAAGAACTGGTTTAATCAAAAATAAAATATTATATGTACAAAGCGGCGGTGGCATAGTAGCTGATAGCGAACAACCAAGCGAATATAATGAGATTATTAATAAAGCTACAGCTATTTTAAATGCCTCTGACGATGCAATAAATTTTTAAAAAAATGTACTTACTTATAGACAATTACGATAGTTTTACTTATAACCTTTATCATTATTTCTTAGAGCTAGGGGCTAAGATTGAAGTTTACAGAAATGATAAAATTACAACTGAAGAAATTCTTAAAAAAAAATATAAAGGAATTATTTTATCTCCAGGTCCTTGTACGCCAAATGAAGCAGGAATTTGTTTAGATTTAATAAAAGAAATATCAAAAGTAAATATTCCTACACTAGGCGTTTGTCTAGGACACCAAGCTATAGGGCAAGCGTTTGGTGGAAAAATTATAAAAAACAAACCAATGCATGGAAAAGTCAGCAGTATTCACCATTACAAATCAGATATTTTTAAGAATCTTACCAACCCTTTTAAAGCAACAAGATACCATTCTTTAAGTATTGAGAGAAAAAGTTTACCTAATTGTTTAAAAATTACAGCTGAGTTAAAAAAAAATGGAATGATTATGGGTCTAAGGCATAAAAAATTACCTATTTACGGAGTTCAATTCCACCCTGAGTCAATTGCTTCACAACATGGCCATGATCTAATAAAAAATTTTTTAGAATTATCAAAAAATAAATGAAAACTTTTAATGACTATATAAAATCTATAAAAGATGGGGTTGATTTATCTTCTAACGAATCTGAGGATGCATTCGATCAAATTTTACTACAAAAAGTTGATGATAATAAAATTATTGACTTTTTAACTTCTTTATCAAACAAAGGAGAGGCTGGAGACGAAATCTTTGGCGCAGTAATAAGTATAAAAAAAAAAGCAAATATAATAAAAGGTTTTTCAAATTCTTTTGATACTTGTGGAACAGGTGGGGACGAATCCAAAACATTTAACATTTCAACAATCAGTGCAATAATTACAGCAGCTAGCGGTGTTCGTGTGGCTAAACATGGAAATAAAGCTGTCTCTTCTTTAACAGGTTCAGCTGATGTATTATCAGAATTAGGAATTAATATTAATTTAGATGAAAATAAAATAATTAATTGCCTTAATAAAATTAATTTATGTTTTTTATTTGCACCAAACTTTCATCCAATTTTGAAGAATGTTGCTGAAATAAGAAAAAAAATAGGTAAAAGAACAATTTTTAATATTTTAGGCCCTTTGTTAAGCCCTGTAGAATGTAAAAAACAAATAATGGGAGTCTATGATGTAAATATATTAATGCGTGTAGCAAAAGTTTTGAAAAAATTAGATACTGAACATGCATGGGTTGTTTCAGGAAATAAAGAATATGATGAATTAACAACAACTGGAAAAAATTATATTATTGAAATTAAAAATAAAAAAATAAAAGAATTGGAAATAGATCCAACTATTTTTGGAATTCAAAAAGGTAGTAAAGACGATTTAATTGGTGGTGATAGTAAAGAAAATGCTGAAATAATAAAAGGTATTCTAAAAGGAGAAATATCTGGTCCGAAAAAAGATATAGTATTGTTAAATTCTGCATCCGCTCTATACATAAATAATAAAGTAAAAGATATTGAATCTGGTTTAGAAATAGTAAATAAAACTATATTGTCTGGTAATGGTTTAAAAAAACTTAATGATTTAATTGAATTGTCAAATTCTTAATAAATGGAAAATATTTTAAAAAAAATATGTAAAGATAAGAAAATCTTTATAGAAAAAGAAAAGAAAAAAAAAAGTATTGGTTTTTTAGTAAAAAATACATCTAAAAAAAAAAAAGTAAATGATTTTAAAAAAGCTTTCGATAAAAATTTAAAAAAAGGAAAAATACCAGTAATATCTGAAATTAAAAAAAAATCTCCTAGTCAGGGAAAAATTAATAAAAATTTTAGTCCAGTTAAAATAGCAAAAGAATACCAAAAAAACGGCGCGACTTGTTTATCTATATTAACTGATGAAAAATATTTTGCTGGATCTTTGAATCATTTAAAAAAAGTTAGAAAAATAACAAATTTGCCTATACTTAGAAAAGATTTTATTATCGATAATTATCAAGTAATTGAATCAAAATATTCTGGAGTAGATTGTGTTTTATTAATAATGGCTGCTCTTGAAAAAAATCATGCTAAAGAATTAGAAGCAACCGCAATTGAATATGGATTAAATGTTTTACTTGAAGTTCATAATGATAAAGAATTAGAACAAGCATTGGATTTAAAAAGTAATTTTATTGGAATAAATAATAGAAATTTAAAAACATTAAAAGTAAATATAAATAACACTAAGAAACTTATAAAAAAAATTCCAAAAAAAAAATATGTTATATCAGAAAGTGGAATTAAAAGTATTAATGATATGATTGATTTATGGTCGTATGGTATAAAAGGTTTTTTAATAGGAGAAACGCTTCTTAAAAACCAATCTAAATTAAAAGATTTTTTAAATGTCAAAACAAATTAAAAAAAATGTAAAAATGATTGATGTGGGGTCTAAAAAAGTTACTAAAAGAGTAGCGGTCGCTGAGGCATTTATTAATTTAAATTCTAGTACTAAGAATAAAATTTATAAAAATAAAATAATAAAAGGAGATGTTATTTCAGTTGCTAAAACAGCGGGTATAATGGCTGCTAAAAAAACTTCAGATATAATACCTCTTTGTCATCAAATTCCTTTAAATGCGGTTGATATAGAAATAAATGATAAGGAAAAAGGGTTACAAATACTTTCTAAGTGTAATAGTTCATCCAAAACAGGTGTAGAAATGGAAGCGCTTTTATCTGTAACTGTAGTAGCTTTAACTATTTACGATATGTGTAAGTCAATTGATAAATCTCTTGAGATTTCAAAGATTCGACTTTTATCAAAAAAAGGTGGAAAATCAGGTAATTATAAAAGATAATTCCTACTTGAAATGTACCACTTTTGTTCCTATAATATATATATGCTAACAAAAAAACAAAATAAACTATTATATTTTCTCAAAGATAGAATAAAAAAAACTAACGTAAGCCCATCTTTTGAAGAATTGAAAATTGCAATGGGTTTAAAATCAAAATCTGGTATACAAAGGCTAATAGATGGTTTGGTTGAAAGAGGTTTTATTGAAAAAAAAAATAACAAAAAAAGAGCAATAAATATTATAGAAGGTTCAATTCCTAAAAAAAACAGTCAATTAATAAATTTGCCATTACTAGGAAATATCGCTGCAGGTAGTCCTATTGAA
>CAZWXP010000064.1:0-13834 GCA_964637965.1 uncultured Alphaproteobacteria bacterium | reverse complement strand
AATACAACCAACAGTTAGACCTAAAAATTTATATACCATCCCCATCCATTCCGAGTCTCTTTTTGCCAAATAATCATTAACTGTCACTATATGGACACCTTTATTTTCCAAAGAATTCAGATATGCAGGTAAAGTTGATACAAGAGTTTTTCCTTCACCCGTTTTCATTTCTGCAACCATTCCTTTATGTAAAACAATTCCACCAATCAGTTGAACATCAAAATGTCTTTGTTTTAAAGTTCTTTTTGCTGCCTCACGTACAGTTGCAAATGCTTCAATAAGTATTGAATCTAGATATTATTTTTCATTTAATCTTGATTTAAATTCTTTAGTTTTATTTTTTAATTCCTGATTAGTTAATTTTGTATAACTTTTTTCTAGTTTGTTAATTTCATCAACTTGTTTTTGGAGTTTACCTATAAATCTATCATTAGCACTACCAAATATTTTTTTTGCAATTTTAAAAAACATATACTTTATAATATTTAATATATAAATATTTAATTGAGAATATTTATATAATTCCTAATTACAAGATATATAAGACCCTATATAATCTTTTTTATTTATGAGTAAATTATCATTAAAAAAAACAAAAATATTTAAAATGCATAATATTCAAGGTTTGTTATTTTCTACAGGAAGTTGTGGTTTTAAAGGAAAAAATAAAAAGGATTTAGTAATAATACAGCTAGACAAGGATTCTAAAACCTCCGCTGTTTTTACTAGTTCTAAAACTATTTCAGAACCTGTTAAATGGTCAAAAAAAAATCTAAAAAATGATATTAGAGCAATAGTAGTGAATTCTGGTAATGCGAATGCTTTAACAGGAAGAAAAGGTTATAATTCAATAAAAAAATATACCAAACTTATTGCAGAAAAGATTAATTGTTCTTCAAAGAATATTTTAGTTGCTTCAACAGGAGTAATTGGTGAAAAATTAGATTATAAAAAAATTAATGCAATCATTCCTGCTCTTATAAATAAATCTAAGAAAAAATGCTGTAGCTGGAACAGTTTTTCTGAAGCTATTATGACAACTGATACGACACCTAAATTTGCTTCAAGAAAAATTAAATTTGGAAAAGAAGTTGCTTTAATAAGCGGTGTTGCAAAAGGGTCAGGAATGATTCATCCTAAAATGGGCACAATGCTAGCATTTATATTTACAGATGCAAATATTCCTAAGAAAATATTAAACAAGATTCTTTTAAATGGAATTCAAAATTCATTTAATAGTATAACAGTTGACGGAGATACTTCGACAAGTGACAGTGTTTTTTTTACTGCTACATGTAAAAAAAGAAAGATTAGCATTAATTCTTTACAATCTAGGAAATACAAAGAATTTTCAAAGGAATTTAATAACTTATTATTAGATTTAGCAATTCAAATTGTAAGAGACGGAGAGGGTGCGACAAAACTTATAAAAATAAATGTTAAAAATGCAAAAAATTATTTAATTGCAAAAAAAGTTGCCTTCTCAATAGCTAATTCACTGTTAGTAAAAACTTTATTTACTTCAAATGAACTTAATTTTGGAAGAATTTTTATGGCGATAGGAAAATCAAATGAATCAATCAACCAAGAAAAAATATCATTTTCTTTAGGCAAGTACTTGCTAGCAGCAAATGGTGTATTATTAATAAAAAATAATTTAAATGAAATAAAAAAATATATGAATAAAAAAGAATTATCACTTGAAATTGATTTAAATAATGGAAATAGTCATTCTACTGTTTATACATGCGATTTAACCAATGAATATATCAAAATAAACACTAGTTACCTGAGTTGAAAAAAAAAAATATATATGTTTCAACTGTAGCCCTTATAGATTGGCAAGGAAAAGTATTAATTTCATTAAGATCTAGAAATAAAATTCTACCTAATTTCTGGGAATTTCCAGGTGGTAAAATAAAAACTAATGAAAGCCCAGATGATGCTATTGTTAGAGAAATTAAAGAGGAATTATCATTAAATATAGAAAAAAAATCATTAAGACCGATCAGTTTTAATACATATACGTATGATCAATTTCATGCAATTATATTTTTTTATATTTGTAGAAATTGGAACGGATCTCCATTATCAAAAAAAAATCACCAAATTATTTGGACAGAAATCGATAAATTAAAAAGGTACAAATTCTTACCTGGGAGTAACAAATTTATTTTAGAACTCAATGACTTATTTAAAAAATAAAAAAATTATTTATAAATTATGTTCTTTAGTGGATAACGCATCAGCTAATCTTTTTTTAGCCGAGCCAGGAATCTGAGGATTTTGTTGACTCATGTGTTTTGACCAACCAATGAAATATAATATTTCAAATGTTGCATAAATTTTTTTATTTTCTGAGAACTTTTTTTTATATATTTTGTTAGCTAAATGAAAGAGTTTTTTTGTTGTAAAATTTTTCTTTCTATTAATTAAACTATTACTTTCACCCATACCTTTTAAATCCTTCATTAAAGAAAAAATATCCTGATAAAAAATTTTTATTGAATCCTTATCAATAACTGGCAGTTGAAAACCAACTTTCTGAAGTAATTCTCCCCCATCTTGTAATCTAATGAAGGGGGATACTCTGGGAGAAATACTTTCTGAAATTTTTTCTTCAGCTTTACATAATGAGTATTTTAATTCATTTAGTGTTTCACTTCCAAAGATACTGCATAAAAATAAACCGTCTGGTTTTAATATTCGATAAATCTCACCTAAAACTTTTATTAAATCATTAGACCAATGTAAATACAAATTACTAAACACTAAGTTAAATTGGTTATTTTTAAAAGGGAGATGTTCTTCATCTAAATTTAGAAATAGTTTTTGTTTATTAATTTTTTTTTTTTTAGCTATTAATAACATATCTTTTGAAATATCAGATATGTAAACTTTTTTTATATCTTTTTTTTTATTAAACAGATTTATTGTGTTACCTGTTTTCGAACCAATTTCTAAAGTATTTGTAAAATCTCTTTTTATAAATTTTAATCTATCAAATAAACGATTGCTTATTTCATTAAATAAATAATCATATTTTTTATATTTAGCTGATGCTCTGTTTCTTGAAATCTGATTTTTTTTTTTACTAAAAATTTTGATATTATTATCCATGTTTAATATAAAATTATCAAAAAATTATTTATTTTAAATGTTAAAAAAATATAAAAAATTTAAAGTTGCTTGTATTCAAATGAACTCACAAGCAAACTTATACGATAATATTTTATTTGCTAAAAATAAAATTATTTATGCCTCAAAAAAAGGAGCAAAATTAATTTTATTACCTGAGAATTGTTTTTTAATGGCAAAAAACCACAAACAATTTTTAGAATATTCATCTAATGAGATAAAAAATCCAGGTGTAAATGAAATTAAGAAGATTGCAAAAAGTCTTGGTGTTTGGGTAATTATAGGATCAGTCAATATTAGGGAAAAGAATAAAATTTTTAATAGGTCAATAGTTGTTGATGATAAAGGGAAAATTAAAAGCAGATATAATAAAATCCATCTTTTTTCAGTTAAATTGCCTAATAAAGAATCTTATGATGAAAAGAAGTATTTTACACCTGGTAGAAAAATTTCTTTAACAAGTTTGCCCTGGGGTAAAATTGGAATGACTATATGTTATGATCTTCGATTCCCTTATTTATATAGAAAATTAGCTAAAAAAGGAGCGGATTTTATTTCTGTACCATCTGCATTTACAAAATTTACTGGAGAAATGCATTGGCATACTTTACTTAAAGCTAGAGCAATAGAAAATGGATGTTATATTTTTGCTCCTGCTCAATTTGGTAAACATCCAGGCAAAAGACATACGTATGGACATACGCTAATAGTCGATCCTTGGGGAAAAATTATTAATGAATGTAAAAAAACTAATACTGTAATTATAAGTGAAATTGATACTAGAAAAGTAAATATGCAAAGAACTTCAATACCTTCTTTAAAATTAGAAAAAAAAATTTAATCTTTTGGTTGTGGCACTATTCTTATATAGGGCTTTGGAGAATCCCAACCATCAGGAAATTTCTCCTTTGCTTCATCATTACTTACAGCTGGAACAATTATGCAATTCTCACCATTTTTCCAATTTACAGGAGTTGCTACTTGATGTTTAGCTGTTAGTTGTAAAGAGTCAATAACTCTTAAAATTTCATCAAAGTTTCTTCCAGTACTTGCAGGATACGATAGCATAAGTTTAATTTTTGCATCTGGACCAATTATAAATACAGTTCTTACTGTGAGAGTGTCAGATGCATTTGGATGTATCATTCCATAAAGATCTGAAACTTTTTTATCTGTATCACAAATTAAAGGGTAATTTACAGCATTTCCTTGCGTTTCTTCTATATCTTTCAGCCATTTATTTTGGTCATCAGGTTGGTCTACACTTAATCCAATTATTTTGACACCTCTTTTATCAAATTCATTTTTTAATCCAGCCATATACCCAAGTTCTGTAGTGCAAACAGGTGTAAAAGATTTAGGATGAGAAAATAAAATTGTCCAACTACCATCTATCCATTTATGAAAGTCAATTTCACCCGTAGTTGTGTTTGCCTTAAAATTAGGTGCAGTATCTCCAATTTTTAATGTCATAATTTTTTTTATTATAAGATTATTTATCTAAAAAAAAATAAAAAAAATGTAAATATAAATATTTCACAAAAAAAAAATGTATTATTTATTTCCAACTATAAAATAATTTATATTAATATTGTCAGTTAATAGCCATTTATTTAAAATAGGATTAAATTCCATACCTTTAATTTTTTTAATTTTAATTTTTTTTAATTTAAGAATCTTAATAATTTCCTGTGGTTTAAGAAATTTTTCAAATTTGTGAGTACCTATAGGTATCCAATTTAGTACATACTCCCCAAATATTTTTGCAAATATAAGCGATTTCAAATTTCTATTTATTGTTGATAGAATTAACGTCCCACCTGGTTTCAATAATTTAGTTATTTTATCTAATGTCTTTTCTACATTATTTACATGTTCTAAAACTTCCAAACATAATATTAAATCAAATTTTTTTTTATTTTTTTTAAAAAAAAAATCTAATGATTGATTTATATAATTAATTTTTAGACAGTCTATTTTTGCATGCTCTTTTGCTTGTTTGATGCTAGAAATATTTTCATCTATTCCAATTACTTCAGCTTTTTTTTTAGCTAAAGATTCGGAAATTAAACCTCCTCCACAACCAATATCAAGCACTTTTTTTTTTGATATCGGTTTATCAAAATTATTTAATATGAATTCTAATCTTAAAGGATTAATTTTATGTAATATTTTATAATTACCACTTATATTCCACCATTGATCTAGATTATTTTTTTTCAATTTTTTTTGTTTAAAAAATTATTATTAATCATTATTTTATAAACTTCTTATTAACAAAAGGAAAAAAATATTTTTCTATGTTAAATAGTATGATTGTATGAAAAAGAAATTATTAATTATAAAAAAGTTTGGTGGAAGCTCTTTATCAAATGTAGAAAGAATAAAAAGCGCTGCTAAGCTTGTGAAGAAAGAAATAGTCTTAGGAAATAAAGTTGTAGTCGTTGTAAGCGCTTTAGGAAAAACAACAGATAAATTACAGCTATTAATAAATAAAATTTGCCTAAATGGCAATTCTGGAGAAGAAATAGACGCAATACTATCCTCTGGCGAACAAGCCTCCTCAGGTTTGATGGCGCTTGCTTTAAAAAATATTAATATTCAGTCTCGTTCTTTTCTAGGATGGCAGATACCAATATTAACTAATAATTCGTATGGAAAAGCAAAAATATTAGACATTGATTCTAAAACATTAAAGAATGAAATTAAAAAAGGTGTGACCCCTGTTATTGCAGGTTTCCAGGGTATATCAAATGAATTTAGAATTTCTACTATAGGCAGAGGTGGTTCCGATACTACTGCGGTTGCAATAGCGTATAAATTAAATGCCGATAGATGCGATATACATACTGATGTTGACGGTGTTTTTACGGCAGATCCAAGATGGGTAAAAAAAGCAAAAAAAATTGATCAATTGACTTACGACGAAATGTTAGAAATGGCCTCTGTGGGCGCGCAAGTTTTAGAGCCTCGATCTGTTTCTTTAGCAAAAAATAATAATGTGACTTTGTGGGTTAAGTCTAGTTTTAAAAATGTGAGAGGTACAAAAATTAGTAATTCAAACAAGTTAGAAAAACGAAATGTTAGCGGAATTGTATTTAGTAATAGTGACTCGAAAATAACTTTACTCGGCATACCTGATAAACCAGGTGTTGCAGCAAAAATTTTTGGCTCTTTAGCAGATGAAAATATAAATGTGGACATGATAGTTCAAAATATATCATCTGATGGAAAATATTCTGATTTAACATTTACAATATCTGAAACTGATTTGTTTAAAGCAAAAAAGTGTATTAATAAAATTAAAAATGAAATTAAAGTAAAGAATGTTTTGCCTGATAATAACGTTGCTAAAATTTCTATAGTTGGTATAGGAATGAGAACAAATGCTGGAATAGCTGAAGACATGTTTAAAGCTCTAGGAAAACAGAAGATTAATATTGATTTAATTTCAACTTCTGAAATTAAAATAAGTGTTTTAATTTCTAGAAAAAACTTAAAAAAAGCAATTAATATTTTACATAAAACATATAAATTGGACTAAGTTATCCACAGTTTTCCAACAAAGAATTAACAATTTTTGTTTTATAATTTTTAAAAAAATATATAGTAATTACTAATAACTGTCATAAATAATAGTTATAGGGATCAAATGCTGATAAAGGAAACATACGTCCAAATAGGACAAAGATTAAAAAATTCTCGTCTTAAGAAAAAAAGAACTATTGAGAAAATATCTGAGAGAACAAAAATCTCGATTCAAAATTTAAATAATATAGAAAATGGAAATTTTCATTTGCTAGCTGGCGAATTTTATCAAAAATCATTTATTAAATCCTATTGTAAAGAATTAAGAATAAGCGACAAAAAACTTTTATTAATGCTTGATAATCCGTTAAGTAAATCTAATGAAGATAGTAAATTAAATGAAAACAAAGGAGAAAAATTAAAACAAAATAGACCATTTTTAATAAATGAAAAAATTCCAACCATGCCTTTAATGGTTCTTGCTTCAATAGGATTAATTGCTGTTTTTTTATTTAATTTTTATTCAGGTACTGATCAAGAAGATAATATAAAAATGGCAGTTATTGAACCTAAGCCAGAACAGGAGCTTATTAAGATAGAAGAAAATATCATTAATCAGAATGAAGAAACCGCATCAATAAAACAAGTTCGAATAGAAGATAGTGATAATATTCAAAATTATCAAACGCAGAATAATGAAATTCATAATCAACAAATTATTGCAAAAAACGATGTGTGGATCGAGATAAAAGATCAAAATGAAAATATATTGATTTCTACAGTGTTAAAAAAAGATGAATTTTTTAAATTACCTAATAGTAGAAACGAAGTAATTATTTCAGCAAGCAACGCAGGTTCATTATTCTTAAAAGATACAAATAACAACTTTACAGATTTAGGCTCTTTTGGAGATATTTTAAATTCTGTCCAACTTAATAGTTTAATTACAAATCATTAGTTATAATATATTTTTTTTTTATAAAAAAATATGTCTCTAAATTTAAATTTGGGAGATTATAAAAGACGTAATAGTGTTCCTGTCAAAATTGGGGATGTTTCTGTAGGAGGTTCGTTTCCTATAGCAGTTCAATCTATGACTAATACTGATACTGCTGATATAAAAGCAACATCTAAACAAATAATTGATCTTTCAAAAGCAGGCTCCGAAATTGTAAGAGTAACAGTTGACAGAGATGATTCTGCTAAAGCTATTCCATATATCAAAGAAAAGCTTTTGAAAGCCAATTGTAACGTGCCAATCGTAGGTGATTTTCATTATATAGGTCATACATTATTAGATAAATTTCCTGACTCTGCTAAATTACTTGATAAATACAGAATTAATCCAGGAAATGTTGGTTTTAAAGAAAAGAAAGATATTCAATTTTCGTCAATGATTGAAGTGGCTGCTAGAAATAACAAACCTGTAAGGATAGGGGTAAATTGGGGCAGTCTAGATCAAGAACTTTTATCAAATCTAATGGATGCAAATTCTAAACTTAAAAAACCATTAGATGCAGATAATGTTACAAAAAAAGCTTTAATAATATCTGCTCTTTCAAGTGCAAAAAGAGCTGAAGAAATAGGATTAAAAAAAGAACAAATAATTATTTCATGTAAAGTTAGCGAATTGAAAACTTTAGTAGAAGTTTACGATGAATTAGCTAAAGAATGTAAATATTCATTGCACCTTGGATTAACAGAAGCTGGAATGGGAATAAAAGGAATTGTTTCTTCTACGGCAGCATTATCATTAATACTTTCTAAAGGAATAGGCGATACAATTAGAATTTCTCTTACTCCAAAACCTGATGGAGATAGAAGAGAAGAAGTTTATGTTGCCCAGGAAATACTTCAAAATTTAGGAATTAGATCTTTTATTCCAAAAGTAACAGCATGTCCTGGATGCGGAAGAACAACGAGTAAGGTTTTTCAAGAGTTAGCAGAAAAAATTCAAACTTATATAAGAGATCAAATGCCACTTTGGAAAAAAAAGTATAACGGAGTTGAATCTTTAAAACTTGCTGTTATGGGCTGTATTGTAAATGGACCTGGAGAAAGTAAAAACGCAGATTTAGGGATTAGCTTACCAGGAACAGGAGAGACTCCGACAATGCCAGTTTTTATAGATGGAAAAAAAACACATACTTTGAGAGGAAAAAATGTAACTGAGGATTTTAAAAAGATTATTCATGACTACATAGAAAAGAAATATAAAAAAAAATGAAAAAATTGCAAACTGTTAGAGGAACTAAAGATATTTTAGAAGAAGATCTTTTAGAGTTAGAATCAATAAAATTTATTTGGGGTAAGATAGCAACATTATATGGATTTAATATGGTAGATACACCTATAATGGAAGATAGCGAAGTTTTTAAAAAAACTTTAGGAGCAACTTCTGATATTATTAAAAGGGAAACTTATACTTTTAAAGATAGAAGCAATAATGAAATAACTTTAAGACCAGAAGGCACAGCACCCATTGTAAGGTTTTTCATTAATAATAAATTACATAACTCATTACCACAAAAACTTTCTTATGTAGGACCAATGTTTAGGTACGATAGACCACAAAAAGGAAGATTTAGACAATTCTATCAGTGTGGAGCAGAGATCATCGGAGAAAAAGATATTTATGCTGATATTGAACTAATTAATTTGGCTAAACATTTTGTAAACGAAGCTGGTATTTCTGATAAATCTTTTAAAATACATATAAATAGTTTAGGAGATGAAGAAAGTAGAAAAAAATATGTATCAGAACTACAAAAATTTTTTCAAGATCATAAAAAAAAATTAACTTCTGAAAGTTTAGAAAGATTAAAAAAAAATCCTTTAAGAATATTAGATACAAAAAATAATGAAGAAAAGAAACTTTTAATAAAAGCTCCAAAATTAAAAAATTTTTTAACTACCGAATCATCAGATATTTTTGAGGAATTTAAGGAAGGATGCAAACAATTAAAAATTTCTATTACTTTAGATGATAATTTAGTTAGAGGATTAGATTATTATAACAACATTTGTTATGAATTTATTTCAAATGATATTGGTGCTCAAGATTCTTTTTTAGCAGGAGGAAGATATGATGGTTTAATCAAAAAGATGGGCGGGCCTGACTATCCTGGATGTGGTTTTGCAGTTGGAATTGAAAGACTTTTGATGCTAAAGCCTCATGTAATTGAAGACTATAAAGAATTTATAACACCAGATTCTTATGTTGTTATAGCTGTAGGAAAAGAAAATAAGATTAAGGCAATGGAAATAATGAATCAACTTAGAGAAGTGGTGGACAAGGAGGATACAATAGATTTATTATGTCAATCTTCAATAGATTTTATATGCAGAGATAATTTGTCTAAAGGGTTAAGGTATGCTAGTGAGAAAAAAGCTAATTTTGCAATAATTATTGGGCAAGAGGAAATATTAAATAAAGAAGTTACTATTAAAGATTTAAAAAAAAGAGCTCAAAAAAAAATTGAAATTAAAGATCTTAAAGATATCTTTCATTAAATTAAAATATGAATTTAGAAGAAAACTTAAATAAAATTTTATCTAAGTATGATGAATTGCAAAAAAAAGCAGCTTCTGACGAAGTTATTAATTCACCAAAAGATTATGCAGTTGTATCAAAAGAATTATCAGAAATATTGCCGACTGTTGAACTAATTAAAAAATTTAAAAAAGTGACTCAAGAAATAAAAGACTCTAACACAATTATTGAAGATATAAAAAGTGATAACGAAATGAAAGAAATGGCTAAATCAGAATTAGAAAATTTAATTTCTACAGAAAAAGAATTAGAAAAAGATATTCAGATTGCTGTTCTACCAAAAGATAAAGATGATTCCTAGAATGCAGTTTTAGAAATTAGAGCAGGCACAGGGGTTGATGAGGCTGGACTTTTTGCAGCAGATCTTTTTAGAATGTATCAAAGATATTCCGATTTTAAATCATGGAAATTTGAAATTCTTAGTATAAGTGAGTCATTAACTGGTTCTTATAAAGAAGCAATGGCATTGGTATCAGGTGACAATATTTATTCAAGACTTAAGTTTGAGTCAGGTGTTCATAGAGTTCAAAGAGTACCGGATACTGAAGCAAGCGGGAGAATTCATACTTCAGCAGCAACTGTGGCTGTTTTACCTGAAGTAGAAGACGTTGAAATAAATATTAATGAAAAAGATTTAAGAATAGATGTTTTCCGAGCATCTGGTCCAGGAGGACAATCTGTGAACACAACTGATAGCGCAGTAAGAATTACTCATATACCAACCAATATAGTTGTTCAACAACAAGATGAAAAATCACAACATAAAAATAAAGCAAAAGCTCTAAAGATTTTAAGAGCTAGAATTTATGATTATGAACAAAGTAAACTAAAAAAATCTCAATCTGAAGCAAGAAAAAATCAAGTAGGAACTGGGGATAGATCTGAAAGGATAAGAACATATAATTTTCCTCAAGGGCGTGTAACAGATCATAGAATTAATTTAACATTACATAAATTAGAAGAAGTTTTATCAGGACAATCCTTAGATGAAATCATAGATAAACTTTTGGATGAAGATAAAGCTATTAAATTGGCAAATTTAAATTAAATTATGGAGAATATAAAATCACATTTAGTAAAAAAGACTAAGTTATTAAAAAGCCATTCAATCGATCTTCCAAAACTTGAAGCAAGATTATTATTAGCAAAAGCATTGAACAAAGATGTAAATTGGACTTATATGAATTTGGAAAAAAAAATATCTAAAAAAAAAATTTTTAAGTATGAAAATCTTATAAAAAAAAAATTAAAAAAAATTCCTACAGCTTATTTATTAGGTAACAAAGAATTCTATTCTATGAATTTTAAAGTAAATGAAAATACTTTAATACCAAGACCAGAAACAGAAATTATTATAGAAGAGATTAAAAAGAAATTTCAAAGTAAAAAAAAATGTATAATTTTAGATTTGGGTACTGGAACAGGTTGCATATTATTGGCAATTCTTAAAGAATTTAAAAATGCAATTGGAATAGGAATTGATAAATATTTAAAGACGGTAAAAGTAGCAAGAATAAATAGTAAAAGAAATAACTTATCTAAAAGATCAAAATTTTTTAAATTAGATTGGAATAAAAAATATTTTTTTAAACAAATTACAAAAATAAATAAAGAATTTACCGGGAACGTAAAATTTGATCTAGTTGTTTCAAATCCGCCTTATTTGTTAAAGAATGAAATAAAAACTTTAATGCCGGAAGTACTCTATGAACCCAAAGAATCTCTTTACGATAATAAAGACGGTTTAAGTTTTTATAAAAGAGTTTTACCTAAAATTAATGCATTAGTTTCAGAGGATAGTCATATATATATTGAAATTAATCCTAAGAATAAAAAAAATATAGAAAGAATTTGTAAAAGAAATAATCTAAGAAACTTTTATTTCATTAAGGATTTATCCGGAAAGCATAGATTTATTTCAATAAAGAATTAGTAGACCCCTAAATCATCAAGTTTTCTAAAAATCGAATTTTTTATTTCTATAAATCTTTGAAGCTCATCACCTTTTAATTTTCTTCCCGAAGGGAGCTTTAATTTTTGAGGGTTTATTCTGATATTATTTTTTATAACCTCATAATGAAGATGTGGGCCAGTAGAATTTCCAGTTGATCCAACGTATCCTATAATTTGACCTTGTTTAACTCTCCCTCCAGGTATTTTGTTATATTTTGACATATGAGCATAAGCCGTTTTAAAATTATTAGCATGTCTAATTCGAATATATTTACCATATCCTTTGTATCGTTGTTTCATTTCTATTACGCCATCACCGGCTGCATAAATTGGGGTCCCCTTAGGTGCAGCAAAATCTACTCCTTGGTGTTTTTTCATATAACCTCTTATAGGATGTTTTCTCATACCAAACCCTGAAGATAAACGAGCTCCATCAATTGGTGTTTTCATTAAAAGTTTTTTTGCGCTCTTACCGTTTTCATCAAAATATTCAATTTTTCCATTATCTGCTTCAAATCTAAAAAGTTTTAAAGAACCCAAACTTTGCAATTCTAAGCTTGCATATAAAATTTTTCTTAAATTTTTATTTGCTTTATTATATTTTATAAATTCTTCTTCATATAAAATCTGAAATTTATCATTTCTCCAAATATCTCTTTGGAAATCTACACTAAAACTAAATATAGCTATCATTTCGTTAATTGCCTTTTTATCTATTCCAGCTCTTAATCCAGACAAATATAAGCTGTCACTTATAAAACCATTTTTTTTTACTAATCTTTTTTGAATCTTTTTGCTAGTAATTTTTGCTACAAAATTTTCATTAATTTTTTCTAAATAGAAGTTTTTATTAAATTCTAGTGGAATAAAAATTGAATTAATATTTTTATTATTTTTTTCTTTATTTTCATATTTTATAGTTATTTCTTTTCCTATTATAAGATTTCTCGGATCAAATATTTTCTTAGTTTCTTCAATAACTTCAAAAACTTCTTGGTTATCAAAGCCAATCTTTTTTAATATTTTTTCTAAAGTATCTCCTGATTTTACCTTAACCTTTAAAGAAGGATACGCTTGTTTAACTCTTTTTTTAATTAATTCATTATTAAATTCATTTTTTTCATAAATTATTTCAGTATTTCCAAAATTTTCGTATTTTTCATTATTTCTTGTTTGAATTAATAAAAAGAAAGTAATTATTACAATAAAAAAAATAACTAATTGTGTTAATAATTTTTTTAATTTTAGCCCAAAAAATGAATTAAATAACATGGTCAAATAGTATCAAAAAAAATGCAATATTACATTGACAAGAAGGCATCATTAGTTATATAAAGTTATTACTTACACGACATTCAAGATATTTCAACCTTGATTTATAAGGTAGAATTGTTGTGCGTTTTTGGAACTGTTAAAACGTTGAAGGGATTTGTAGGCGACGAATTATTGAATTCGATGCTTACAAATTTTTTTATATAAACCTAAAATTTATATTGAGTTATTTGATGAGCTTCAAATTCTTCATAAGTTTTTTTTAACTTATAATTGAGAGTTTGATCATGGCTCAGAACGAACGCTGGCGGAATGCTTTACACATGCAAGTCGAACGAGTACTTTTTACGAGTGGCGGACGGGTGAGTAACGCGTGGGAACCTACCTTGA
>CAZWXP010000063.1:0-3248 GCA_964637965.1 uncultured Alphaproteobacteria bacterium | reverse complement strand
CCATATGCTTCCACGTTGATACTCCGGATCAAGAATTAATTTACCATCCCTTTCCATCTTCTCTAATTCCATGATTGTCATGTTTGCTTTTTTCACTGTGAACTTGTAGTCTCTACCCATAGGTCATACAAGGTAACTCGTAGTATTAAAACATCGAGAAACTCAAATTTCAAAAGACTTAAAGCTCCAAAATTGTATTATTTCTCGTGAGGAAAAAATTTACAGTCAACGACATTGTCTGCGCCGACAGCAAAAAGCTCTCAAAACATGTCGCTCCTAACAGCGTTGCGCTTACTGTTACGTCTCCTCCGTACAGAAACGCAATCAACTATTCGCAGCACGTAAAGAACGCAAGGTCTGGAAAAAACAAGTCATTTCGAGGAAACGAGGAGGGAACATTGGAGCAGTACCTGTCGGACATGGAGGAAATATTTGCAGAGGTAAACAAGGTTACGATGCCAGGAGGCTACTGCTGCATTGTAATTGCAGACGAGCTTTTTGAAAAAAACTTGATTCCGCTTCCAAGCATGCTTGCATCGCGCCTGCTTAATCCCGACGACGAGGAGAACGGATGGTACCTTCGCGACATGATCATATGGAACAAGGTTACTGCAGGCAGAAGCGGAGCTGGAAACCGTTTCGGACAGTTCATAAAAATTCCAGTTCCAACAAGGTACCGCGCAAACATAATGCACGAGCAGATTATAATCTTGCAAAAGGGAAAGGACGGAAGAAGGCTTGACAAGGAAACCGAGCCAAAGGTTCCGATAAACCGCGCAATGAAAAGGCAGGTTGCAAACTCAATCTGGGACATTACTCCGGTTCCGCCAAACGCGGTAAAGCATCCAGCACCGTTTCCGGAGCAGATTCCATGGAGGCTCATCAGTCTTTACACGGAGAAGGGAGACGTCGTCCTTGATCCTATGTGCGGCAGCGGCCAGACCACAAAGGTTGCAAAAAGCCTTGGGCGCAAGTGCGTCGGAGTTGACCTGAGAAAGGAGTACGTTTCGCTTTCAAAAAAGCGCTTGAAGGAAAAGCCAATGCTTTCAAACTTTATCATTCCACTTTACTTTCCGGTTAGGTGGCACGACGGGGAGCAGTCGGGAAGAAAGCAGGACGCACACCTTGACATCGAACAAAGCATTCCAAAAGGATTCAAGATGCAGTTTCAAAAAACATTGACTGACAAGCAGAACGGAACTGACACTACGCAAATCTGCTACAAGAACAAGGCAGGTGACTATCTTGCAAGCGTAATTGGCTCTGCAGAAGAGCCGTACATAATGAAGCTTGGAAACCCAAAGAAAAAAACTTCAGTTCTGGGAAAAATTATTTCAAACCTTCCAAAAACGTTTGACCTGGAAAAAGTAGTCAGCGCAGTACCAAAAAACATTTCAGACGATCCATATGCAGTTGGCGCAGTAATTGACGTGCTAGAGCATGCAAAAGTCATTTCAACTGGCGCAAGGAACCGCAAGGAAGTATTTTACAGAAAAAAATAGCTCACTCTAGTTTTATTTCGGGCTTGCCTGAAGAATAGCCTCTGCTGTCTCCTGAAATTTTGTATGTTCCCTTTGACACTCTCTCAATTTTTCCCGACTTCATCATTCTGACAACAAGCGAGCGGACGTTTGTATTTGGAATTCCAAGGTTTCTGCACAGGTCGTTGACTGACTGCGGGCCTCCAAACTCCTCGTCAGACTCCAAGAGCCACAAAATCTTTTCCCTTGACGTCATTGTTTCAAACTTGCTTCTTTTCAATTCTATAACACTAATTCTTGAATTTGCTTTCTTTTAGGTTCTCTGCTTCCGATACGCCGAACTTGGAGTCGATTATTTGTTTTAGATCAGCGTCTGATTTGTTTTCGGCATTGATTCCCAAAGTCTTTGCCATGTGCTCCAGCTTTTGCCTTTCGCTTTGCACGGGCCCGTCAATTACAGGATTGTCCGGCTCGGTCTTTGTTGCATTGTTAATCTGGTTCTGCATCTCAGTCTTTGCCTTGTTGTATTCTCCCACCATCTTTCCAATCTTTTTTCCAGCCTCTGGAAGCTTGTTGGTGCCAAAAAGCAAAATCAATGCGACGAAAATAATTATCATCCATTCGCTTCCCATGATGTTGAGGAAAATTTCCATATCTGACACTGAATGAATTTAAAATTAAAGATTTGTATTCTTGTTAGGCTCAAGCATTCTTCTTTTTGATATGGAAAGTATTGCAACGCCAATTCCTATTACAAATAATACTAGGTATGGCGTTTCGTTTCCAAAGAATTGCGATATTACTCCTGCAATTACTGGACCGCTGGCCCATCCTATTCCAAATACTGTCTCGTACGCTCCAATCATGGTGCCGGAAATCTCCTTTCTTGTCTTGCTCAAAACAATTTCCAATGTTAGCGGGAAGAAAATGCTGAATCCAAATCCAAGTAGCGTGATTGCAATTGCAAATTCTATTATGCTTTCTACAAAGAATGAAAGTCCCAGTCCCGCAGCTATGGAGAACGTGGCTAAAATTAGTGTAAGGCTTGTATTTTTAGCTAACTTGCTTGCCATAATCAGAGTTATTATCCGCGATAATCCAAAAATGAAAAACAAAATTTCAATATTAACTGGAGTCATCGCTCTGTCATTCAAAAATGCTGGAAAAATGCTTAGAATTATTCCAAATGATGCAGTACAGTAAATTAGCATCATGATTACGTGTGGAAATTTCATTATTTCCTTGATTGATGAAAATGAAAACTTTTCACTTTTCACAACAGGTCTGTTCCTTGACAGTCCAATGGCTGAAACAATTGATGCTACCAGTATGTAAGTTGCAATCTCGAAAATGAACCTGTAGTCCTCGTGATAATTTTCTAGTATGACTGATCCAATTAGTGGTCCTATCATGAAGCCTGTTGTAAAAAATCCGGTAAACGTTGCAATGTTTCTCACGCGGGTTTTCCCCTTGCTTACGTTTGAAATAATGGCTTCACATGGTGGCCAGAAAAACGCATGAGCAATTCCTGTAAGTACTCTGTAGCCCATAATTTCTGGAACTGACTGTGAAATTGAAAGCAGGTATACTGATATCGAATTTATTCCAATTCCAAATGAAAGCAAATGTGCATTGTTAAAACGATTTAATAAAATTCCAACAAACAATGGAAAAAACATGTATGGTATGAAATTTGCAAAACCAATTGCTCCAAGATCTGCATATGATGCACCAATCACATTTTTTGCAAATAATGGCAACAGCGGA
>CAZWXP010000062.1:0-2776 GCA_964637965.1 uncultured Alphaproteobacteria bacterium | reverse complement strand
ATAGGGGCTCGGTGTTTTATTTAGTTTAAAAT
This sequence comes from uncultured Alphaproteobacteria bacterium, assembly GCA_964637965.1. Lineage (GTDB taxonomy): Bacteria > Pseudomonadota > Alphaproteobacteria > CAYOOR01. Next base: position 2,744 of record CAZWXP010000062.1, on the reverse strand, counting down.
ATCGAATTAAGCAAGGCAAATAAAGGTGGTTACTAGTTTCAATTATCGATTATATATTTTTTTACCTCATTATAAATCAAATAATGGCCATTTTTATTTGGATGAAAGTCATTATTAATAAAGTATTTATTTGCCCAATCGATTTCTTCATTTTTACGGTTCAAAAAATTCGGAAACAAATTTATATTTTTTTTACATAAACTCTTGTTACATAAATCTAAAACAAAATTTTCCCAATTAAATTCATTTTGGCCATATTCTAAAGTTTCTGGGTAGGGCAAAGAAATTAAATATAGATCAAAATTATATTTTTGCTTTAAATTTGATATTTCTAAGATCTTATTTTCTAAATTAATCTTCATTAGATTTATATCTTTATTTTTTGACATTTTTTGATAAGTAATTTTGCCAACCTCAGTGCTAATTATTTTTTTTTGGAGATTGAATTTTCCATTTTTAAAGAGAAAGAATTTTTCTTTGAATGTTCTAAAAGTCTCTCTAAAATGAAAAGTAATAATTTTACTTCCTTTAAAATTTTTATCCTTAAATTTTTTAAATGTTTTTAAAAAAGATTTATCTTTACTAATTTTATTACTTTCTTCTTTTGAATCTATTAGGACGGGTGTGTTATCAAATGATCTTTTCCATCTGTATGTTTCCTCATAAATATCACCCAGGTCAATCAAAACAAAAATTTTTTTTGGTCTTAACAATTTTATGAATTTATTAATTTGATAAAGATAAACAGTAGGACTGTAGGATGATACCGCCAGATTGTAAAAATTAAGCCCTTCATAATTTTTTTCTAGCATTCCTACAAAAGTATCTTCATATTCTAGGCCTATTCCATATACCTGAGAATCTCCAACAAAAAAAAAGTTGTTTTTGTTATCATTACTTATTTTTTTTCCTAAAACTCTCATTCCAAAATTATTAGTGATAACTTTGTAACTATTCGAAGCATATCTCTCATAAGCTTTACAATTATTTCTCAAGTAATAAAAATTTTCGCTGGTTTTATAGCAAGAAAAATAATCTTTTTTTAAAATAAAATTACTAAAAAAAATATCTGTTATAAAAAAAAGTATAAAATAAAATGTTATTTTGGATAAAATAATCCAAGCTTTTGTTCTTTGCATTTTAATTGTCATTTAGGTAACTATCTGCTGTGAATTAAGTAAGGCTAAATAGATATTACAAAAATCCTTTGATTAAAGCAGTTCCGCCTTTAATATATCTTTTAATATCCTCTATGCTTCTAATTTTTAAAATTCTTTTAAATATATAACTTGGTCGTAAATAAAATTTTCTAAATGCATAACGATGCATATTTTCTAGCTCTTCTACAGTTTTATAACCGAAGGGTAGCCAAATAACTTTTTCTGCACAATACTCTTCTAAATTTTCAGAAATTAATTTTCCCCACTTTCCTTGTTTAATTTCTTTAGCTAACTGGGTGCCGGGATAAGGGCAAGTTATAGCAAATTGTGCATAATCCGGATCGAGATCTATTGCATTTTGAATAGTTTTTTTTGCTAGTTCGGGAGTTTCTCCAGGTAATCCGATTAGGAAAGCTCCTCTAGTTTCTATACCAGCTTCCTTTGTCCAGCGTGCAACCATTTTCATTTTTTCAAAATCTCTATTTTTTTTATGGACAAGTATATTTTTTCCCAATTCATCGTCTCCAGTTTCGTATCCATAAAATATATTCCAGCATCCAGCTTTTTTCATTAATATAAGTAATTCTCTGTCTACAGTGTTAACCGCTGCGTAGCATGACCAAACCAAATCAAGTTTTGATTCGATCAACAAATCTAGAAATTGTTTCATCCATTTTTTGTGATAACTCATGGTATCATCCCAGAAGGATATTTCCTTAACTCCATATTTATCAACGCAGTGTTTTATCTCTTCAACTACTTTTTCGGGACTCCTTCTCCTAGCGCCCGTACCAGCTTGATCACAAAATGTGCAAAAATATGGACACCCTCTAATTACAACCATATTTGTTAAAGGTAATTTTTTATATTGATTTGGTAACGGTATATATCTCTCCATAGGAAAAAGATCTCTAGCTGGAAAAGGCAATTCGTCTAAGTTATCAATTGCCTCCCTAGGTGCGTTTTGAATAACTTTGCCGTTTTTTTTAAAGATGACTCCCTTGATACTTTCCAGTAATTCAAAATCTTCTAAAAAAGTATCACGTTTGAAATCTTTTTTTGAATATTTTTCAACAATATCATGGATAATGTATTCTCCGTCTAGACCGTAAGCAATAATATCAAAAAAATCATATTTATTGGCTGTGACTATTCCAGCTACATTAGCGTGAGATCCTCCAAATATTGTCAGTTTGTTTGGTAATTTGTTCCTAATTTTTTGTGCAATTTCTATCGCTCGAGGTAGAGAATAGGTAGTTGTAGAAAAACCAATTATGGTAGGATCTTTTTTTTCAATTATTTCATACACTTTATCCGAATCTATTCTTAAAGCAGGACAATCAAGAACTCCCACTCCATATCCTTTTTCTCTCAAATAAGCAGCAAGACTTGCAATACCAAGAGGAATTAAATCTCCTCCGACATCCCCCATATCTTCTCTTCCATATCTTTCGGCTATTGTTGATGGTGGATGAATAAGCAAAACATGGATCTTACCATTTTTTGGCGCAAAACCTCTTTCTATCAACTCTTCAGTGGAAGGTCCGTTTTTTATTTTATTTTTTTTTAAAAAAAACATTTTTT
>CAZWXP010000061.1:0-12228 GCA_964637965.1 uncultured Alphaproteobacteria bacterium | reverse complement strand
CTTTATAATGAATCAATTAAGAAATTTAAATCAATTGATATTTTAGTTAATAATGCAGGCATAAATAGAGATGCTTTAAGTATAAGAATGACAAAAGAGCAATGGAATGAAGTTATCAATATAAATCTTTCAGCAACTTTTAAATTATCCCAATTAGTTATAAAATCCATGATAAAAAAAAAATGGGGGAGAATTATAGGTATAAGTTCTATTATTGGAATGGCCGGCAATATTGGTCAAACTAATTATGCAGCTTCAAAATCAGGCATGATTGGGCTACATAAATCATTAGCTTTAGAATTTGCTTCAAGAGGAATAACAGTTAACTGTATAGCACCAGGGTTTATTGAAAGTCCAATGACAGAAGCTTTGTCCAATGAACAAAAAGAAGCTATGTTAAAAAAGATACCAGTTGGTAATATTGGAAAACCGGATGATATAGCTAATTGTATTGTATTCTTGACAGATGAAAAATCATCTTTTATAACAGGCTCAACTATAAATATTAATGGTGGAATGTTAATGGTTTAGTTATTATAGTTTATTAATATTTTTTTTAAGGAGTATATAAAATGTCAGAAGAGGTTGTCGATAGAGTAAAAAAAGTTATTACCAATCATCTCGGAGTAAAAGATGTTAAAGTTACAGAACATGCAAAATTTATTGAAGCTCTAGGGGCGGATCGTCTGGACCAGGTTGAACTTGTTATGGCTTTTGAAGAAGAATTTAAATGTGAAATACCAGATGAAGCTGCTGAAAAAATTGTTACAGTTAAAGACGCTATAGACCTTATTAAAAGTAAAACCTAATTATGATATGAGAAGAGTTGTCTTAACCGGAATGGGGATGATAACCGCAATTGGTTGTGGATTAAACGATAATTGGAAAAAACTAATTTCTAGCACATCAGGCATTAAATTAATTGATTCTTTTAAAACAGATGATTTGCCATCAAAAATTGGCGGAACCATCTCAGATGAGTTAATTAATAATAATTTTAGTGATAAAGAAAAAAGAAAAATGGATAAATTCATTCTTTATTCATTAATCGCAGCTGAAGAAGCAATTAAAAATTCAGGCTGGATAATAGATGATAATAACAAAGCTTCTAGATCCGGAGTAATTATAGGATCAGGCATTGGAGGTCTATCTACTATTTACGATAACTCTATTTTATTAGAAAAAAGTGGACCAAGAAAAATAAGTCCTTTTTTTATTCCTTCGAGTTTAATTAATTTGGCCTCTGGCCAAGTTTCAATTAAATACAATTTTAAAGGCCCTAACCATTCAACAGTTACTGCTTGCGCTTCTGGCGCGCATGCTATTGGCGACGCATTTAGATTAATTCAATTAAACAAATCCGATGTAATGATTGCCGGAGGAGCAGAAGCAGCTATTTGTAGAATTGGTGTTGCGGGTTTTTGTTCTCTCAGAGCATTATCTACAAAATTTAATGAAGACCCAGAGAATGCCTCCAGACCTTTTGATAAAGATAGAGACGGATTTGTAATGGGTGATGGAGCAGGTATTTTAATATTAGAAGAATATGAACATGCAAAAAAAAGAAATGCAAATATTTTAGCTGAAATAATTGGTTACGGATCTAGCGGAGACGCTTATCATATAACCTCACCTCCTGATGATGGGAATGGTGCTGAAAGATGTGTTTTGTCAGCATTAAACGATGCAAAGAAAAATCCTGAAGATATAGATTATATAAATGCTCATGGCACATCAACGCCAATAGGAGATAAAATAGAAGTAGAAAGCATTAAGAAAATTTTTTCTAAAAATGTAGACAAAATTAAAATGTCATCAACAAAATCCGCTATAGGACATTTGTTAGGAGCTTCTGGAAGTGTTGAATCAATATATTCCATACTTTCAATAAAACATAAAAAGTTACCACCTACATTGAATTTGTTATCACCTTTACCAGAGGCGAAAGATTTAGATTTAATACCTTTAAATGCAATAGATCATGAAGTAAATTGTGTATTATCAAACTCTTTTGGATTTGGCGGTACAAACGCATCTTTAATTTTTAAATCAATTTAATAAAAAAGAAAAAATGTATTTAATAAAAAGACACATATACATTCTTTTTTTATATTTTTTTTTAATTTTTTTATTAATTTTTGATTTGATATTTACAAAGTATCAATATAAACATACTTTTTTTATTAAAAATAATGAAAATTTAACTGATATAACGAGCAATTTATACAAAGAAACAATAATTAATAATAAATTTTTCTTTAAATTAGCTGTTCGTTTGGCTTTAGCTGAAAAAGTGTTAAAGGCAGGTGAATATCAATTTTATAACAATAATATTTTCCAGATAATAAAAAAAATTAAAATAGGTGAGAATTTTCAAAGAAAAATAACTATTCCAGAAGGGATGACCACACAAGAAATTGTTAATTTTTTAAAAAAAAAAGAAGATATTATTGTTGATCATAAAACGTCTAAAGAACCGATTAAAGAAGGAATGCTTTTTCCTAACACTTATTTTTATTCTTATGGAACAAATTTTAATATAATTATAGATACAATGAAAAAAGAAATGGATTTAGCTTTGACAAATGCTTGGGAAAATAGAGATAAAGATATACATCTTAATAATTATAATGAGGTACTGATTCTTGCATCATTAGTAGAAAAAGAAACATCTTTAAGTTATGAAAAGCCCTTAGTAGCTCAAGTTTTTTTAAATAGATTAAAAATTAATATGAAACTACAATCAGATCCAACAGTAATATACGCGATAAAAAAAGAATTGGGAGAAGACAAAAAAGAATTAAAGAAAGAGGATATCAAATATAAGTCAGATTATAATACTTATTCAAGTTACGGTCTACCAAAAGGGCCGATATGTAATCCAGGCTTAGATTCTATTCATGCAGTAACAAACCCCGTTAAAGGCGATTATTTATATTTTGTAGCAAATGGTAAAGGAGGGCATAATTTCTCAATAGAATATAAGGATCATTTAAAAAACATTCAGGAATTAAAAAGAACAAATAATGAAAAAAAAAAAAACTAAAAGAAAAGGTTTATTTATTATTCTATCCTCTCCATCAGGAGCAGGTAAAACATCCTTAACGAAAGGATTATTAAAAAATAATAAAAACATTGAACTATCAATTTCATATACAACTAGAAAAAAAAGACCAAAAGAAAGAAACAATAAAGATTATAATTTTATTTCAAAGGAAGAATTCGAGAAATTAAAAAAAAAGAAATGTTTTATAGAATGGGCAAAGGTTTTTAATAATTATTACGGAACCTCCCTAGAGATAGTAAAAAAAATACACAATAAAGGTAAAGATGTCTTATTTGACATTGATTGGCAAGGTTCTCGAAAAATAAAGAAAAAATTAGGAAAAGAAGTTGTTAGTATTTTTATATTACCTCCATCAAAAAAACAGTTAATTAGAAGATTAAAAAAAAGAGCACAAGATCCCCCTGCTATAGTCAAACAAAGACTATCCTTTTATGAAAAGGAATTAAGTCATTGGAGAGAATACAAATATGTTTTAATTAACAAAAATTTAACAGATACTGTAAAAAAAATTAAATCAATTTTAGAAGCAGAAAGAATAATTTTTCAAAAACCAAAATCTATTCCAAAAGCAATTAGATCTTTATAAATTTTTTTCATTCTTGCTAAAAGAATTAGAAAGATTAATAAAATCATTAAAATCTAATTCTTGCGCTCTTTTGCTAGGATTAATCTCAGAATCAAATAATATTTCATTTGGAGAATTCATTATTTTTTTTAAGTTATTTTTAATAGTTTTTCTTCTTTGGTTAAAACATTTTTTTATTAATTCAATAAATAAATCTTCATTTATTACTTTTTTAATTTCTTTTTTAAATTTAAATTCTAAAATCATAGAATTTATTTTTGGTTTTGGGTAAAAATAATTTGGAGATAAATGCATTTTTTTTTTTATATCACATAACCATTGGCTTAAAACAGAAATTCTTCCATAATTTTTTTTGTTTTTTTTAGATAATATTCTATCTGCTTGTTCTTTTTGAAACATTAAAATTAATTTTTTAAAGAAAGCTCTATTTTTTAAAATTTTTACAAGTATCGGAATTGATGTTTTATATGGTAGATTTGAAACAATAATAATTTTTTTTTTACATTTTCCAATTTCTTTTAAAACTTTTTTAAAAATGTAATCATTTAAAAAGTCCCCTTCAATCAATCTAATTTTATTTGAAAAAATTTTTTTTTGATAATTAATAATTTCTATACACTTTAAATCTTTTTCTATAGCAATAATTTTTTTTGCGCCTCCTTTTATTAAAGATCTTGTTAAGCAACCTGGGCCTGGACCAATTTCTAAAACGAATTGATTTTTTATACCTGATAATTTTACAATTTTATCAGTTATATTTTCATCAAGAATAAAATTTTGACCAAGTGATTTTTTTGAAATTAAATTAAATTTATCTATGAGTTGTTTTATTGTATCCACAATTTTCTTTTTCTTGCAATATTTTGAGATATTTTAATTGATTCATATAAACTTTTTTCTGATGCTATTCCTTTTCCTGCGATATCTAAAGCAGTTCCATGGTCTGGCGAAGTTCGTATGATTGGCAATCCTAGCGTAACATTGACGCCATTTTCAAAGTCTAGTGTTTTGATAGGTATAGTTGCTTGGTCATGATACATACATATAATAACATCAAATTTTTTTGAAATTCTTTTATTAAAAACCGTATCAGCTGGATAAGGCCCAAAAACATTAATTCTATCTTTTTTAATTATTTTAATTGCAGGTACAATAATTTTTTTTTCTTCATTTCCAAATATTCCCTTATCTCCAGCGTGTGGATTTAAACTTGCAATTGCGATTTTTGGATTTTTTTTGCCAAAAAAAATTTTCAAATATTTATTAGTTATTTTTGTTGTTGAGACAATTATATTTTTATTTATCGCTTTTAAAGCATTCCTTAAAGATATATGTTGCGTTATTGGAACAACGCTTATATTGGGCGATGTTAATAACATTACAGGTTTTTTTACATCTAATAAATTTGCAATGTAAAATGTATGTCCATCAAATCTTTTTTTTTTTTTATTTATAATATTTTTTTCAACCGGATTTGTTACAATGCACGAAATTTTTTTTTTACAAGCAAATTTAACTGTCTTATCAATTGAACTTAATATTTTCCCAGCATTTTTGCTTGATGGAGATCCAAATTTTGCTTCTTTATTTAATTTTATATCGTATACAGGTAAATAATTTTTAAAAATTTTAAGACATTCACTAATTTTATTAATTTTTTTTATAGGCACTTTCAATTTTATCTTTGAACTAGTTTTTGATAAATGACAAGGATCACCAAAAAATACAAAAGGTTCTATCTTTCTTCTATAATTTTTCCAGATTTTTAATGTTATTTCAGATGAAATACCTGCTGGCTCGCCCATGGTTATTCCAGTAACAATTTTTTTTTTCATTTTTGTTTTTAAATTCTAATATCAATTATCGCTTTTGATCGTAATTCTGACATATACTGTCTAGCAATTATTTCAAGTTTTCTATTCATTAAAATATCAGTAATTTTAAATTTACTAGGTATAATAGGTTTTATCTTTTTTACATCACATAACATTATTTGAAATTCTTCAGAGCCAAATTTTAAAATATTACTTATTTCATTTTTTTTCATTTTTTTTATTTCAGACTTTAGATTTTTTGATAATTCTTGATATTTTAACATTCCCAATGATCCAGAATCAGATGTGGCGTATTTCTCAGAGAATTCTTCTAATTCACTACAATTTTTTACTTTATTTAACAATGAATTTATTTCGTCATTGGCTTCAATAAGTCTAAATCTAAATACTGATACTTCATTGATGATTTCCTCTCCTATTATTCTTTTATTTGTTACTTTAATTATAAAATATCCGTTTTCACCTTTTAACGGTTTAGAATATTTATTAACTTCTAATTTTTTTACGTCATTTATAATTTTTGGATCCAAATCTGTTTCTGGAATCCAACCTATTTTACCAATTTTTCCACCGAATGAATCTGAAAATTGCTTTGCTATTGATCCAAAATCAGCACCATTAATTATTTGTTCATAAAGATTATTAATTTTTTTTGATATTTCCTCTTTTTTTTGATTTTCATATGAAAGAAATATTTGTTCTATAAAGAATTCTTCTTTTCCAATATTAGTATTTAATTTTTTGTGTATAGTTTCAATTTCTGAATCTTGTATAACCACTTGTTTTCTAAATTTATTTGCTACTAATTGCTTCCATCCAAGATTAGTTTCTAATTGTTTTGTTAAAATAGATATATCAGTTTTATTTTGTTTTAAGAAATCTTTTAGCATACCTTCTTTAAAACCATTTTCTTTTTCAATTTGTCCTATCATTTGGTTGATTTGATCATCGGAAACAAATATTTGCTCTTTTTTGATTTCTTGCATTTGTATGATCTCATCTATATAGCCTGATATCAAATCTGGTAAGACTTTAATTTCAAATTCTTCATTCAAAGGAATTTTAGCTGAAATACTAAACAAAGTAGATCTTTGTAATAAATCATATATTGATATCGGCTCACCATTAACTGTTGCAAAAATACTAGTAGGGAGTCTATTTAAAATTGATGTATTAACTTCATTTTGATTATTTGCTACAACTATTTTGGAGAAAATAAATATAGCAAAAAAAGCTCCCAATAAAAAAAATTTATTAAATATTTTTTTCATTAATCTCATTTAATTTTTGCTAACTAATTTATTAATTAGAAATATTTCTTCCAGTTGAAAATGTTCCAAGTGTTTTAAAAGTAAAGTTTATTAAGAAAGTATCATTGGGCTTAATTTCTCTATCTAAGTAATACGATCTATTTAAACCTATTTCAGTTGTAAAACATTCGTTTGTAAAGGTTAATCCTAATGATTGCCCAAGCAATCCACCATCACTTGTCATATCTTCTCTTATTGAGTATTTTAATGAATAATTATCATTAAAAGTATGTTTGATTGAAAAATTAAGCTCTTCTCTTTCATCTGAAACACCAGTTGTAGGTTCCAAATAAATATAATTTAGAGCTATATCATTATTATAAAAACTTGTTGAAATAGTAAATTGATCTCTTCTTGTAGAAAAAAGTTCATCCTTATTAATTAAAAATCTATAAGATATGTTCAGATTTTCTCCAAATCCAAATCCTATTTTTCCTATTAAATCAGATAATTGGTCATCTAATCCAGATTTCGAACCAAAGTTATGATTTTTTCTAAATCTTATACTTTGACCTATAAAGACATTAGAACTCAGATTATTTTTTTTTAGATTTAACGTCAAAATTTAAACCATAATCAAATCTTTGATTTGATTTTTCTAATTTATCATCCCCAGGATATAAACTTGAAGTAAATAAATGAGTTTCGCTAAATTCAAAACTGTCACTATCTTCATTAGGTATTTCATCATTACTACCTCTATTTGGCGCTAAAATTAAAGCAGCTTGAGGTTTTAGAAAGAAAATTGAATCATTTTGTATTTTTTGTAAAGGAAGGTCCCATCCAAAAAGAAATTCAGGATGTATTCGATATTGAATCCCTTTATAATCGTTTTTACCAGTTCTTTGAACATGACTTACCAGATATGAGGATAACGTTGTTCTAGCTTCGAATTTAAATCTATTCCCAAAGCTATCATTAAACGGATATGTAATAGTAGGTTGTAATGAAACTTTTCTTGTATCAGCTCCTTCACGTCGTGTTAAAGATAAAAAACTTGCATTCATTTCAAGAAAACCAAATTTAGTTTTTTCACCCTGATAATTATATTTAATAGATGGTAAAATAAGAGGAGTTTTATTACTTTGATAAGTGCTTGATTGGACTTGTGTTGCTATCCCTGTAGCATAGAAATAATTTTTATCATCAAAACCTTCTATAAAAAAGTCAGAATGAAGTCTATCACTTGCACCTTCAAATAGATATCTTGATAGATACGTGTCATCTGTAGTACGTTTTATATTAAATCCATATCTCCAAAAATCATTATGGTCAAAATTTCCATCAATAAAAAGATGCCCTCTGTTTTTGTTAGAATATGTTTTTACTCTTGTTCTTCTATCTGCATTAGTAAAACTACTTTCAATATTTATTTGTCCATTTTTAAATCTTTGTCTGTATTGCGTATATATTAAAGGTCTTTGGCCACTGATATACATTGGTTCTACGGTAAGATCTTTATAAGGAGAAAGCGCATAGTAATATGGAGTACTAATAATTGTGCCTAATTCTGAATTTGATGTATACTTTGGAAATAAAAAACCACTTTGTCTTTTAACACTTGGATCAGGATGTTAATAATAAGGTGTGTAAGCTACAGGAAAACCTAGAAATTCAAGAAAAGCATTTTTATAACTAATTTTTTTTCTTTTTGTATCATGAACAACTTCTGATGCTTTTATTTGCCACGTTGGTTTGACATTAGGATCATCACAATTGCATGCAGTATATAAAGCTTTTTTTAATCTAGAAATTTGACCTTTAAATCTTTTACCACTCGAGGCAGCCATTTTAGAATTATCTGGAAATAGTATCGAAATATTTTTTGAAAGACCATTTTTAAAGCCTTTATCTACCTCAGCATAGTCAGCAAAATAAACAACCCCATTTTCATCTAAAATACTTACATTTCCTTTTACATACGCTTTATTTTTTATTTTATCAAATTCTAAATAATCAGCTCTAAGTACCTCTTTTCCTTGAATAACTTCAACATCTCCCGTTGCTATAACTTTTGATTCATTGTGGTTATTTATAATTTTTTGTGCGTTTAAAATAAACGGTGCATTATCTTCTGACAAAAGATTTTTATTGAATAATAAAAATACAAATAAAAATAATAAAATTGTTTTTTTCATTTTTTAATTTGTTTTTTCAAAATGAATTACAAAAAAACCACCCACTATTATAGTTATAATCGATGGTGCTAACGATGCAACCCAAGTATTTAGTTTGTTAGCAATCCCAAGTGAATATATAGTTTCTCCAAGGACATGTATCAAGAAACCAGATATAACTCCCATTAATATCAATACGAAAGTTGTTGTCTTAGTTTTAGTAAATCTAATTGTAAATGCACCGGCTATCAATATTAAACCTATTAAATATACAGGTAATATAATTGTTTTATAAAAGTACATCTCATGTTTTGTTGAAGAAAAACCAGACTCTTTAAGCAATGATATGAATTTTGGAATTTTCCAAATTGATAAACTTTGTGGGTCCAAAAAACTGTCCTCTATTTTTTTGATTGATAAATTTGTTTTTAAAGTATATTCGTCTATTTTTATTACTTTTTTGTTTGGTCTATTAATTATAACATTTTTCATAATCCAAAAATCCTTTTCAAGTTTAGCGCTTTTTGCGTCTATTCTTTCTATAAAGTTATTTTTTTTTGTATATATATAAAAAGTTGCATCTTTAAATAAACTTTCTTCAGGTAAAAAAATTGCCGCTCTTATTACAATTTTATTATTTTTTGATCCCTGTCTTAACCAAATTCCGGATTTACTTATTGAGGTTTTACTTAATTTTCCTCTAAACACTTCCTGCTCAATTTTTTGATACGAATTAATTGCGTGAGAGAAAAAGGGGTTAAGAATAGTAAAATAAATTGAACAAAACAGTATTGAAAAAAAAATGAATGGATACATTATTTTAAATGAATTTAAACCCGCGTTTTGCGCAATAACCATTTCTCTATGTTTGTTTAAAGTACGGCATGTTATCATCGTAGTTCCAAAGAAACTAATTGGTATTATAAACGCTATACTTTCCATTGTTTTTAAAGCAGTTAAATAAAAGACGTACAATGTTGATGAAACGCTAACAATTTCAGACGTTCTTCTAAGTAATTCTGTAAACTCAACTAAAAAAACTATTAGTAAAGAAATAGAGATAAAATAAATAAAATTTATTAAAAATTTTTTAAAAAGGTATTTCTCAAATTTTCTGTCAAAAATATTAAATGTTGAAATTTTCATTTTTTAATTTTTCTATAAGTTCTTTTTAAATTATAAATAGTTAAAAACAAAATTAGTGATAGTGGAAAAAAATATATAATCGGCAACCATTCAGATTTTTTTATAAGAAAATTTGGTAAGGATAAATAAATAACTGCAATTAAAAAGATTACAGATAAAATTATACATATTTTTCTTAATGGCGACTGCAAAATTAATTTGTCAGATAGAAGAAAAGTTAAACTTATCACTGTAAAAATTAAACAATAAAAAGGATCCACAATTCTTTTATGACCTTCAATTATCATGCTTGAAATTTGCCTAGGATCATATTGCCCACTTATTTTGTGTTTATTATCCCATAATTCATTTAAAAACATTTCTTTTGGCTCTTTAATTCTTTCTTTATTTATGTTTTTAAACAAAAGATCTAAATTAACTTCATATTCGTCAAACTTGATAAGGCTTAATTGGAAGTTTTTTTTATCAATGACTTGTCTATTACCATCTTTCAAAATCACCTTATTAAAGTCTTCAATTTGAACTAATTCAGCTTGATTGGCAATATATGTAGCAGGCTCATCTTTATCTCTATTATCGTACACAAAAACATATTCATAATTATTTTTATCTATTATTTTTTCAACATAGATAGTTATATCTTGAAAAAGATTTGAAAAGCTTCCTTCTTTAAATGCTATACGGGCTATATCCTCTCTGAGATTTTTTTGGTTTTCTTTGAATATTGATTGGCTTAAAGGGGAAAAATATAAATTTAAAAACAAATTGAAAAAAATTATGATAAATGAAAGGTATATAGCAGGTTTTAATATTTGTAATTTACTAAATCCAGATGATTTAATTATTATTAGCTCATTATCATTTGAAAGTTTAATATAAACAAAAACACAAGCTAAAGTTAAAGTTATTGGTGTTAGAGAAGGTATAACAGTGGGTAATAGCAAAGAAGTCATTTTGATAAAATCTTTGAATTCTAAACCATTTGTTGTTACATACTCTATAAATTTTAAAGATAGGACAAGCCATATTAAACTTACAAAAAAAATGGTTATATATATAAAGTATGAACCTATTTGTTTAAAAATATAATTGGATATTATTGACATAAGAACTATATTAATTTGTATTTTATGATTGTAAATTTCATCAATAAAAAAGTTTTACCTAATTTTAAGATTTTTTTTATAAATAAAGATAAAAAAAACTTAAAGTATCATAGTATTTCTTCTAATTTAGAAATAAAAAAAAACATATTAAACAGTTTAGCAAAAAGAAATTTTAACGGTAAATTAGGTCAAATTTGCCATGTTGAAATAATAGACAATAAAGATACTCAAAATGCTTTTTTTATTGGAATAGGAGATGAATCAAAGATTCAAAGTTTTAATTTCCAATATTTTGGAGGTCTTTTATTCCCCTATCTTGAGAATCTTCAATTTGAAAAAATATCTTTAGACATAGAAAGTGTAAAAAAAGTTAAATTAAGCCACGAAAATTTGATTTTACATTTTGCATCTGGTATTTATTTGAAATCTTATTCATTCAAAAAATATAAAAAAAAAAAAGAAAGCGATGATAATAAAGTTCTAAAAAGTATTAACTTTTTTGTTCCTAATCCTAATAAATTTAAAAAACTTTTTTTAAATCATGAAGCGGTTTCTGAAGGTGTATTTTTTGCACGTGATCTTTTGCATGAACCACCAAATGTATTAAATCCTATTACTCTTGCTTCTAGAGCCAAAGAATTATCAAAATTAGGTTTAAAAATTAATATTTTAGATGAAAAAAGAATGAAAAGTCATGGAATGGGAGCACTTTTAGGAGTTGGAATGGGAAGCGCGAATCCTTCAAGACTTATTACTTTGGAATGGAATGGTAATCCTAGTTCTAAATCCCCCCCGTTAGGACTTGTTGGTAAAGGAGTCACATTTGATACCGGAGGATATTCATTAAAACCATCTCAAGGAATGGAAGAAATGAAAATGGATATGGGAGGCTCAGCCCTTGTTTTAGGTGTAATGAAATCAATAGCACTAAGAAAATCTAAATCAAATGTAGTAGGGGTAATTGGTTCTGTTGAAAATATGGTTAGTTCAAATGCTCAAAGGCCAAGTGATATAGTAAAATCTATGTCTGGACAAACAATTGAGGTATTAAACACTGATGC
>CAZWXP010000060.1:0-4565 GCA_964637965.1 uncultured Alphaproteobacteria bacterium | reverse complement strand
ATTCAGGTGTTTTTTTTGTTATTATACTCCTAATTATTTTTTCAGCTTCTTTATCAGCTCGTGTTACAGGGGTGTCATCTCTTTTTCTTTCAATTGTAATTTTTTTTCTGAAATATTTTTTTATTATTTTACCACTGGCTTCTGCACATTCATTTGCTAGTTTTAAGTATTTGTTTTCTAATTTTTTCATATTTTTTATTAATAATTAATTTAAAATTTAAAAATTGATAATATATCTATAGCTTCGAAAAAACTAAGGAAAATTTATGGATATTAAAAATATTAATACAATTTCGTTTCAAGGCATAGAAGGTGCAAATTCACATTTAGCATGCAAAAAATTATTTCCTAAAGCTAAAGCTGTACCCTGTGAAACTTTTGAAGAAGTTTTTGATAGCGTAATGACAAACAAATCTAATATAGGGTTAATTCCAGTTGAAAATTCTGTTGCTGGAAGAGTTGCTGAAATTCACAGCTTAATGCATAAAACATCCTTAAAAATAGTAGGCGAATACTTTATGAAAGTAGAGTTACACTTGCTTGGTATAAAAACGGCAAAAATTAGTCAAATTAATAATGTTAAAAGTCATATACATGCCTTATCGCAATGTATAAAATTTATAAAAAAAAATAAATTAAAAATGATTATTTCTGCTGACACAGCATTAGCTGCTAAAGAAATAAGTGAAGGAAATAATCCAATAGAATCAGCAATCGCATCTAAACTTGCAAGTGAAATCTATAATTTAAAAATTTTAAAGAAAAATGTTGAAGATAGTTTAAAAAATATAACCCGTTTTGTATTACTTCAAAAAAAACAAATAAAAATAAATCCATCTAAAGGAATAATTTTAACAAGTTTAATTTTTGCGGTTAACAATGTACCTGCGGCTTTGCATAAAGCTCTTGGATGTTTTGCAATTAATAATGTAAATATGACTAAGCTTGAGTCGTATGTGGGAGAAAAATTTAAACAAGCAGAATTTTATGTTGATATTGAGGGAAATCCTGGTGATTATAACGTTTGTTCCGCTCTTAAAGAAATTAAAGAATACACAAGGTTTGTAAGAATCTTAGGAACATACTACGCTGATAAATTTCGCAAATAATTTTTTTTTATAAATTCCTTACTTCTGCTATAATAATTTGGGGAGGACGCTATTGTTAGTTAATCGAGTCAGACGGGGAACCGAGCAGCTCTACCTAGTAATTGCGGGTCTCCCCTATTTATAAAATATAAAAAAAAATGACAGAATCTTTTCTAGCTCTTGCGAGGAAATACAGACCTAAAAAATTATCAGAATTAATAGGTCAAGATGTATTTGTGTCCACAATTAATAATGCTGTTAAAAATAACAGATTAGCCCATGCGTATTTGTTTAGCGGTGTTAGGGGCGTCGGTAAAACTACAACCGCTAGAATTTTAGCACATTTGTTTAATGGGGAAGATGAAGTAAAAGGCAATCCAATTGACCTTCTCGAAGTAGATGCCGCAAGATATACAACTGTTGATACAATGAGAGAATTGCTAGATGGAATAAAGTACAGGCCGTCAAACTGGAGATACAAAGTATACATTTTAGATGAAGTACACATGCTTTCTACTTCTGCAGTAAGTTCACTTTTAAAAAATCTTGAAGAACCTCCGGAACACGTAAAATTTATTTTTTGTACAACAGAGCCAAGAAAAATTCCAGCAACAATTATTTCACGTTGTCAAAGATTTGATTTAAAAAGAATACCTTTTGATATTTTAGCACAATATCTAAAAGTAATTGCTGAAAAAGAAAAATCAGAGATTGATGTTAACGCAGCTAGCATCATTGCTCGAGCATCGGATGGAAGTGTTAGAGACGCGCTATCCATTTTAGATAAATCTTTATCAATAGGAGAAAAAAAAATAACTGAAAAACATATCCAAGAATTACTTGGTTTAGTGGATAGAACTAATATTTATCTATTATTTGAAAATCTAATGAATGGGAAAACTACAAAAGGTTTAGAAATATTTAATACTCTTTATAACGAGGGAGCAGATCCAGGAATAATAATTCAAGATTTATTAGAGATCGTGCATTGGTTAAGCAGATTAGTTTTAACCCCCGAAATTTCCAAAGAGCCAGGTGTTTCACAAATTGATAAAGAAAAAGGGTTAGAATTATCTAAAAAACTAGATATGTCAGAACTTTCTCAAACTTGGCAAATGCTTCTTAAAGGATATCAAGAATTAGAAAGCCATGAGATGCCACATATAGTCGCTGAGATGATTCTTATACGTTTAGCATTTGCATCAAAATTACCATCTTTGAATGAAATTTCTGCCAATTTAAATGCGGAAAGTAAACAAGAAGAAGCAGTAACAAATGATGAAAGTAAAACAAGCACAATAGTTGAAGAAAAAAAGAATGATCTAACAAAAGATAAAAAACAATCGGGCATAAGTTCCGATACTGTTATGGAAATGAAAAATATTGAAACATTAGCAAAAAAACAAAATTTTGAAGAAAATAACATTCCAAATATTAAGGCTGAAAAAGAAATAAATGTTAATAATTTTAAGGAAGTTGCAGATTTATTTTTACAAAAAAAGGAAATTTTATTATTTAATAATTTATTTTCTCATGTACATTTAGTTAGTTTTAAAAAAGGAAAAATTGAATTAAATCCAACAAAAGATGCGCCAAAAGATCTTGCGAGTAAAGTAGGTCAATTTTTATCGGAATGGACTAAAGAAAAATGGCATATTTTAATGACGCAGGAAAAAGGAGAAGCAACACTTGAAGTTCAAAATGATAAGGAAAAAGATAGAGTAATCAATGATTTATCAAAGAATGAAAGAATAAAGGAAATTTTAAATGCATTTCCTGGTGCTAAAATAAAAGAAGTAAAAGATAAAGGAGAAGAAAATGAATAATTTTAACGATATGATGAAAAAGGCGCAGGAGATGCAAAAAAAAATGCAGGAAATACAAGAAAGCTTATCTAATTTAGAGGTAGAAGGGACATCTGGAGGAGGAATGGTTAAAATAATTATGAATTGTAAAAACGAAGTAAAAAAAATTGATATAGACCCATCCATAATTAAAAATGATGAAAAAGAAGTTATGGAAGATTTAATAGTAGCTGCTTTAAATGATGCTAAATCCAAGGCCGAAGAAAAGTCTCAAGAAGAAATGAAAAAATTAACAGGAGGTTTAGGGCTTCCTCCTGGAATGAAAATGCCCTTTTAGAAAAAAAAAATATGCACGACGATGCACTTCAAGAATTAATTCATTTATTTTCCAAACTACCTGGCATTGGCCCAAAATCTGCGAGTAGAATGGTTCTTTTTCTTTTAAAAAATAAAGAAAAACTTATGTATCCTTTAAGCAGGTCGTTAGCGGCATCAGGGGAATCAATCAAAAAATGTACAACCTGCGGAAATCTGGGAGTTAATCTTCCTTGCAAAATTTGTAGCAATCCAAAAAGAGATCAATCTGTTGTTTGTGTTGTCGAGGATATATCAGATTTATGGGCACTTGAGAAAACTGGATCTTTCAAAGGACTTTATCATGTACTAGGTGGTGCGTTATCAGCATTAGATAATATAACCCCTGATGATTTAATGATAAAAGAATTAATACAAAGAGCAGAAAATAAAAATATAAAAGAAATAATTCTTGCATTAAACTCAACGGTTAATAGCCAGACCACTCTTCACTATATAACGGATAAATTAAATGGCACTAAAGTAAAAATTACAAAAATTGCTCAAGGCATGCCGTTTGGAGCAGAACTCAACTACGTCGATGAGGGAACATTAACTACAGCGATGAAATCAAGAAAGCCAATTTAAAAAAATGAATTATGTATTTTACGATTTTGAAACTAGTGGGAGTAATAAAGATTTTGATCAGATACTTCAAATCGGGGCTGCTTTAACCGACGATGGTTTCCAAATTAAAGACAAAATTAATATTTCATGCAGATTAAAAAAAGATATTATACCAGCTCCAGAGGCTTTATTAGTTAATAAAATATCAATTGACCAATTAAAATCTTGTGAAGTTTCCCATTATAGCTTAGTTGAAGAATTAAAAAATAAATTTGAGGAATGGTCCCCTGCCTGTTTTGTAGGTTTTAACAGCATTGGTTTTGATGAAGATGTTTTACGCCAAGGGTTGTTTCAATCTTTAAATTATCCATATCTTACGACCTCAAAAGATAATCGACGACTGGATGTATTAAAATTAGCAAGAGGTGTAAGTGCATTCGCCCCAAATACTATTGTTGTTCCTTTAAAAGAGAACAATAGACAAAGTTTTAAATTAGGGGATTTAACCAAAGTTAACCAAATTGATCACAAAAACGCTCATGATGCAATCGGGGATGTTATGGCAACCCTGGAACTTGCAAAAAAAATAAAAAGTAAAGCCCCTGAAGTCTGGGATTCACTTCTTATTTATAAAAAAGGAGATGATATAGGTAAAAAGTTTTTTAATGAAGACTTTGTTTGTTATCAAGATCTTGTATTTGGAAAATTATATAATTTTGCAGCCACTTTTGTTTGTTTTCACCCAGTTTAC
>CAZWXP010000059.1:0-3443 GCA_964637965.1 uncultured Alphaproteobacteria bacterium | reverse complement strand
AGACTTTTTGGTTTCTCCGTAAAACTCTTTGGAGCAGAATAATAGTATAAACTTTGATAATCTATTTTTGGATATTTTGGTTTTTGCCAATTAGGTTCTTTAAGAATTTTTAATCTTTTATATGCTTTCAATCTCCATTCTAAAAGCCATTTAGGTTCATTTTTTTTTTGAGAAATTAATCGAACTATTCCTTCATTAAGTCCCTTTGGAGCTTTGTCGTCCTTTACATTAGTTGTGAAACCATACTTATATTTTTTGGTGATGGATTTAACTTTTTTTTTTGTTTCTACATCGATTGACATAATTTATATTATAAAATGTTATACATAGAATATAAATATGTTCATAATATTGTCAATCCAATTTAGAATAGTTCTAAATTACAATTTTATATAAAAAATGAAAAAAGAAAAAATTGGTATAATTGGTTTTGGTGCGATAGGACAAGAAGTTTACAAAAAAATATCAAAAAAAATTATAAAAGGATATAGCGTTGTCGGAGTTTTTTCAAATGATATTCAAGACAAAAAACTTTCTAAAAAAATTAAATGCACATCATTTGAAGAATTACTAAAAAAAAGACCAGATATAATTATAGAAGCAGCAAGTGTAGACGCATGTAAAGATTATCTTGAAAAAAGTTTAAAAAATAAAATAGATTTTGTTTGTTTATCAGTATGCTCTTTTGCTGACAAAATTTTTTTTAGAAACGTTCATTCTTTGACAAAAAAGGTTAATAATAAAGTTTATGTACCTACGGGAGCTATATCTGGATTAGATGCCATAGCAGCTGCATCGCTTTCAAAGGAATTAAAATATGTACAACTTATACAAAGGAAACCTCCCAAAGCCTTATTACCACCTTTAGAATCAAAAAAAATAAAGAAAGAAAAAGTTTTATCAAAATCAATTGCAAGAAAAATATGTAAAGATTTTCCAAAAAATTCTAACATTGCAGCTACTTTAGCAATTTGCGGAACTGGTTTTGATAAGACAAAGGTTATTGTTATAGCTGATCCTAGAGTAAAAAAAAATATAGCTGAAATAGAAGCAGAGGGAAAATTTGGAAAGTTGAAAATTATTTTGGAAAATAATCCAAGTAGTAACCCAAAAACATCTAGACTAACTGCAATGTCAGTAATTTTAAGTTTAGATAAAAGAAGAAGTTTTTTTTTAAGTCCTTTTTAAAAAAAATTATTGTTTTTCCTTTTTTTCAAGAATTGGTCTTCCTGTTTCAGGATCAATTTCAAGAGCGTTAAAATTATTTGTATTTATCTCACCACCCTCACTTGTTGTATTTTTTTCTGGCAATAAAGGTGTTGGAAGTTCATAAATTACAATTTCTTGAAGTGTGCTTAAATCTTCTTCTATATCTATATCTTCTTTCACTTTTACCATTTCACCTTTTTGCTGAATGCCATCTCCTAAAGCAATTAATCCTTTCATAATTTCTTCGTGATTTTTTCTTGTATATTTAATTTTGTATGCTCTAGGCAAGTCTTTATTTTTATTTTCTTTATTTAATTTGGTAACCCACATATATATAGCGCCATCAGTATTTTTAATTTTATCAGGTTCATTAATTATTGCCCAGTGTAGTTGAAATTCTTCAGGTAATTTAGATTTACTAGGCCACCCAATAAAATCTTTTAATGAAAGCAAGACAATTATAGAAAATGAAGTAGCTATAATTATAATAATACTTTTTATTACCCAAAATTTTCTTTTAGAAAGAATAATTAACCAAAGTATTAAGGATACTAAAAGTAGAAAACTTGCTGATAAACCAATTATCCCTTCTGCCATTCTTGCACCAATTTTTTAGGAAGTTTATTTACATTTGTTACCTCACCTTTTGAGTTAACACTAAATCTTGTTACTGTAATTTCATCTCCTTTATTTGTTAAATCTACAGTTTCTCTTATAACTACAGAATAAGGATTAATTTTGTCTATTTGAATAGTAACTGGAACTGGGTCTGACCCAACTTTAAAGTAGCAATGGACATTAACAACATATTCTCCTGGAACAATGCCACGTAAAGTAACAATCTCTCTATTTTCAGGGAATAATATTGTTCCAGCAGCTGTTACAACTTCGTCATTTCTTTTATCTAAATCATCTCTATCTAAATGCATTAATCCAGGCTCACGAGATTTAAACCAAACTAGGTTTCCTGCTGGATCTTCAAAATAAATATCCACATCATCTTCTAAATTGTCAGGCCAAAAAACAGTAATTAAAAACTCTGCTTTTACTTCTATGTCTGCTCTTTTAGCTATAGGATTAATTAATAAAAAAGACACAATAAATAAAAAAACAAAACCAATTAAAACATTGAATAGTAAGTCGAGAAAAGGAAGGTTTGTATGATATCTACGCTGCATTTTAACTACTATTTCTGGTTTAATGGTCCAATCAGTAGATCTGTTGCTCTTCCAAGACTAAAATATTGTATTTTTAACAAACCACCGCAAATAAGACCAAATAAAGTTGTATAAAGAGCAGTTGACATCCCTTTTGACATTTTTTCTAATACACTTTTCATTGCTTCTTCATCTCCAATATCTACTCCTGCAAAAGCACCTGTTAGCATTATTAAAAAACCAGAAACCGTTCCTATCATTCCTATTGTTAAAACAAAATCTGAAATAAACCATCCAATTTCTTGATTGCCTCTCCAATCAGTATTTTTTATTTCATTTTCAGTAATATCGCCTTCTAATGCTTTTGAAATTTTAATTGTTTCCTTCCCACAATGAATAGAAGTAAAGAAAAATATTGTCATTATCAAAAAGGATAGTTTAGTTCTATCTTTCTCATATACTTCAGAAAAAAGACCAAAATAGTAAAAAGCAAAAGTTAGAACCAAAGTTAGGCTTATAAAAAGCCACCATCTTAATAGAGGTTTCATATATAAGGATAATAATTTTTTTTTTTATTAATTCAACTTATACATATTCATGAAATGAATAAATACTTATAATTAAAAAAAATTGTAAAATACTATTATCTAAATTATTTTATTTTTTATGAGAATTTTTTTATTTTCAATTATATTATTTTTTAGTTTTATTCAGACTTTAATGGCTGCAGAAATACAGCAGATTAATATAGTTCATATGAATAGAACAATTGAGAGAGAACCAACCATATACTCAATTAATCCAGAAATAGTAAATAATGGTATTTTAGGTAGCAGAATGGGTATTAAAGATAACAATACAACTGGGAAGTTTACTAATCAAAAATTTAAATTAATAGAAAAAAAAATAACAAAAAAAGAATCTGCAAAACAAGTTTTTGAAGAATTTAGAAAAGAAAAATATAAATTTTTTATTTTAAATGTTTCAAAAGATGATTTTTTAGAAATACTGTCCTCCGATTTAATTGAAGGTTCAATTGTAATTAATGCATCTTTAAAAGATAACAATTTAAGAAAT
>CAZWXP010000058.1:0-3295 GCA_964637965.1 uncultured Alphaproteobacteria bacterium | reverse complement strand
TTCTTGTTCCAGATGCTCCTATTGGATGACCAATTGCAATTGAGCCTCCGTTAACATTTACAATTTCTGGGTCCCACCCCATTTCTTTATTAACAGCACATGCTTGTGCTGCAAAAGCTTCGTTAGCTTCAATCAAATCTAAATCTGATGCTTTCCATTTTGCTTTTTGAAGAGCTTTTTTGCTTGATGGTATAGGACCACTTCCCATGACTGAAGGGTCTACTCCTGCTGTTGACCATGAGGTGATTTTTGCAAGTGGTTTAATTCCTAATTTGTCTGCCTTGTCTAATTTCATTATTACTACTGCTGCAGCCCCATCATTTATTCCAGCTGCATTTCCTGCAGTTACAGTTCCATCTTTTTTAAACGCTGGTTTTAAATTTTTTAAATTTTCTAAAGTACAGCCATGTCTTGGATATTCGTCATCTCTAATTACAACCGTTCCTGTTTTAAGTTGAGCAGGAACAGAAACAATCTCTTTTTGAAATTTACCATTTTTTTGTGCTTCTTCGGCTTTTAATTGAGAGTTTAATGCAAATTCATCTTGTTGATCTCTTGTAATTTGCCATTTTTCTGCAACATTTTCTGCTGTAACTCCCATATGGTATCCGTTAAAAATATCCCATATTCCATCTTTAATCATGCTGTCAATCATCTCTGAATTACCCATAATTCCTGCTTGTCTTAAATGAAAACAATGAGGGGCTTGTGTCATATTTTCTTGTCCCCCTGCAACGACAATTTCTGATTCATTGCTGACAATTGATTCTAAACCCAAAGCAATAGATCTTATACCTGATCCACAAACTTGATTAATTGTTAAAGCTGTTATCTCATTTGGTACCCCGGCACTAATAGAAGCTTGTCTTGCAGGATTTTGTCCACAGGATGCTGTTAGAACTTGCCCCATTATAACTTGAGAAACATCTGAAGTTTTAATTTTTGCTCGATTTACTGCTTCTTTGATAACAATAGAACCTAAATCAGCTGCGCTCATATTCGAAAATGAACCATTAAAAGATCCTACAGGAGTTCTGGTAGCACTTACAATTACAACTTCAGACATAAAACTAATTTATTAAATAGAATATCCTTTTCAAGAAATATTTTTAATTATACAATTAGGTCCCTTAACATTTTTAAAGCCGAAATTAATAATAAAATACAAAAAAAACGCTTAATTAATATATCATTAAAATTATGCATAATCTTTACCCCCATAGGTACTGAAACAAACGTTCCAAGTGTTATCAAAAAAAATGGCATAATACTTATAAAACCAATAGAATACTGTGGTCTATTTTCAATATTCAAGCCTGCAAGTATAAAAATTAAAGTCGCTGGTAAACTTATAAGCAGACCTATACCTGAAGATGTGCCTACTGCCTTTTTTATATTTCTACCGCAACTCAACAATAAAGGAACGCTAAGCGTGCCTCCTCCTATTCCTAAAAGTGAAGAAATTGTACCAATAAAAAAACTAATGATTTTTTGAATCGATTTCAAAAAATTATAAGTTTTATTTGAATAAGGTTTATTGAAAAACATTCTAATTGCTACAAAAAAAGTGAAAAAAGCAAAAAATATTATTAATACTTTTCCCTCAATTAATTGCGCTATCGCTGCTCCAACCAAAGATCCAAATAAAATAGTATATTTCCATTTGTCAAGTAAACTTGTGTCAACACAGGATCTTTTTTTATGTTCAATAACTGAATTCAATGAAGCTGGAATAATAGTTGCAAGCGAGGTGCCAATAGCCATATGCATTGATATATTGTCAGAAAAATCTAGGAAATTAAATAAATGGTAAATTACAGGAACAATTATAATTCCACCACCAATACCAAAAAAACCGGCTAAAATTCCTGATATAAATCCTGCAAAAAATAAAAGAAGAGAAATTATGAAAAAAGTATCTATTTCTAACATTGTTTAATTTTATAAAAAATTATTTATACTACTTTGAAAACATTTTTTCTATAAAAGAAATTAATAAATGAATTTAAAAAATAAAAAAAAAATAAGAATAGTGATAGGGTCTTTAAATGTTGGTGGAACAGAGAAACAACTTCTGAACATTGTTAATTATTTAGCAAAAAAAAGCTGGAAGATTGAATTAATTACACTGAAGGAAAGGGGAATTTTAGCAAAATATTTAAATAAAGAAATAAAAACTAATAATTTAAATATTAAAACATCATTTAAAGTTATAAGTTTTTTTAAAATTATACATAAGCTTTTTAAAATTTTTAAAAAAGATCCTTTTACATTAACTCATTTTTTTTTACCTCAAGCGTACATTCTTGGAATGATTTCATCTATTATTGCAAATTCTAAATGTAAATTAATAATGAGTAGAAGATCGCTAAATTTTTATCAAAATAAAATAATCTTTTGCCGAATAGTAGAAAAATTTTTACATAAAAAAGTTGATAAAATATTAGTTAACTCCGAAGCAATCAAGAAACAACTTATAAACCAAGAAAATGTTTCTAAAGATAGAATTAAAATTGTTTATAATGGTATTGATGTAACAAATAAAAAAAAATTTAAAAAAAATAATAATTTTAACATTGTTATAACTGCAAATTTAATTCCATATAAAAACCACCATATACTTTTTAATTCTCTTAATTTAATCAAAGAAAAATTACCAAAAAATTGGAGGCTTTATTGTATTGGCAGGGATGATGGAATAAAAAAAAAATTAGTTAAATTATCAAAAAAATTAAAAATATTTAATAAAGTAACTTGGATTGAAACTCTAGAATTAGAAAATATTTTATCAAATTGTAATTTGGGGATATTATGCTCAAAAGAAGAAGGGTTTCCTAATGCAATTCTTGAGTATTTTAAATTTAAATTACCTGTTATAGCAACTAATGTAGGTGGCTGTAATGAAATAATAAAAAATAAAAAAAACGGTATCCTTACATCAAAAAATGATGTGTTAGGACTCTCAAAAGCTATTATATATTTATACAAAAATAAGGGTGTTGCAAAAAAAATTTCTAGTGAAGGCTTTAAAACTGCTAAAAACAAATTTAGATTAAATGAAACAATAAATGGTCATGAAAAAGAGTATTTAAAATGTCTAAGATCTTGACATAAGAAAATGTAAAGGTATATTTCAGAAAATATTCAATAAATCTTTTAATATTTAAATTATGTTTGCAATAATTAAAACTGGTGGAAAACAATACAAAATTAAAGAAAAAGATACAATTTTTGTTGAAAAATTAAAAAACAAAAAAGGTGATAAAATTGATATTAAAGATGTTTTACTACTCAG
>CAZWXP010000057.1:0-3593 GCA_964637965.1 uncultured Alphaproteobacteria bacterium | reverse complement strand
TTTGTCGATGAAGATTTAAAAAAAAAATTTTCTTTTTCAGCTATTAATTCTATTAATTGGGGGCGAATTTTATTTCAATTAATTTATTATTTTTATTCTGTATCGAAAATTAACGTAAAAAATCAAAAATTTATTTTTTCAGTGCCATCAGGAAATTTTGGAAACGTTTACTCTGGATATGTTGCAAAAAAGATCGGATTACCAGTATATAAATTAATTATAGCTACAGATGAAAACGATGTTTTATCAACTTTTACTAAATATGGTTATATTAATCTAAAATCTGTGAAACAGACTATTTCACCTAGCATGGATATACAATTACCAAGTAATTTAGAAAGATTTATTTATGATTTATATAGAAAAAACAATAAATTAGTGAAGGAACAACTTAAAAAACTATATAAAAATAAAAAAATTTTTATTAAAAAAAATAAAGTTAAACAAATACAAAATCATTTCATATCTCATAGAGTAAATCAAAAGAATACCCGTTTAATGATGAAAGAATTTTTTTTTAAAAAAGACATTATACTTGATCCTCACACAGCAGTAGGAGTTGTAGCTGAAAGAGCAAAAGAAATAAAAAACAAACCAGTAATATATATATCTACTGCTCACCCTGCTAAATTTCCTGAAATTATAGCAAAAGTAATAAAAAAAAAAGTATTTTTACCAAAACAATATAAATCCTTAGAAAAATTAAAAGAGAATTATAAAATAATTAATTTAAATTATAAAAAAGTTAAAGATTACCTAATTAAAAAATCGAAGTTTGTAAAAAATGTATAATATTTTTTTAATAAAAAAAGAAAAAGAATTAATTGGTAAGAAAGTTATTCTTAGAGTCCCAAAAAAGGAACATTGGAGAGAATGGGCAGAATTAAGACAGGAATCAAGAAATTTTTTACAACCTTGGGAACCAAAATGGCCAAGTACTTTTCTTACAAAGTCATCATTTTCCAAATTCATTAATATGATTGAAACAGCTTTAATAAAAAAAACCGGTTATAATTTTTTTATTTTTCATAAAAAAACAAATAATTTAATGGGCGGATTAAGTCTTACAAATCTAAAATCAGAAGGATATAAAAGCATAACTATAGGTTATTGGATGGGCGAAAAATATGCTGGTAAAGGATATATGAGAGATTCACTTAAAATTATTTCTAACTACTGCTTTATTGATTTAGCATTAAATAGAATTGAAGCAGCATGCTTACCAAAAAATTTATCTAGCAAGAAAGTTTTACTTAACTCTGGATTTAAAGTAGAAGGCTATGCAAAAAAATATTTAAAAATTAATGGAAAATTAGAAGATCATTTACTTTTAGCTAAATTAAAAAAAGGAATTTAGCATTTACCAGAATTTAAATTAAGAAAATTTGGATTAATTCCGATAGATTTAATTGCTTCTACCCATTTTTTTTCAGCTTTGCATTCAAAAATTAATTTCGAGTCCCCCGGAGCTATTAACCAACCATCATTTGATAATTCTTCTTCTAATTGGCCAGGCATCCAGCCAGCATAACCTAAAGCAAAAAGTGATTTTTTTGGGCCATCTCCTTTAACAATTGATTTAAGAATATTAATATTAGAAGTTAAAAAAATTTTACTGTCAATTTTAATTGTTGTTTCATCTTTAAATTCTGAGGAATGTAATATAAATCCTTTTTTTGTATCAACTGGGCCTCCATAGGTAATGGGAATATTATCTATATTTGAGTTATCCTTTAGCTCTTCATTACTGATTATATTATTTATTTTTGTTTCTATTATCGGCTGATTAATTACAATACCCATAGCTCCTTCTTTTTTATGTGTAATCATATAAATAACTGATTTATAAAATCTAGGATCAGTCATAGAAGGCGATGCTATTAAAAATTTACCAGATAAAAATTTTTTATTTTTTTTCATAATTTCTAAATAATGAAATATATCATTTATTATAGTAGAAATTAATAGATATTGTTTATAGTAAATTTGAATATATAAAATGTTTTTAAAATTAATAAAAAACACACTTCTTTTTTTATTTTTTATTGTAAGCTTTTCAATTACCGGTTTTGCACAAAAAGATAATGAAAAAACGCATAAACATGTTTCTTTAGAATTAATTTCTTCAGTAAATACAGTAGGTAAAGAAAAAGAATTACATTTAGGACTTTATTTTAAACTAGATCCTGGATGGAAAATTTATTGGAAATATCCAGGTAAAGCTGGATATCCTCCAAATATAGATTGGTCAAAATCAAAAAATCTTAAAGATCTTGAAATAATGTGGCCTAAACCTGAAGAATTTGAGGTGCTTTCTATTAAAAGCTTTGGATATTCAAAAGAAGTAATATTGCCAATTAAATTAGTTCTAGAAAAAAATAATCATAAATTATTAGCTAATTTTGACGTTGATTATTTAACATGCAAAAAAATATGTATACCTTTTAATGACAATTTGGTATTGAATATTCCAGCGGGTGATGGAGAAATATCCAAATATAATAAAATTATTTATGAATATGTAGATAAATCAAATTATACAAATTATGCAAATTTTTTAAATCCAGATAGCATTATATTCTTTTTATTAATTGCTTTTATTGGCGGAATTGTTTTAAATTTCATGCCTTGCGTATTCCCCGTTTTATCTTTAAAAATTTATAATGTATTATCTCAAGAAAGAAAAAGTATAAATAATAAAATAATTAAAAGAAATTTTTTAGCAACCATATTTGGAATAATATTTTCTTTTTTTATTTTATCCTTGATAATAGTTTTTTTAAAAAACCTAGGGCATAGTCTTGGCTGGGGTTTTCAATTTCAATCACCTTTTTTTTTACTTATCATGATTTTAATATTAATTGTTTTTTCATTAAATCTTATAGATTTATTTTCGATTGATGTACCTTTTTTTGTTAAAAAATATTTAAATAAGATGATTGATTTGAATAAAAAAAATTCAGAATTTTATCAAAACTTCTTTCTAGGATCATTCATAACAATTTTATCAACACCATGTTCAGCTCCATTTATAGGAACAGCTTTAGGATTTGCTTTTGTAAGTCCTAATCAAATAATTTTTTTAATTTTTTTTTGTATCAGCTTAGGCTTATCTAGTCCTTATATTATTTTGGCAACTAGACCACAACTTTTAAGATTTTTACCAAAACCAGGAGCATGGATGAAAAAGTTTAAATATTTTTTAAGCATTTTATTGATTTCCACAGCTATCTGGCTTTTTAATATTTTATTAACTCAAATTAATATAATTAAAAATAATTCAAAAAATGACACTTGGTTAGATTTTAATACTATTAAAATTGAAGAATTAATTAATGAAAATAATATTGTTTTTGTTGATATAACAGCGGATTGGTGTCTTACATGTTTTTATAATAAAAAAACTGTTTTAGATAGAAAAAAAGTTAAAAATATTTTTGAAAGATATAATATTAAAAAAATACGTGGCGATTTAACAAAGCCTAATAAAGAAATTAATGAATATATCAATTCTTTCGGGAGATTTGGCATACCATTTAATGTTGTATACAGTTCGTCTGCACCTCAGGGTATATTATTACCAGAAGTCTTGA
>CAZWXP010000056.1:0-3083 GCA_964637965.1 uncultured Alphaproteobacteria bacterium | reverse complement strand
AAATTGAATTAAAGATTTCCAGAGTTAATGTCATTAAGACATTTAATTACATCGTCTTTCGAAATTGGTATTGGGTTTGGGTCTAAGTGTCCTTTATCAGTCATGACAACATCTGCAGCTTGATTCACATCTGCCTTTAACTCCATTTTATCGAATCCCAACTTTTCAATAACTTCTTTGAATCGGTCATAGAAAATTGATTTGTTATGTTTGTGGGCAACCGTAGTACATGATGATAATGAGTAACCGTGAGGAACACCCTCATTTGAGAAAACGTATGATAGTGCATGACCCAATGTGGTAGAACAATTACCAAATCCCATACCAGATAACATAGACCCATATGGGTAATTTTCTGGCTTATCATTCATTATCGCATCATATAATACATCAAATGCTTGCTTACACAAAGTTCGTGTTAGATCATTTCCAAGCTTACTATCATATCCTTCAGTAGCCTGTGCACATGCATCACAGACTGAATTTTTGAGAATTTGTTCTGGTGTTCCATCCATAAAATACGAATCAATTATAGCTCTATCTGCAAGGAATCTATCTTCATGAAGTAATTTCTTTTTTCCATCAAATTTAAGCACACAATAAGTTGTCATTTCGGCTCCAGTACCAAATGTTGTAGGTATCAGAATTTTTTCAACACCAAAGTCTGCAGCAGAATATTTTACTACATCAAGAGAACTTCCACCTCCAAGACCAATAAGCACAGATGGATTTTTACTTTTAAATTCAGATACTAGAGCGTTAACATCATCAATAGATGGTTCTGGAGTGACTTTATCAAACAACATGTAATCCTGTATGCCCATTTTGTCCAACCACTTGCTTGAAAGTTCAGGTGGGGTAGTAGTTACAACTAGAGCATTTTTTGGATACTCAGCCTCAGATAATGCATTTTCGCCGAATTCTATTTTTTTTGGGAGAAGAACTTTATCCATACAATCTCATGAAATTTTTTCTCTTTTTTATACCTTGAGTCTGCAATACCCTTAAGTTATTTTCAATATGAATAGAGAAGTGATAAAAAATCAACCAATGTTTTTCAAGAATAAAGAATTTCTGAATGCAATAAAAATCTTGAATGAGGGAATTTATGCCGCAGATCCAGCATATTGTTTAAAACCATTTTTCTTAAAAAATAGAATTAAAATCAAAAAGTCGGTAATTAATTTAGAGATATTTGATAATGTCTATATTATTGCAATAGGAAAAGCCGCTGATTCTATGGCTAGATTTGTTTCTAAAAAAGTCAATTTTAAACATGGCATGGTTGTATTGCCATCAAACTATAAACCAGTTTTTTCTAATAAGAAATTCCGATTTTTTAAGGCAGGACATCCACTTCCTAACTTACAAAGTTTCAAAGCTTCACAGTATCTGGAAAAACTTGTTTCAGACATAAAAAAGAATGACTTTGTGATTTTCCTAATATCGGGTGGTGGCTCTGCATTAGTTTCCCACCCAATGGGAATTTCTCTTAAGGAAAAGATTGCTGTTAATAATGAATTAATCCATTGTGGCGCAAACATTAATGAAATTTCCTGTGTGAGGAAACATCTTTCAGAAGTTAAAGGTGGTAAAATCACACAAAAAATGAATTGTAAGGGAATCTCATTAATTATATCTGATGTAATTGGTGATGACTTGAGCTCTATTTCATCTGGATTAACATTTGCTGATAAAACTACTTTTTCACAGGCACTAAAAATTTTACAAAAATATAAAATTCATAAAAAGGTTTCAAAGAATGTAATTCGAGTTTTAGAAATGGGAGCAAAAAATAAGTTTCCTGAGACACCAAAAAAATCAAAAATAAGAAATATCGTGATTGCAAATAATAACAATTCTCTCATTGCAATGAAAGATAAAGCGGAGAGTATGAATTATAGCCCAGGTGTTATTCGTGCTCTTAACTCAGATGTTAGTGTTGCCGCGAAAAAAATTAAAAAAATTATGAGAAAGAGAAATAAATCGTGCATAATTTTTGGTGGTGAAACTACTGTAAATGTAACTGGAGAGGGTAAGGGTGGTAGAAACCAAGAGCTTGTACTTCATTTATTCAAAGAATTACAAAATGATCACAACTACATAATCTCATCAATAGGAACAGATGGAATTGACGGTAACACAAAATTTGCAGGCGCTATCATTTCAACCAGATCAATTTTACCATTTAAAAATTATCTAAGAAATAATGATTCGTTTAATTTTTATAAAAAATTTGGTGGTCTGATAAAAACTGGACCAACTCACACAAATGTGAATGATATAGGATTGATCATTAGACAAAATCCCTAGAATCTCTAAAAGCTGCAGTTTTTTTATTATTAGTTAACTGTTCTGTAGCCAGATTTTTTTCAGGTTTTATTATTTTGTAATTAAGCATTAGATTTCTATGATTGGTTAATTGATTAATAAAGTGAATTTTATCATTAATTATTTGATTTTCTGTTTTCTGTTTGTCAAGAAGAATTTCATACATTTCTTTTGAATCACACATCACGTTCACTACATCGTAGTTTTTTATAATAAAAACTCCAAGACCCCAATAAATTCCAACATGTAGTGCAACAAATTTCGACTCACCTTCGGTTTTGATCTTCAGTTTACCACCTGATAGGTACGCTGGGGGGTGTTCTCTGATTTGTCTTATAATTTTACCCTGAGTTTTAATTGACCAAGAATACTCCTTTATTGTTCCATCAAAGAAAAGTTCATGCTCCATATGTCAATCAAAAAGTAGCGGTTTATCAATATAATTTGCATTTTGGGCTTAATGATCAATTATGAAACTTGTTTTCATGACGAAATCGCATAATTTCTTCAGAAAAATGGTAGATGAGCTTGTAGATTTCTCTGAACATGACCCTGAATTAGCAGACGGTATAAAATGGCTTGATTCAGAAGCACAGAAAAAAGGTATAACGTTCTATGATATGGTATTTGAAGTGTTATACAATCATGATATCAATTCTAAGGCTCAGAGTTGGTTGAAAACAAGAAATTGATTATCTCTTTTCAATGGGAATAAACTTACATCCTTGCGGACCATCATATTTTCCAACGTA
>CAZWXP010000055.1:0-2973 GCA_964637965.1 uncultured Alphaproteobacteria bacterium | reverse complement strand
ATATTTGTTGCTGGATCATGCCCAATTGCAATAAAAACTCCATCTAAATTTATAGATTTTAATTTTTTTGTTTTTTTATTATTTATAGAGATTCCTGTAACTTTTTTTGGATTTTCATTTCCATGAATTTTTTCAACAACACTATCCCATATAATTTCTATTTTTTTATTTTTAAACAATCTTTCTTGTTGAATTTTTTCTGCTCTTAATTTGTTTCTTCTGTGAATTAGTATTACTTTTTTTGCATGTAATGTTAAATATAGAGATTCTTAAACGGCTGTATTACCACCACCAACTACAGCAACTATTTTATTTTTAAAGCAAGAACAATCACAATTTGCGCATGCTGATATGCCATAGCCCTTAAATTTTTCTTCACTTTTGATGCCCAACCATCTTGCAGTTGCACCTGTTGCAATTATTATTGTCTTTCCATGATAAATAGATTTACTATCTCCAATTAATTCAAAAGGTTTCGATTTAAAGTTACATTCTGTAATGGTATCACTAATAATTTTTGTACCCACACTTTCTGCTTGGGCTTTCATTTGCTCCATTAGCCAAGGTCCTTGTATAACGTTTTTAAAACCTGGGTAATTTTCTACATCTGTTGTAATAGTCATCTGACCACCTGGTTGTTGACCATTTACTAATATAGGTTTCATATTTGCTCTAGCAGCGTATATAGCAGCAGTATAACCAGTAGCACCAGAGCCAATTATAATTGTATCACTTTTATAAGTTTTCATAATTATATTGCAATTTTTTTTTTCACTTTTTCTACTACTTTATCAATATCATTTAATGCCTTCTTTGTTCTTTTTAAAGATATTGAGTCTTTCAAGTAATAAGCTAATTTTAAATGAATCAAATTTTTTATAAATAAACTAAATCTTTTTGATTTTGTAGGGATATCAATTATATATACAGGTTTACCAGTGCTGCACGCCTCACTTACCATAGAAACAGAATCACTTGTGACAATTATTGCTTTCGCAAAACTTATAGCATTTAAGTAAGATACTTTTTTAGAGGTCGGTAAAACAAAAATAAAATTTTTGTTTATTAATTTTTTTTTTAAATATAAATAATTTTTTTTACCTGTTCTTCTAGAAAAAAGTATAAAAATTCTGATTTTGTTTTGTTCTTCAATTAATTTAAGATTTTTAATTATTTTATCCAATATTGAGTTTGTTATTCTGTGATGCCTGCTATTTCCGCCAATAAGGACACTAATAAATTTTTCTTTTAAGATTCTTGGAGGTTTTTTTTTGTTTATATCTTTAATATATTTTGAATTTATTTTTGTAAGAGCACCTTGAGTTTCGATTACGTTTGGCCCTTTGCATTTGTCATGTTTTGGCGAAATTATAATATCGAAATTATTGATATTTATTGGAGGTTTTTGAATAAAAATAGAAAAAATTTTGTTTTTTGTTTTTTGTTTAATAATTCTTGAATAGTATGCTGTGCTTTTCCCACAAGAAATAATTATTTTTGGATATGGCGGGTTAAAAGATTTTATTTTTTTTAAATTTAGAAAACTTGAAAAATTTCTTCTAATAAAATTTACTTTTTTTATTTTTATAAGTTTGTAATTTATATTTAATTTCTCTGCTAATGAAATTGATTGTTTTTCATGTCCAATTAAATTATCTGATAATATCAAACAATTTTTTTTAGACACTTTTTACAATCCTGTTAAGTTTTGTTTTAAAAAAATATTTTTGTAATGAAGATATTTCTAAATTTTTTCTAGATAATTCTTTAATAGCTTCTACTGTAGCCTTAGCTCCAGCAATAGTAGTGTAATATGGAATTTTGTTATTAATTGCAGCTCTTCTTAGAGTAAAACTATCTTTAATTGCTTGTGAGCCTTCAGTTGTGTTAAAAATAAGATTGATTTTTTTTTCGTTTATAAAATTTACAATATTTGGTTTTCCTTCTTTTACTTTTTTTATTAATGAACATTTAATATTTTTTTCTTTTAAAAACATTGCTGTACCTTTGGTTGCAAAAATTGTGAAACCAAGATTTTTTAATTTTCTAACATGTTCATAAACAAACTGCTTATCTGCGTTT
The DNA here is from genome assembly GCA_964637965.1 of uncultured Alphaproteobacteria bacterium. GTDB lineage: Bacteria > Pseudomonadota > Alphaproteobacteria > CAYOOR01. The sequence continues at coordinate 891 of CAZWXP010000055.1, read as the reverse complement.
TTAACTGACACAAATAAATTACCTTTTAATGGCAAATCCACATTTGCTGATAATTGTGATTTAGCAAATGCTTGCCCAAAATTATAATCCATTGCCATTGCTTCTCCAGTTGATTTCATTTCTGGGCCTAGAATTACATCGGAACCCTCAAATTTGGAAAATGGAAAAACAGATTCTTTAACAGCGATATGCTTAAATTGGTGTTTATTTAATTTAAATTCACTTAATTTTTTTCCTAGCATTATTAAAGAGGCAATTTTTGCAATTGGTACTCCCGTTGCCTTTGCAACAAAAGGCACAGTTCTACTAGCACGAGGATTGGCTTCGATTATATAAATGGCATTGTTTTGAACGGCAAATTGTATATTTATTAATCCTTTGACCTTTAAAGCTATTGCTAGCTTTGTTGTTTGTTTTTCAATTTCTTTAATTATTTCTTTTTTTAGAGTATAAGGTGGTATTACACACGCTGAATCACCTGAATGAATTCCAGCCTCCTCTATATGTTCCATTATTCCGGCTATATATACTTTTTTTCCATCCGAAATAGCATCAACATCAACTTCAACTGCTGATTTTAAATAAGAGTCAATTAATAATGGAGATTTTTTTGTTATTTTAAGAGCCCTTTCAATATATTTGAAAAACTCTTTTTTTTCGTTAATTATTTCCATTGCTTTACCACCTAAAACATACGATGGTCTAATTATTAAAGGCAATCCAATTATTTTTAGACACTTTTTTGCTTCATTAATATTATTTGCAGTCAAATTTGCAGGTTGTTTTATTTTTATATCTTTTATTATTTTTTTAAATCTTTTCCTGTCCTCTGCTATATCAATAGAGTCTAAAGAAGTTCCTAAAATCTTAATTTTTTCTTTTGCTAAATGT
>CAZWXP010000054.1:0-2987 GCA_964637965.1 uncultured Alphaproteobacteria bacterium | reverse complement strand
GCAACGCTATCTATAACTAAAATATCAACTGCATTAGATCTAACTAATGTCTCTGTTATCTCTAATGCTTGCTCACCTGAATCAGGTTGTGAAATTAATAAACTATCTATATCTACTCCAAGTTTTTTTGCATAAGAAGGGTCTAGACAGTGTTCTGCATCTATAAAAGCAGAAGTACCTCCTGTTTTTTGACACTCAGCAATAGCGTGTATTGCTAAAGTTGTTTTTCCAGATCTTTCAGTTCCATATATTTCTATAATTCTGCCTCTTGGTAAACCTCCAACACCTAATGCTATATCTAGACCGATTGACACTGTAGAAACAACGCTCACATCTACATTCTGTTTATTATCACCTAATTTCATAATTGAACCTTTTCCATAACTTTGTTCAATTTGAGAAATAGCGGTAGTTAGCGACTCATCTTTAATTTTTCTTACCTTATCTTTTTCTTGCATAGTAGAACTTACGCTTTTCAAAATAGGTTTTTTCATTCTAATATCCTCTAATAAAATAAATAAAAAATGTATATTTAACTATGTACTACTTTTGTTCTTTTATTCAAGCAAAAAAAACAAAAAAATACTATTCAAAAATAAAATGAGTATGAAAACGAATCGAAAAAGTATTTAATCACTATTTATCTGTTCTTGATTTTCATGCATCTGTTGGGCTTCTATACTTAATGTAGCTATAGGTCTTGCTTCAAGTCTTTTTAAACCAATAGGTTTTCCTGTTACCTCGCAATAACCATAAGTGTTATTTTCAATACGTTTTAAAGCTTCATTGATCTTATTAATAAGTTTTCTCTCCCTATCTCTTGTACGTAGTTCAATAGATTTTGTACTTTCAGCTGAAGCAATATCAGCAAAATCCCCTGAAACCTCTTTATCCTCTTTTAAGTTTGTAATTGTTTCAGTTGAACCTTTTAAAAGCGTTTCTTTCCAAACCAAAAGTTTTTGTTTAAAATATTGTTTTTGTTTTGTATTCATAAATGGTTCGCTTGAACTGGGTTTATATTTTGAAGAAATTTTAGTTTTTGCAGCCATAGTATTTATTCATGTAATAAGAAGAAAAATAATATTCATAATAAATAAAAACTCAACAAAAAAATAGAAAAAAAATATATGAACGATTTAATAATTCCAGGTATTTATGTTAATCATCCCAAAAGAAAAGATTGGGGCTTGGGACAAGTGCAATCAAAAATTGGCGATATTATTACTGTTAATTTTGAGAATGTTGGTAAAAAAACTATTAATGGTAAATAAAAAGAGCTAAAAATTGTAAAAAATGAATTATAATTGTTTTTTTTTTTTAAACGTTATGTAATTATTACGACCTTTTTTTTTTTAGCTATGACTAACGAAATTAAAATATTAGGAAACGGTGACTTAGGTAGAAAAAAGGAAAAAAAGGTTTTCTTTCCCAAAGGTAGGATTGTTGATGAAAATGCAGAAAAAGAAATAATCTTACTACTTAAAAATAAATCCAAAGCTCGTGATATGCTCATTGAAAATTTACATCTTATACAAGATAAATTTAAATGCCTACATTCCAGACATCTGACGGCCTTGGCCACTATAATGAAAATGCCTCTAGCTGAAGTATATGAAGTTGCATCGTTTTATGCACATTTTGATATTGTTGATAATAACAATAAACCTCCTGAAATAACAATTAGAGTTTGTGATACTGTAACATGTGAAATGATGGGTGGAAAAAAACTTTTACAAAATTTAAAAAAAAAATATATCAAAAAAAATATCAGAGTGGTAAATGCTCCATGCATGGGCAGGTGTGATACTGCGCCGGTTTTAGAAATTGGACATAGGCATATCGATAAAGCAAATGAAACTAAAGTAGAGGATGTTATAAAAAAAAATAATTATTCACCAAAAATTATCAAATATATAAATTTAAGTTCTTATAAAAAAAAAGGTGGTTATAAAATTTTAAAAAAATGTTTATTAAATAAAATTAAACCAAGTGAAATTATTAAAACCTTAGAAAATTCAAATCTTAAAGGACTAGGTGGGGCAGGCTTTCCAACAGGCTTAAAATGGAAGTTAACTAGAAATGAACCGGCACCTAGATTGATGGCTGTAAACGCTGATGAAGGAGAACCTGGTACATTCAAAGATAGATTCTGCATGGAAACTGATCCCCATCGTTTCCTAGAAGGTACGTTGATTGCCGCTTGGGTTGTAGAAGCAAAAATTTGTTAAATTTATTTGAGAGATGAATATCCATTTATTAATAAAATCATAAAAGATGAAATAAAAAAAATTGAAGAAGAAGGTTTAACAAAATATTGTAAATTAATTATCCGAAGAGGAGCGGGTGCTTATATTTGTGGTGAGGAATCTGCAATGTTAGAAAGTATTGAAGGAAAAAGAGGGTATCCACGACATAAACCCCCGTTTCCTGTTCAAGAAGGATTGTTTGGGAGACCCACTTTATGTAACAATGTTGAAACTCTTTTTTGGGTAAGAGATATTTTAGAAAATGGTGGAAAATGGTTTTCAAATTTTGGAAAAAATGGTGGTGCAGGTTTTAGACTATATTCTGCCTCAGGCAGAGTTAACAAACCAGGAGTAATAAAAGCGCCGGCAGGAATTACTGTAAAAGAACTAATAGACGATTATTGTGGAGGAATGGAAAAAAATCATGTCTTTAAAGGATATTTACCAGGAGGAGCGTCTGGGGGCATCTTGCCTGCATCGCTTGGAAATATACCTTTAGATTTTGGAAAAGAATTAGATAAACATGGTTGTTTTGTTGGATCAGCAGCAATAGTTATTTTTTCTCAAAAAGACAGTATGAAAGATATTGCTATCAATTTGTTAGAATTTTTTGAAGATGAAAGTTGTGGTCAATGCACCCCTTGCAGAGTTGGGACTGAAAAAGTAGTTAAATTATTAAAAAATAAAAAATGGAATAAAAAAATTTTAGATGATTTAGACAAAGTTATGACAGATGCGTCT
>CAZWXP010000053.1:0-14509 GCA_964637965.1 uncultured Alphaproteobacteria bacterium | reverse complement strand
AGAAAAATTTTTATTTAATAATGTAGAATGGAACGCTCTAAGTGGAACCATACCAGAAAATGTTTTTTTTATCTTTCAACTAACTTTTGCGGTAATTACTCCGGCGTTAATGGTTGGAGCATACGTTGAAAGAATAAAATTTTCTTCCGTCCTTTTAATTTCTGCTATTTGGCTTTTTGTAGTATATGCTCCTGCAACACATTGGGTTTGGGGCGGTGGCTGGTTAGCAGATTTAGGAGTTTTAGATTTTGCAGGTGGATTAGTTGTTCATACCACAGCAGGTGTATCCGCGCTTGTCATAGCAATTTTACTTGGTAATAGAAATGAGTTCCCGAATAGTGTTCAACCTCCCCATAATCCTGGTCTTGTTATGGTAGGCGCATGCATGCTGTGGGTTGGCTGGTTTGGATTTAATGGAGGTAGTGCTCTGGCATCAGGTGCAAATGCAGGTATGGCAATGGTTGTAACTCATATTGCTGCAGCTACAGCTTCCTTAACTTGGATGGGAATTGAATGGTTTAAAAATGGAAAACCAGGATTAGTTGGGCTTGTGACAGGAACAATTGCTGGTTTAGCAACAATAACTCCTGCTTCTGGTTTTGTAGATCCAAAATCAGCATTTATTATTGGAGTAGCTGCTGGGTCCGTATGTTATTACTTTTCTGTTTTAATAAAACAAACCTTTAATATTGACGATTCTTTAGATGTGTTCGCGGTTCATGGTGTTGGTGGTATGCTTGGTACTATAATGGTAGGATTTTTAGCAAACGAAGCTATTGGTGGAACAGCTGGAAGTTGGGCACAAGCTAAAATACAAATTACAGGCGTTATTGCTGTTGCAGCGTTATCTATTGTTGCGACATATATAATTGTAAAAATAGTACAAGCAATAATAGGTTTAAGGGTTTCAAATAAAGATGCACAAGAAGGTTTAGATATCACAACTCATGGTGAAAGAGGCTATCATTTATAATTTTAATATTAATAATCCATGAAACTAATAATAGCTATAATTAAAACTTTTAAATTAGACGAAGTCCAAACTGCTTTAAATAAAATTGGAATAGAAGGTATGACTGTAACTGAAGTTCGTGGATTTGGTAGACAAAAAGGTCATAAAGAGGTTTATAGAGGTTCTGAATATTCGGTTAAATATTTACCAAAAATAAAAATAGAAGTAGTTGTAGATAAAAAAATTGAGGAAAAAGTAATAAAAGCAATAAAAAGTTCAGCAAATACAGGTGAAATTGGTGATGGTAAAATATTTTCTATTAGTGTTGAAAAAGCAATAAGAATACGAACAGGCGAAAAAGGAACAAAAGCAATATAATAAAAGTAATATTATCTTATAAAATTTTCAAAAAATAGTTGTTTTATATTAAAACTTATATAAATCTATTAGTGTTGGGATAGAAAACATTAATGACCTTTTATGGTTTTAAAGTTTAATAATTCCGCAGATTTTTCTCATATTCCTTTTTTTAAAAAAAGAATTCTTGAGACTATTGGAATAATTCTTTTAATAATAAGCGCGATAATCGCTGCATCTATAGTAACATTTGATGTAAATGACCCTTCTTTTTCATACTTATCAGACAATGATACACACAACATTTTTGGAAAATATGGTGCTTACACATCAGATTTATTAATTAAATTATTTGGAGTTTCGTCTGTTCTTATTTTGTTTATTAGTTTTGTTTGGGGTTTAAAACTATGTATTCATAAAAAAATCTCATTTTTGTCATTAAGATTAATTTTTATACCAATTACTTTAATATCAACATCAACAGCTTTAAATATTGAAAAAATACTTGCCTTTAACTTAGAAGCTGGAGGAATAGTTGGAAAATATACATTTCTATATATATCAAATTTTCTTCAACATATTAATTTTGAAATCAGCCAAATTTATATTTCAACCTTATTTTTTTTTATTGCTTTTTGCTCATTTAATTTTTCATTAGGGCTTAATCAATCAGATTGGATTAAAATTAGCAATAATTTCTTTTCAGGCACTAAATACATTTTTTTTCTTTTTGTAAAATTAATTAATTTAATAATTGTTTTTACAAATAAGATATATTTTTTTCTTAAACCTCTTGTTCAAAAAATAATAAATAAAAATAAAAATTTAGATATAAATCCTGATAATAAAGCAGAAGATTTATTTTCGAATACAACCCCTCAATCAAAACCGGGGAAGTTACTTAAAGAAGCAATAGAACCAAAATTTAATTTTGCAAAAGAAACAGATTATAAATTGCCTAAATTAGATCTACTTGAAGAAGGTAAAAAAAATATTAATGCAAATAAAAGTAATAAAGATTTACTTCAACAAAATGCTAAATTATTAGAAACTGTAATCAAAGATTATAAAATAGATGCTGAAGTCATCGGGATAAATCCTGGACCCGTTGTTACTTTATATGAACTTGAACCCGCGCCTGGTACACAAACAAAAAGAATTATTAATTTAGCAAGCGATATTGCAAGATCAATGAGTGCTGAGTCTGCTAGAATTTCTAATGTGCGAAATAAAAATGCTGTTGGTATAGAACTACCAAATGAAGAGCGTGAAATCGTTAATTTAAAGGAAATTTTTGGTTTAAAAGATTTTGATACTTCAAATGCTTTATTGCCATTAGTTTTTGGTAAAGATATTTCAGGTAAAAATGTAATACAAGATTTACATAAAATGCCCCACCTTTTAATTGCCGGAACAACTGGGTCAGGTAAATCTGTTGGTTTAAATGCAATGATTCTGTCGATTTTATATTCTCTTAGACCTGACCAATGTAAATTTATAATGATTGATCCAAAAAGATTAGAATTATCAGTATATGATGAAATACCTCATCTTTTAACTCCTGTTGTTACCGATCCAAAAAAAGCAATTTTTAGCTTAAAATGGTTAGTAGAAGAAATGGAAAAAAGATATAAAGTTATGTCGAAAGTAGGAGTGAGAAATATAGAAGCATTTAATAAAAAAATAAATGAACAAAAACTAAACGGAGAAATAATGGTAGAGAAAACTCAAACTGGATTTGATAGTCAAACTGGAAAACCTATTTTTGAAGAAAAAAGAATTAACTTTGATAGCTTGCCTTACATAGTAGTTATTATTGATGAAATAGCAGATTTAATGGTAGTATCTGGAAAAGACGTAGAGGCATCTATCCAAAGATTATCTCAAATGGCTAGAGCAGCCGGAATACATTTAATTGTAGCTACCCAAAGACCTTCAACAGATGTTATTACTGGTACAATAAAAGCAAATTTTTCAAATCGAATAAGTTATCAAGTAGCAACAAATATAGATAGTAGAACAATTATTGGAGAACAAGGGGCCGAATATCTATTAGGTCAAGGAGATATGTTATATATGTCAGGAGCGAGCAATATAAGACGTGTGCATGGTCCATTTGTTAGTGATACAGAAGTAGCTAAAGTAGTAAAATTTTTAAAATCTCAAGGAAAGCCAAACTATGTAGATGGTATTACAGATGAAAAAAAAAATGAAATAGGAATTAATAATACATCCGATGAAGTAGATGAATTCTATTCGGAAGCTGTGGAGCTAGTAATATCAAAGAAAAAAGCATCAACAAGTTTAATTCAAAGACACTTTCAAATTGGATATAATAGAGCTGCTAGGATAATAGAAAAAATGGAAGAAAATAATGTTGTATCAGAAGCAGATAGAATTGGTAGACGTGAGGTTTTAATAAATTAATAATTAAAATATAAAAAAATTGAAAAAATTTACTTTATATATTTTTTTAATATTTTTTTTTTTTTATCAGAAAAAAATATTTGCTTTAGATGAAAAATTACTAAACCAATTAGAAAATTACTTAAATAAATTTAATAATATTTCATCACAATTTATTCAAAGTTCATCAGACGGAACTGAAAACTCTGGAAAAATTTTAATATCCAAACCTGGTAAATTAAGAATTGAGTATAAAAAGGAGAATAAATTTTTAATTATAGCAGACGGAAAATGGTTACATTATTTTGATACAGAATTAAATGAAATACAATCTATAATAATAGAAAAGAGTCCTGCTTGGATATTATTAAAAAAAAATATTAATTTAAAAAAAGATTTTAATATTAAAAAATTAGAAAAAAAAAGTGGGAAAATAACACTTACGTTAATTAATAAAGATTTTGAAAATATTGATAAAATAGAATTAATTTTTTCAGCAAATCCAATAAGTTTGAAAAAATGGATTGTAACAGATTATCAAGAAGTTGAAACGACTATTGCTTTGTTAAACATAAAAAATAAAAAAAAATTTGATCCAAAAACTTTTAAATTGATAAAAAATTAAAAAAGTTTGTAAGAATTATCTTTAACATTAATAAACTTTTCGATTCCAAAATTCTTAGTTATTTTTTTTCTTAATCTATAAATATGAGTTTCCAAAGTCCTTGTTTTTACCTTACTATTAAATCCCCAAATATTTTTTAATAGGTCTTTTTTTTTAATAAATTTTTTTTCCTTTAACAAATATTCTAAAATATCGCATTCTTTTTCAGTTAATGTTAATTCTTTTTTTTTATCAGATGAAAGTTTTCTTTGGGATTTTGTAAAAATTAATCCATTTTTTAAAGTAAAATGTTTTTTATTTAATTTTTTTTTAGTTTTGGTCAAAATTAGTAACAATTTATTAAACATAAAAGGTTTTTTTAAATAATAAGAGGAATAATCATGCTTGCTATCGTTAGTTTTTTCTAAAATTTGAATAATTTTATCTTTTGGCTTTATTTTAAAAATTTTAGCAATTACATAAAAAGAATTTAGATTTGGTTCGAGCGAACTTATAATTACGAAATTAAATTTTTTTTTGTTTAATATTTTTTGTGCACTTTTGATAGAGTTAGAAAAAACTAAATTAAAATTAATTTTTAAATCTGATTGAAAAAAAAAATTTTCTTTTAACAAAAAATTATTTTCAATAACAAGTAAATTCATAATCTTTATTATTTAAATATTAAATATATTATTAGTAGTATAAATTAAAAAAAATTTTAAAAAATTTTTTATTTTTTTTTTAAAAATATTAAAAAAACTTTTATGGATATATTTGTTAAAAAAACAGGCATACTAAAATACTCTAAATATATTGCTAAATGTCTTTTAGGTAAAAATGGAATAACTTCTAGTAAAAAAGAAGGTGATCTTAAAACACCAAGAGGATCTTTTACCTTAAAATATGTTATGTATAGAGCAGATAGAACTAAAAAACCAAAAACTAATCTTCCCACATATATAATAAGAAAAAATCATGTTTGTTGTGATAACCCCGGGTGTCCTAAATACAATAAAATAATTGAAACGAAGAATTTAGATTTAAGTGAAAAATTATGGAGAAAAGATTCTTTATATGACATTGTTATTGTTATTGGATACAACGATAATCCTGTTATTAAAGGGAAAGGTAGTGCAATTTTTTTACATTTATCTAAAAGAAATATTATTACAACAGAAGGCTGTGTTGCTATAGATAAAAAAAATATGATTAATTTATTAAAATACCCAATAAAAAAAATTAAAATTTATTAGCTAAATTAAAATTATTATTTGTTCTTAAAAAAAATAACTAAATTTGTATAAATACTATCACTTATAACTTTTAAATTTTTTTCTCTTGCATCTTTTTCAGCAATTAATGTTGCGTAGACAGATTCTACAACATCATAACTAGATATAGATTTAGTTTCTTCTTTAAGAACAATCTCATTAGTTTTTACATTTGTTAAAACATATTTTGCTATAACTTCTAAATCTTGTCTTGTAGCAGACATATCTCTTCGATACGCTAAGTTTGTCTTGCTTTCAGATATTTTGATTCCAAGTCTATACTTTATTATCGCTCTTTCCCTCTCAGGGTTAATCTGATTTAGTAAGGTATTTCTTAAAATCTGCCCAGATCTATTTTTTATATTTTTTACTGAAACAGATAGCAGGTCTTTATCTCTATTTACATTTTTTGAATAAATTGGCTCATATCCACAGTTGGAAAGAATCAAAAAAAAAATTAAATATAAAAATAATCTTATTTTTTTCATTTATATAACAATATTTGCAACTTTGTTTTTAACTACAATAATTCTTTTTGGTTTTTTTTTTCCAATTATTTGAATCACTTTTGGTAAAGATAAAGCTTTTTTTTCAATCTCTAATGTATTTGTATTAAACGGCAAATCTATTGTTCCTTTTAGCTTACCGTTTATTTGAACAGCTAATGTAATATTTTCAATTTTTAAATATTTTTTATCAGCAACTGGCCATCCACTTTCAATCAAAAAGTTTTTGTTACCTAAAAGTTTCCACATTTCTTCTGTAATATGAGGGGCCATAGGGCTGAAAATTTTTATAACATTTTCTAATAGAAATTTAAATAATTCATTATTTTCTTTTAATGTTTCTTCGTTTTCAAATAATATATTTGTAAATTCTCTTATTCTAGCTATTGCCCTATTAAATCTAAAGTTTTCATAATCAAGTGTAACATGGTAAATAGTTTGATTAATAGCTGAAATAAATTCTTCTTTCTTTTTAAAATCTTTTATATTTTTTTTTTGTTTTATTAAAATTTTTAAATTTTTCGTTATCAGATCCCATAATCTATTTAAATATTTGTAAGCACCCTTTATTCCAGTATCTGTCCACTCTAAATCTTTTTCTGGAGGACTATCAGATAACATAAAAAGTCTTGCTGTGTCGGCGCCAAATTTGTCTAATATTAAATCAGGATCAACTACATTTTTTTTTGATTTGCTCATTTTTTCGCTTTTCCCTATTAACATTTTCTCCTTGTTTTGTTTTTCATTAAAATCAGCTGGGCTTATCCAATTATTCTTTTCATCTTTAAATGTTTTATGACACACCATTCCTTGTGTTAATAAATTACTGAATGGTTCTTTTATATTTAACAAACCACAGTCATAAAGTGCTCTAGTAAAAAATCTTGAATACAAAAGATGAAGAATTGCATGTTCAATACCTCCAATATATTGATCTACAGGAAGCCAATATGAAGATTCTTTTTTGTCTATTATATCTTTGGAATTAGGCGAGCAAAACCTAGCAAAATACCACGATGATTCAAAAAAAGTGTCAAAAGTTTCAGTTTCTCTTAATACATCTTCTTTAGTCTTAGAATATTTTGTATATTTCCATTTTGGATGATCATATAAAGGATTTTGACTCTTTGAAAAATCAATATCTTCTGGAAGAACAATAGGTAAGTCTTTATCGGTTGCTAACACAGGTGTACCATTTTTCAAATACATTATAGGAATTGGACATCCCCAATACCTTTGCCTTGATATACTCCAATCCTTTAATCTATAAATTGTTTCAGACTTAGCTTTTTTTTTTTCTATAAGAAATTTAGATATTTTTTCTTTCGCATCTTTTACGTTTAATCCATTTAAAAAATCAGAATTTATAAGCTTCCCCTCACCCATGTAAGCTTTATCTAAAGTACTGTTTTCAGAGCTTTTAATTACTAGTTTTATATTAAGATTGTATTTTTTAGCAAAATCAAAATCTCTTTGATCGTGAGCTGGACAACCAAAAACAGCGCCAGTTCCATATTCCATAATGATAAAATTTGCTATATATACTGGTATTTTTTCTTTTGTAATTGGATGAATAACATCAAATGGTAATTTAACACCTACCTTTTCCAATTTTTCAAATTCTTCTTCCTGAAGATTCAAATTTTTCTGGCATTTTTTTATAAAATTTTTTACTTCTACTTTTTTTTTTCCATACAATTTTGAAATTGGATGTTCAGATGCAAGAGCAATAAATGAAGCACCAAATAGAGTGTCAGGTCTTGTGGTAAAAACTTCTATACTTTCTTTTTTATTGTATAAATTAAAATTAATTTTTAAACCTTTGGATTTTCCAATCCAATTTTTTTGCATTGTTTTTACTTGTTCTGGCCAAAATTTTAGATTTTTTAATGATTTTTCTAAATCTTCTGCATATTCTGTAATTTTTAAAAACCATTGTGACATCAACTTTTTTTCAACGTTGGCTCCTGATCTCCATCCCTTCCCATCGATCACTTGCTCATTCGCCAAAACACATTTTTCTGCTGGATCCCAATTCACATATGCTGATTTTTTATAAATCAATCCTTTTTTATAAAATTCTAAAAATATTTTTTGTTCTTGATAATAATAATTCTTATCTGAAGTTGAAAGCTCTCTATCCCAATCATAAGAAAACCCCATTTTTTTTAATTGTTTTTTCATAGTATTTATATTTTTTAAAGTCCTTTCCTTAGGATGAACTTCATTTTCCCTTGCAGCATTTTCTGCAGGAAGACCGAAAGAATCCCATCCCATTGGATGTAAAACGTTAAAACCTTTGCTGTGTTTATATCTCGCAATTACATCACCTAAAGTGTAATTTCTTACATGTCCCATATGTAATTTTCCTGACGGGTATGGGAACATTTCTAAAACATAATATTTTTTTTTATTTTTTTTTGGTTTTGCTTTAAATAGTTTTTTTAATTCCCACTCATTTTGCCATTTTTTTTCAATTTGCTTGAATTTATATTTTTCCATTATAATTCAGTATCTAATCTTCGTGCATTTGAAATTATTTTTTTTTTAAGATTATCATTAAATGCTTCACCTACTTTTTGTTGTTTCCACACGCCATTTTGATTAAATTCTTTTTCAGTAAAAATTTCTATATTATCTTTAGCTAAATTAGATCCTAAAATATATATTGATATTCTAAATCTTACCTTAGGAGCTTTTTTGATTCTAATCCAATCAGTTGAAATGCTTCCTTCTTTTAAATCAGTTTCGGTACTTGAATATTTATTCAACAAATTATTAGATGCTTTCCACAAATATTCATTTATTTTTAACTTTTCATATTTATTTTTTTCTTCTCCAAAACCAAAAAAATTTAATTTGCTACAATTTGAAGTTAATATAAATAAAGTTAAAATTATTAAAATTTTTTTCATCATATTCCTCTTTGAAATGCATATCCTATAATATCAGTTTCAATTAAAGATTTTATATTTTTTATATTTATTCCTCCTAATGCATAGATTGGTAATTTTGTTTTTTTTACTATTTTTGCAAATTTATTTATACCTAAATTTTTCCTATTAGGATGGCTTTTCGATGAAAAAACTGGCGACAATAAAGCAGCATCAATATCAAAAAACTCAGCTTTTTTAATAGACTGTAAACTATGTGCTGCTGTAGTAATTATCCAATTTTTTTTTAATTTAATATTTTTAAGAATAACCCAATTAATTTTATTTTTTTCTTTAATCATATATTCCGGAAAATGAACCCCGTGTGCATTAATATCTTTCGCTAATTTTATATCCGATGCAATTAATAATTTTAATTCTTTCATTTTACAAAATTTTAGCAATTGTTTGGCAATTTTCTTTCGTTCTTTTGCTTTATAGGATCTCAATAAAAATGCTGATTTTTTTGGTATTTTTAAGTTTAATAATTTTTTTTCGTCGAAAAATTCTTCATTAAATATTATTATTATTTTTGGAAGTTTATTATTTTTAACTTTAATTTCTTTAGAGTAATCTAAAAGTTTATTTATTTTTATATTTGGTTTTATAGATTGCATTTATAATAATTGTAATAAAAAAAATGGAAAATCAAAAAGTTTTAGAAAATATTAATTTAATTAAAAAAAAAATTAGAGAAAAATCTGACAAATCTATTGATACAGATTTAAGAGAAAAAAGAAATATTGAAATTATTGCGATTTCTAAAAGACAGCCTTTAGAAAAACTTATTACAGCATTGGATTGTGGTCATAAGATTTTTGGAGAAAATCAAGTCCAAGAAGCACTCAACAAATGGCCTCTATTAAAAAAAAAATATCAAAATATTGAATTACACCTTGTTGGGCCTCTACAAAGTAATAAAGTAAAAGATGCTATTTCTATATTTGATTTTATTCAAACAGTTGATAGAGAAAAAATTGCAAAATCTTTGAAAAAAGAGGAAATTAATTTAAAAAAAAAAATTTCTTACATGATTCAAATAAATACTGGGAAAGAGTCCCAAAAATCAGGTGTAATGCCAAATGACGCGGATGATTTTTTTAAATATTGTAAAGAAGATCTTAAACTTAACATTCAAGGATTAATGTGCATTCCACCATATGATGATGACCCTTCTCTTCATTTTGATTATCTAAGAAAAAAGAATCTAAAATATAAATTGCCTTATCTAAGCATGGGGATGAGTGAAGATTATGAAAAAGCGATTATTTTGGGGGCGACCCATCTTAGAATTGGGACTGCAATCTTTGGAAATAGGCCAAAAAAATAATTAAAACAAATCTTTAAATCTAAAAGCATATTGCCAACCAAAAGTTATCATTTTGTCTGATTTCATCTGCAAGCCATCGTAATATTGATAAATTGGATTACTAAATTCAAATGCTAAGCGTTGGCCTTTCAACTCTCCTCTAGGAACAATAAAATTAATTCCTCCAATTATGTTTACTTTTCTATGTCCTTGATCCTTTGAAAACGCTGGACTCATTGACATATTTGAATGCTGGGAATGGGCACCTGAAATTTTTCTAACCCATTTTCCATCTAAACGGCCAGAAAATGATACCCAATCATTTAAAACAAAAGCACTATACAATGTTCCGCTATATATATCGCCTAAATGATAATCGTATTCATTATGATACAGTCTCCAGATACCTGATGTTTGCCAACCTAATGAAATTTTATCCCATTTTTTTGTATAACCAATTTTTAAAATCGGATCATATGTTCCAGAACCAAGTTGCATGCCATAACCGAGAGATGAATGAGAATGTGATCCATTCATCATTACCATATCATCTTTTACATTAGTTTCTCCTATTGGGATACTTACACCAAAATTTAAAAGCCATTTAGAATCAATTCTTTCTTTTAAAGAATAAAGAGCTGTGAGTTTAATGTCGCCAATCCCTCTTGAGGAAACTGTAAAACGATTTAAGTCGCCAGCACGTTGACGAACTTGCATTTTTTTGTTTAAAAAAGGAAGCATAACCATCCCAGTTAAACGATTATTTATTCCGTACATTCCACCAAACATATGCATATTGGTATGCATTTTAATTGGGGCATTCATAAATTTGTAAGATCCGGTTGAAGATACTGCGTCTGATCTTGATATATCATGACTTGCATCTCTTAAATCAGACATTTCCATACGCATATAACGGTAAGAAAACATTAATTCGCCTTTTTTGTGTACATGATCACCCATTACTCCAATAGGTGAATGGCTATCTGGTCTTCCTCCAATACCTATTCCATCACCCAAACAAATTGTTGGCAAAAATATAATAAAAAATAAAAAAAATTTATACATAACGGACCTCCTAAATCCGATTAATTATTAAAAAATTAAAAATAAAAGAATTTATTAGGAGATATGAGGCGGAGCTCGTGTTTTTTGGAAATTTTTTTTAAAGAAATAATATAAATTTACGAAACTAATTAATTCCGACTGGGATTTAGTTGGTAGTTCTATAATTGAATAAAAAAAAGAATCATCGCAATCTTTATTAGCGCCATTTTGCACAATACAATAAAAACAATTTTTATCAGATGAATCCTTGGAAGGTTTTGAACTTGTATCTATGCTACATAAATATCCATATGCAAATGTTTTTTTTTTAAAATCATCTTTTAAGTCATTAAAAATATATGAGGAATATGGTAAACAAATTCCAAATAGAAATACGAATATAAAAAATTTATAAAAGCTCCGATACATAATAGAAAGACATTATAAGTAGATAAAAAAAAATTGTCACTTGACATTTTAATGAGAATGATTATCATCAATTTTAACTGAGAATGATTTGCATTTTCATAATATGGCGCTGGAGCATGTCGCCTTAATCCACATGCCCATTTTTTTTATAATAAAAAATTTATGTGAGTTTTATGTATGCTTAAAAAAATTATAACAATTGCTGTATCATCTTTCGCCTTAATTAACTATTTAAATGCGGAAACTGCTTATTCTCCTGCCGTAACTGTTACCGGTGGATCGGAAGAATCGGATTCTTTAAGTGGATCTGGTACGTTCATTACTTCAGATACTATAAAATCAAATAATTATGACAATATTGATCAAGTTTTAAAAACAATTCCAGGTGTATATTCTAGAGATGAAAATGGTTTTGGACTTTTTCCAAATATTAGTTTAAGGGGTGTAGATCCTGGAAGAAGTCAAAAAATAACAATTATGGAAGATGGTGTTTTATCTCAACCTGCACCATATACAGATTTTTCAGCATATTTTAATCCAACAACGGGTAATAAAGATGGTATTGAAGTGTTAATGGGATCAAGCCAAGTACTTTATGGACCAAGAACAACTGGGGGTGTCCTTAATTATCTAACCACTCCCATACCATCTAAAAGAAAATTTCATTTGAAAACAACTTATGGAAATCATCTTGGTGTTCTTGGATCTAATGGCATTAGTGGAATAGAAAATATGCAGTGGGGAGATGTAAGAACTCATGCATATTACGGCGATACCTTAGATACAAATATAGGTGATGTTGGAATTTTACTAGAATTATATGGTAGAGGTGATGGAGGTTTTAGAAATTGGAGAGCAATAGACAAAGGACAATCAGGTTTTCATAAATATGAGCCAATGGTAAAATTAAGTTATAAACCAAATACAAGTTTAGATCAAAGTTTTGAATTCAAAGCACAGCATATAAGAATGGTTGGTGATTTAGGATATGCAGGTGTTTCAAAATATGATGTTAATCACAAAGATCCTTGGAAAGCCTATGGCTATACTCAAATGGATAGAATATGGACACATAGAACGGGTGGACACTTTAAATATAATATTGAGTTACCACAATATTTTGACACACAAATAACAACAACTGCTTATGCTTCTAAATTTCACAGAGACTGGGCAAAAGCAGCAGAATATAGTACAACACTTAATGATACAGATGGTGGAACTAAATTTACAACGGTAGATACTGAAGCAGAATATGAACTTATCGATACTGGAGGTGATGCAGGAATTACTGTTGAGCTTAAACATAATAATAGAGATTACCGTGTAAGAGGAATTGAGCAAAGAGCTAATAGTGGATTTATTACAAATATTGGGGAAAAATCTTTAGATCATACTTTAACATATGGTTGGCGTTGGCATTATGACTCATATTATGACATGTCTTGGTATGATTATTACAATTTAAATAATAGTGTAATGTATCGGACTTCAAGTACACTTGAACAAGCTGCATCATCAAAAGAATATAAAACATGGGGAAGAGCTTTATATATTCAAGACGCTATCCAATATAATAATTTAACTGTTACACCGGGGTTTAGATATGAAAAAGTAGATGCAAAAAGAATTAGATCAGGTACTAGTGGATTACTTACTCAAGATGTTGAAGGATATTCTGGAGGAGTTGGTTTTAACTATGTACAAAGTAGTAATCTTGCTTTTTTTGGGAGTATTCATCAAGGATCTTCTTTTCCTAAAGGACAAGATATATTTGCAACTGCAGATGGAGACACTGAGAACATGGATCCTGAAAAAAGTTTAGCAAAAGAATTAGGTTTTAAATATAAAAATCCAGATAAAGGGTTTAATTCAAAAGTTGCTTTTTTCCATACAGATTTTGAAGATTTAATTGTAAGTAGTAACACAGGTGCAGGAAGTTCTGTAACACAAAATGCAGGTGAAGTTGAGCTTTATGGTGCTGAAGTATCTGCAACTTATGATGTTGGATATGCTCTAGGTTGGTCATTTAACAATCCATGGAAATTGGCATATACATATACATCAGCTGAATTTGGAAATGATTCAAAAAATAGTGGCGGTGATACTATATATGGAGATGCAAAAAAAGGAAATGATCTTCCATTTATATCTGAACATATGGTTTCCCTTGGAACAGATGTTATCAATGGTCCAGCAAGTTTTGGTATAATTGGTAATTGGAGAAGTTCACAATGGTCATCCGGTGGAAATGAAAGCGCAAAAGCAAATGATAATAGGGTTGGGAAAATTCCAGCTCGTTTCATATGGGATTTTAAAGGAGGCTACAAAGTAAATGACGGTTTAAAATATAATTTTGGTGTTCATAACCTGCTAAATGCTAAGTATATAACTACGTTTCTACCTTTAGGACCAAGACCTGGGGCTCCTTTAAGTGCTTATTTTGGAATCTCTTACGATTATTAAAATCTAAAATTTATAACTTGCTAACTATTGTTTTCTTATCTAAAAAAGAACAATGAAGAAAATTCTTTTTTTTTTCCTTTTATTTGGTTTCATAAAACCCTTATTTGCCCATCACAAAATTTATGGTGCACGTGTTCATAAAGGAGACAAGGAAATTTCTTGGAGAGGACACTTTGATTATGATAACAGAAGTAATAAAAATAAAGCACATATTCACGTAGCAGAA
>CAZWXP010000052.1:0-3015 GCA_964637965.1 uncultured Alphaproteobacteria bacterium | reverse complement strand
TTTACAAAAAACCCTATAAAAGGAACTAAATATACTATCGCAATATCAAGCGCCAAAGGAGGGGTTGGTAAATCAACTTTTGCCACAAACTTTGCTTTAGCTTTAAAATCAATTGGTCTAAAAGTTGGAATTCTTGACGCTGATATTTATGGTCCCTCTCTCCCAAAAATGATGTCCATAAATGAGAAACCTAAAAGTGAAGATGGAAAAAGCATGGCTCCAATAAATCAGTATGGAATTCAATGTATGTCTATAGGTTTTTTAGTCGACAAAGATACTCCAATGATATGGAGGGGCCCAATGGTTACTAGCGCAATTAAAACTTTCACACAAAAAGTTTTGTGGAATAATCTTGATTTTATTATCGTAGATATGCCTCCTGGAACAGGAGATGCTCAATTAACATTTGCACAAGAAATTAAAGTCGATGGAGCAATTATTGTCTCCACTCCTCAAGAAGTAGCTTTGCTAGATGTGAAAAGAGGAATTAATATGTTTGATAAATTAAAAGTTCCGATTCTAGGTCTTGTTGATAATATGAGTTTTTTTGAAACTGATGATGGTAAAAAATATAATATCTTTGGGGAAAATGGTGTTGAAAAAGTTGCTAAAGATTATAAAAAAAAATTTCTGGGCAAAATACCAATCAATATTGATTTAAGAATTGCGGCTGATGATGGAAAACCTCTTGTTGAAAAAATTCCAGATCACAAAATTTCTATGATTTTTAAAGAAATGGCTAAAGAAGTTAAAGAATCTTTTATTTAATATAAAATTGATTTTAGACTTAAATTTACACAATTTGTTATTACGTTTGAAACTTTTTTTGACCCTTCTTCGCTGAAATGACAATCATCAGTTAGATGATTGGTATTAGCATTTATCTTGTCTGACAGTAGACAAAAATTTAAATTATTATCAGTTATTTTTTTTTTTAACCAATTATTGTAGGTAGAGCTTAAAAGAATTAAATCTTCAAAATTTAACGTGTAGTCTTTATTTGGCGGTGTCATCCACAACCTTTTTTTTAATTTTTCAGAAATATTTTTCTTATACGCGGTCGGTTGGTCTAAAAATAAACAAATTGAATCTATCTTTTTACATTCTTTTATAATTAAATTTATCCAGTATTCGTAATCTTGCGAAATATTTTTAGGCTTAAATGATTTAATATTTTTCCTTATGTTTAAGGAATCTATTTGTGGTAAAAGATACGCTTCCGCATCAAGCTCTGGGCTTTGAAGATTTAATATTTTTTTATTTTTTGTGTTTTTATTAAGTTTTCGGTTGATTTGTTTGTCAATATTTTCAAAAAAACTGAATAGTATTGATTTTTTAAAGTCATATTTTATTTCATAAATTGGGAATAAATATTTTTTTTCATCATTAATTATGTGGTAATTCCAATCATTTATTCCAATTAAAAAAATTAATAGATCCGGCTTATATTTTTGAATTCTTTTTAATGTAAAATAGTGGTGCTCAGTTCTAAGTCCTGCCATTCCTGCGTTAACAACTTCAACATTTTTATCAGTTGCTCTTGATAGTTTTTTTCCCAGCAAAGTTGACCAGGTTTTATTATTGTCAGTAGATCCTTCTTCTGTGGTGCTGGCTCCAATTGTAAAAATTCTAAGCGTATTTTTACTCTTTTTGTCATAATCGATTTTTTTGTTAGTCCTATAACCTTTTTCATCTGAAGAGATAAAATGTTTCCCAGAAAACATTCCCTTAAAAAATTCCCCTTTATATTCCTTGACTATCTTATAATTTGGCTGACGGGTTGGAACATCAAATGTAATGAAATGGAATAATGGTGTAAAAATAAGATTTAGTAGAACTATAAAAAATAAATTATAAAAAAAGATAGAAAGACGCTTTTTTTTTGGAAGTAAAATTATGCTCCAAATTACAAATATTATTAATATAAAACTAATTAAAATTTTTAAATTGTCTTCATAAATGAGATGAGTTCTAAAACTTAAATATATTAAAATGCTAAATAAAAGACAGATTATAAGTTTTATTGAAAAACTTTTTTTAACAATAAATTTTATCATACTTAAATAAGTAGGTTTTTAGATTGAATTTATTAAAAAATCTTTTCCTTAAAACCGAAAGATTCCATCAATTCATTCCATTCTCTTTTAGAAAGATTCGATGATTCAAAATCGCACTTCTGACCTTTAATCATTTTTCCGATTACAAGCTTGCTTTTTGCTGATAATTCCATGCCTCCAATTCGATAGTCCATAAATGCCTCAAATGTAATCGGAGTCCATTTCTTTAAAGTGTTAGTCATTACATCTGCATAGGCCCTTATTTCATATTGCGCATGAACATCTGCGCGTAATGATAAAAAATTTAATAAATTTAATAAATCAGTTTTCCAATACCACTGTGTATAAGTATTTAAAGTCAGGTTCATTCTGGCTAGCTCTCTAGCTAGACCTTTGTTGTTTTCATTTATTTTGCTCCCATCAAATCTTTCATTTAGCAGTTGTTCATAGTTTGAATAAGTTTGTTCTGCATCTTTTTTTAAAATACCTAAAATATTGTCAGCCTGTTCTCCGTTAATTAATTCTCCTCTCCCCTGTCTATTGGTTGCAGATTGTGCTGCTAAATTTTCTTTTGAATGTAAATAAAATTCTCTATCTAAAATTGAATATCTAGCAGAATATTCATTAACATTTGCTGTTCTATGTCTAATCCATTGTCTAGCTACAAAGATAGGAAGTTTTACATGATACTTAATTTCACACATTTCAAAAGGTGTGCTATGCCGATGTCTCATTAAATATTTTATTAAACCGCTATCTGTTGAAACTTTTTTTGTACCCTTTCCATAAGATACTCTTGCCGCTTGTACTACTGAACTATCATCCCCCATGTAGTCAACTACCCTGACGAATCCATGGGCAAGAACAGGAATCGCTTCGTAAAGAATTTTTTCTAATTCCGTTGATGTAACCCTTTTTGTAGTATTCTTTTGGGTTTGTTGATCTAATATCTCTCTTT
>CAZWXP010000051.1:0-5347 GCA_964637965.1 uncultured Alphaproteobacteria bacterium | reverse complement strand
TATGTTTTTGAGTCTCCCAATCAGAAAACGGATGTGTTGATGCAGCAAGAAATTCAAGATCATATTTTTGAAGTATTTTGCTTACATTACTTCTTAAAAAAATTAAATTATCTTTTAAATCTTTAATTGATTTACAAACTTTTGTTCCAACTTCAATTTGAGATCTTAAAAATTCTGGTTTGACTTGGCCTTTAAGCTTCTTTTTACAATCTCTCATTAAATCTTTTGGCGGGTCTACTATCAGCTCTCCGTTATGTTTATTTACAACTAAGTATTCTTCTTCAAGCCCTACTGAAAAAAAATTGTTTTTAATGTTTTTTATTATCTCTTTTAAAATTCATTAATATATAAGTAATATTTACAAAAAAACATGTAAAGAAACAAAAAAATTACTACTTATAAATTAGTAATTGAATATTTTATACATGAGAAGAATTAGAAAAGCTAAAATAATTGCTACATTGGGACCATCAGCTTCAGATCTTAAAACAATAAAAAAACTTTTTTATTCAGGTGCGGATGTTTTTAGATTAAATTTTAGTCATGATGTGGCTTCAACACATATTAAAAGATTTAAAGAAATAAGAAATTTAGAAAAAAAAGTAGGCAGGCCAATTGGAATTTTAATGGATCTTCAAGGACCTAAATTAAGAGTAGGAAAATTTGAAAATGGGCCAATTTTCCTCAAAAATGGGAAAAAATTTATTTTTGATTTGGATCCTACTCCAGGCAAT
Organism: uncultured Alphaproteobacteria bacterium; assembly: GCA_964637965.1. Classification (GTDB taxonomy): domain Bacteria; phylum Pseudomonadota; class Alphaproteobacteria; genus CAYOOR01. Next base: position 4,613 of record CAZWXP010000051.1, on the reverse strand, counting down.
GAGTACAGAGGTTTTCTACCTCATAAAGAAATTTTTAAAAAAATTAAAAAAGGAAATAGAATCTTGGTTGATGATGGAAAGTTAACTTTAGTAGTTACAAAAAAAAATAGTCATTATATTGAAACAAAAGTAAAATTTAGTGGTTTTATATCTAGTAACAAAGGTTTTAACATACCAAATTTAAAATCAGGTTCTAGTTCTTTAACAAAAAAAGATAAAGAGGATTTAAAGTTAGCTTTAAAATTAGGAGTTGATTGGATAGCTTTATCTTTTGTTCAAACAGCAAAAGATGTTTTAAATTTCAAAAAAATAATTAAAAACAAAGCGTCTCTCTTAACAAAATTAGAAAAGCCAAGTGCTTTAAAAAATTTAGATGAAATAATAAAAGTTTCTGATGCAATTATGATTGCAAGAGGAGATCTTGGAATTGAAGCACCACTAGAGTCTTTACCAAGCCAACAAAAAAGAATTATTACCGCATGTAGGCAAGCTGGAAAACCTGTGGTAGTTGCAACCCAGATGCTTGATTCAATGGTAAGTTATCCAACGCCAACAAGAGCTGAAGCTTCGGATGTAGCAACAGCTATTTATGATGGTACAGATGCTGTTATGTTGTCAGCAGAAACTGCTATTGGTAAGTATGCAAATGAATCTGTTAAAATGATGAATAAAATAATTGAGAAAGTTGAAAGTGATCCTTTATATTTAAATATTAATGAAGCAAGTCATGTTAAAGCAGAGTCTACAGCTGAGGATGCAATAACAGAATCTGCAAAATATGTAGCAAGAATTATGTCAGCAAAAGCTGTTGTAACTTATACTACTTCAGGATCAACGGCATTAAGAGCGGCAAGAGAAAGACCTGATGTGCCAATTTTAAGTATATCCCCAAATCTAAATACTGCTCGAAGTTTAGCATTGGTATGGGGTGTTCATTGTATCCATACAAAAGATGCAAGAAGTTTTAAAGATATGGTTTTAAAAGCTGGAAGACTTGCTAAAAAAGAAAAATTTGCATCCAGAGGCGATCGTGTTGTAATTACAGCTGGAGTCCCATTTGGACAAGTCGGAGCAACTAATGTTTTAAGAATTGCATCAGTAGATCGATATTAAAAAAAGAGAGAGTTATCCTTGTCTTGCTTTGAATCTAGGGTTTGATTTATTGATAACATAAATGCGACCTTTTCGACGGACTACTTTACATCTCAAGTGTCGATTTTTAGCAGATTTTAATGAACTTAATACTTTCATAAAAAAAAACCCTTTTAATCTAAAAAACCTAATAGTTTTTTAATTGATGTCAAGATCGATGATTTATATTTAATACCTATAATTTCAAACGGATCTGGAGAAATATCTTTTTCATCGCCAAATAAATGGCTAAATTGTGCCTGAAGTACCCATGCTATATTTCCTTTTAATGCAGCTGTTGTAGGAGTGTCTAAATTATCATGTAAAATTTCAATTTTGATTTCCTCTAATAATTTAATTTTTGTTAAACTTCCAGTCCACCCTCCTTCTCTTCTGTTTTCAACAACTAATAAAGTATTTTTATCTATAGCTTCAATGCCATCTGGAGCATTTAATGGTCTTGGCAAATTTATTTTTTCAAAGTTCATAGGTTTCCCATTTTCACTAATATCAATTTTAAATAACTCCCCAGAGTTCATTTTTACTGTGTAAATACTTTTGTTAACAAATGTAATTCCATTAAGATTAAAGCCATCACCCTTAAAAGCATCATTTTGAAACCAAGTTTCAAGTCTAGATTTCGATTTATTTAAACGGAGTATGCGAGGATTAAAAGAATCAGTGGCATATATATTGCCTTTATGGTCTATTGCTAAGTCATTACAAAAACCTCCATTCGGAAATTCATAACTTTGTAATGGGCTACCACTATTTAAATCAAATGCCTTTAATGAAACTATGGGATTTTCACTTGGATAATTTGATACACCAGGATTAGAAGAACATGCCCACAAAATTTTATTACGATCATCTGCTAAAATGCCAATTACAGACATTAGATCATTAGATTCTGAAGGGATAAAGGTTTTTGCATATTTTTCTTTGTTTCTAAAAACTACTATTTTGTTTTCTTTCAAACTACCTACAAAAATGTCTCCCTTTTTAGATATTGTTATTCCCTCAGGAAAAAAATTATCCTCTAGATATAAAATATTATTAGCAAAAACATTTTTTTGGAATAGTTGTAAAAAGAAAAAAAATAATAAGAAACGCTTTATAAAACAAAATATAAAATTCATTTTTTTATAAAATTAATTACTAATTCTTAATTATATCATAATTACAGTTTCTTAGTTCATCTTTTTTTGTATTTTCTAAAATAATTTCTGACAATATTTCATATCCTTCTTTTGAATAGTGTCCATCTATACCAAAGGGAAAAAAGGATTTAAAATTATTTTGTTTTAAAATATAATCACCAAAATTAATTTTATTCACAAAAAAATTCTCTAAAAAATTTTCTGTAAACTTATTTTCATATGTTTTACCTTTAGATAAAGTATTAAAAGAAGTTAAATTAATCAAAAAAAACTGAGCATTATTTTTATCTGCAATTTTGCAAGCTTTAGAAAAAATTTTCATGAAGTTTTTTTTTGTTTCTTTAGTTATTTTATTTTCTTTAATAAATGCACCTTTATCTAAATTTAATAGATTTCTAATTCTGAATAATGTAATAAACTTCCATAAATTATTTTTTGAGAAGAAATTAGAAGAATTATCTGAAAATTCAACAAATCTCCCACTGTTTTTTTTTAGATACTGTTGAAATTTCTTATCATGAAATTTTTTTAAAACTTGATCTATTTCCTTTTGCTTGATTATTAAATTTTGTTTAAAACCATCTTCTAACATATATTTCTTTAATTGTGAATCCTCTAATTCTCTATGTAAATCACGTAAATCATTCGAATAATGGAACCATAAAATTTTTTTTGGTTTTAAATTGACTCCATATTCAATCAAAGACCCTAATTCTCTTAATGGACCATTTGCACCCATACCAATAGTAATTGAATTGTAACCTTTTTTTCTTAACACACTAGCAACATCTTCTCCTTCAGCAACATTGGCTCCATGAGCAAAAGAGTCTCCAATAATTAAATATTCTATTGTATCTTCATCATAAATAGAATCTTCGTTGTTAAATCCATATCTATCGCTTTTATAAATCAAGTATTTGCCTGTTTCATTTCCATAAACAGTTAACACATTTGATATAGCTGACAACGGTTTTAAATCGTTATCTTTTGAATATTTGTTAAGACTTGGAAAAACAACACTGTACGCTTCTTTATTTTTTTTTCTTAAATCTAATATAACATCTAATTTTGATCTCTCATCAAAACTTGTGTTTGTTTTTTTAGCTATTTTAATTCTTTCCTCCTTATCTCTAAGCAAATGAGGATTATAGAAATTGTTTAAAATTAAAAAAAAATTAATTAAAAAAAGAGTGGCATAAGAAAAAAAAATAACTATTAAAAAATTTTTTTTTTTTTCAAAATCAGAAGAAAACAAAAATAACAAACTGAGAAAATTTAATAGAAATCTTAAAAAAAATAAAAAATAGGAATATTCTCTATTACCTTCAAAATTATTTAGTCCTTTTAAAAAAATAAAAAAAGAAACTAAAATAAAAAAAATAAAAATAAAATTTATTATTAATTTTTTTACATCTATCATTTAATAATATTGTAATAGAACATCTGTTAAAAAGAAATTCTAATCCCGTATGATTTATTAGTAAAATAAAAAGAAACCCTTTAACACGCAAAGGGTATTTATATCAACTATTTTATTAAGCCAGACATTTTGTAAATAACAAAACGTTTTTGATTAATAGTTTTTTGATCATCTAAACGATATAATTTTGCATCCAGTTTAGAAGTATCAAGTACATGAAAAGGTTTTCCGGATGTATATCCTAATACATCAACAGGATAACCTTACATTATTGCTAATGCATTACTTTTAGCTTTATCATTAAAGTCATCATTTTTTTTTTGTGCAAAAGATACTGTTACTATTAAAGCAGTAAAAGCTAAAGCAAGTGCACTTATTAATACTTTTTTCATAGTTCGTTCCTTTCTTATAAATTAATAATATGATGAAATATAAATACAAATTGTGGTAAATATAAGTATTGACTCAATGAATTATTTTCATTTCTTTAATCGATTAAGTCGATTAGAAATCATTTCTAGAATCCATAATCTCTTATCACGGGGTTATGGTTAGTTAAGTATGAAGGTAAAATACTTTATTCATTATTTTCCATGTACCATCTACCTTAAGCAATGTAAAAAAATCAGTAAATTTATGACCAGTCCAGTTATCAGATTCAAGACGAACTGTTGCAATCGTACCTACTACATCAATATCGGTGATTTCTGTTTTAAGCTCCGTTGCAGGACCATTTTTATCATTCCAGTCAAAAAGTTATAGTATCGGACCAGCAAATAAATCATCTCCTATATAACCAAAAATTGTTGCATCTGCATGAAAGGCTGGTTTCATATCATCACCTTTCCCTGACTTAGCTCCATCAATATAAAACTGTAGAGTTTTTTTAATCATTTCATTAT
>CAZWXP010000050.1:0-31142 GCA_964637965.1 uncultured Alphaproteobacteria bacterium | reverse complement strand
AATTTTAACTTATTATTATTTTTTTCTAAATCAATCTTTATTAAAATTTTTGTCTTAAGCTTACTAGATAATAAATAATCAGCTATGGGTTCTTTAATTTTTAACTGTATTAATCTTGTAAGTGGTCTTGCCCCATATGTTTGACTATAACCATTTTTTACTAAATAATCTTTTACATCTTCTGAAAGAGCAATTGAAATATTTTTTTCTTTCAAACTACTACCAAGCTGATTTATAAATTTATCAATAATTTTTCGAACTGTTGAGTAACTTAAAGAGTCAAATGATATAATAGAATCTAGTCTGTTTCTAAATTCAGGTTTAAAAAAGAATTTAATTTCTTCTTCATTATCCAATTTTTGTTTTTTTGATACAAAGCCTAACCTTTTTTTTATTAAATTTTCACCTCCAATATTTGTTGTTAAAATTAAAATTGTATTCTTAAAATTAACTGATTTACCATTATTATCTGTTAATTTTCCATAATCCATAACTTGAAGTAAAATATTGAAAAGATCTGGATGAGATTTTTCAATTTCATCAAACAAAAGTACTGAATGAGGGTTTTGATCAACAGATTCGGTAAGCAACCCACCCTGATCATAACCTACGTAACCAGGGGGAGATCCAATTAATCTAGCAACACTATGTTTCTCAGAATATTCTGACATATCAAATCTAAGAAATCTAGATTCTAAAGAATTTGATAATTGTTTTGCCAATTCAGTTTTTCAAACACCTGTTGGGCCGGTAAATAAAAAACAGCCGATTGGCCTATCTGGTTCGGAGAGTCCGGCTTGGGAAACTTTTATAGCACGCGCTAAGCTTTCAACTGCTTTATCTTGGCCATAAATAAATTTTTTTATTTTTTTATCTAAGTTCTTTGCTAATACATTATTTTTATTACTAATACTTTTAAGAGGGATTTTTGCAATTCTTGAAATAGTATTAAATATATCTGTCCTATCAATCAATTTTATTTTATTTTCAAAAGTTTTCTTATATGCTCCTGCTTCATCAATAACATCTATAGCCTTATCAGGTAATTTTTTTTCAGAAATATATCTATTTGCTAAATCAATCGCAACCTTCAAAGATTCATCTGTGTATTTAATGCCGTGAAAATTTTCATAATATTTTCTTATACCTTTTAATATTTCGAAACATTCGTTTATAGAGGGTTCTACAACATCTATTTTTTGAAATCGTCTTGAAAAAGCCTTATCTTTATCAAAATAATTCCTATACTCTTTATAAGTTGTCGAACCTATACATCTAATTTGTCCATTTGATAAAACAGGTTTTAAAATATTTGAAGCATCCATTGACCCGCCAGTTGTAGCACCAGCGCCAACAATAGTGTGTATTTCGTCAATAAACAAAATATTGTTTTTAGACAAACTTATATTTTTTATAACTTTATTTAACCTTTCTTCAAAATCTCCCCTATATTTTGTTCCGGCTAACATACTTCCTAGATCTAATTGATAAATAATTGATTTTTGCAAAAATTTAGGAACCTCTTTATTAAAAATTTTGAGAGCTAACCCTTCTACTATTGCTGTTTTTCCTACTCCAGATTCTCCTACATATAATGGGTTATTTTTTAGGCGCCTTGATAATATTTGTATTGTTCTTTCAATTTCGTTATTTCTACCTATCAATTTATCAATTTTATTATTTTTAGCTTTATCTATTAAATTAATAATAAAATTATCGCTACTTTTTTTATCATTCTGCTGATAAGTATTTGGATATATAAATTCATTCTCCTTATTTTCCGTTTCGTCTTCTACTTCTTCTTCAATCGCATCTTCATTTTTCTTAATACCGTGGGAAATAAAATTTAGTGCATCCAATCTAGACATATCTTGTTTTTGTAGAAAATAAACAGCATGAGACTCTCTTTCCGAAAAAATTGAAACTAATATATTTGCACCAGTAATTTTATTACTATCAGATGAATAAACTTGTGATGTAGTTCTTTGTAAAACTCTTTGAAAGCCTGCAGATGGTTCTGCCTCTTGAATTGATGCTGATGTTATATTTTTTAATTCTTCATCAATATATTTTATCAAATTTATCCTTAGATTTTTAATATTTATATTGCAAGCATTCAGTACTTTTAATGCATCTTTATCATCCGTTAATGCTAACAATAAATGCTCTAAAGTAACATATTCTTGTTGCCTATCATTTGCATATGATACAGATCTATTTATAGTTTTTTCTAAATTATCTGATAACATTTTCTTTAAATTTTCTCCAGAGTGCAAAGTAATGGAAAACCATTGTTTCTTGATGTATTAACAACTTTTAATATCTTGGTTTCGGCAATGTCATATGTAAAAATGCCACAAATACCAGATCCTTTATTATGTATTTCCAACATTATTTTATTAGCTTCATTGTGATTTTTATGAAAAAAAGTTTTTAGCAAGTAAACAACAAAATCCATGGGTGTAAAATCATCATTTAACATTACAACTTTATACAAAGATGGTTTCTTTAATTTTTTTTTAGTACTTTTCTCTATTAAAACTTCATTCTGTTGATCAGTTTTGTTTATAAATTGTGACATAAGTTATTTTTCATTAAAAAAAAATTATAAATATAAAAAAAATAATAGTCAAAATTTTGGGGTTTTAAAACCACATTTTTTTAAACTTTTTTTTAAATTTAATTTAATTTTATTAAGGTTTTTTTTAATATATGCTTCACATCTTGCAACTATAATATTTTGAGTATTAGAAGCTCTAACTAACCACCAACCCTCTTTAGTTAAATATCTTACTCCATCTATAGCAATAAATTTCTTTCCTTCTTTTTTTAAAACTTTTTTTAATTTTTTAACAATTATAAATTTCTTAGTTTCTGTAGTTTTAAATCTTAATTCAGGCGTATTATAAGATTTTTCCATATCATTAAATATTTTGGATAGTGATTTATTAGAATCGCAGAAAAGTTTTAAAAATCTTATTGATGCATAAATTGCATCATCAAATCCATAATATTCGTCAGCAAAAAAAATATGTCCGCTCATTTCTCCTGCAAAATTTGCTTTTGTTTGTTTCATTTTTTCTTTTATTAAAGAATGTCCGGTTTTCCAAAAAAATGGCCTCCCTTTTAGTTTTTTAATTTCATTAAAAACAATCTGGCTCGATTTTATATCTAAAATAATTTTTGAATTTGGTTTTCTTAAAAGAACATCTTTAGCTAAGAAAGCAACAATTTTGTCCGCATATATTATTTTACCTTTATCATCAATAACTCCTAGTCTGTCTCCATCTCCATCAAATGCAAAACCTAGATCACATTTTTTCTTCTTAACCAGATTTATTAATTGCCTTAAATTTTTTGGTACTGTTGGGTCTGGATGATGAGAAGGAAAATTACCATCAATTTTTTCATTAATGAGATAATGTTTTCCATTTAGTTTTTTGGTTAAACGTGAAATTATCTCACCGCTAGATCCGTTACCAGGATCCCAAGCAATTTTAATATTCTTTTTTAAATTTGCTGAATTAATTAAAAAAAATAAATATTTGTCTTTTACAGACATTTTATTTAATTTTCCTATTTTATCAGAACAAAAATCTCCTTTAGATGAAATTTTAGCTATATTTAAAATATCTTTCCCAACTATATTTTTATTTTTTAATAACATTTTAAAACCATTATAATTAGATGGGTTATGTGAGCCTGTGACCATAATTCCACTATCTAATTTCCTTGAATACATAGAAAAATATAGTAAAGGGGTCGGAACAAGACCTATTTGATAAACTTTAATTCCTTTTGACAACAAACCTTTGATAAGTTCCTTTTTAATTTTAAGTGAACTTGTTCTTCCATCATATCCAACAACTACATTCTTAAAATTCTTTCTTCTAAGTATAGTCGCAAAAGATTTTCCTAAATATAATGCATCTATTAAATTAAGATCTTTTCCAACAATCCCTCTTATATCATATTCACGCAATATTGTTTTATTGAAAGTGTGATTATGCATTAAAAAAGTCTGAGTACTTAAATACCTAATATGTTTAAAATAGGTCTAAATAAATTTAGTATTTTTGATAATGATATTAACGAGCTAAGCTTACCTGTGTAAATTAAATAAATAATTATTCCTATAATAAAAAAAATAAATAAATGTTTAATTTGTAGATTTGGATTCTTAAAAAATTTAATTAATAAAAAAATTAGAAAAAGAACTATCAGTAAAATTAAAATAGATTTAATCATTAGATATTATTGATTTTAAAATTTTACTTTCTTTAGTAAATTCACTTACTTTTGAACAAATATTTTTTATATGTCTTAAGTTAAAAAAAGGGTTAAGTAAAACTGCTCTTAACCATTTTAAATTATTATATTCGACAATTGAAAAGAAGATGTCATGTTTGTTCAGTAAAAATTTTTGAAGATTTAAATTGATTATATTGTTTTGATTAATATTATTATTTCTGATTTCATATCTAAAACAGATAATATTAGTTTGAGGATCACAAGCAATCTTAATATTATTTATTTCTAATAATTTTCTTTTAAAAAAATTGGTATACTTAAATGAACTTTCTATAATCTCAGAATAACTAAAATTTCCTAAATGCTGAAGAGATAGCCATAGTTTTAAGACATCAGGGTATCTTGTTCCTTGTAGATTAACTTCGCCTCCATGATATTCGTCTTTATTTTTTATTACATAAGGAAGGGGTGTAAAAAAATCCGAATATAGATATTTTTTATTTTTTAAGAGCAACACTGAACAAGTTTTAGTTATATATAGCCACTTCTGTGGATTAAATGAAATTGAATCTGAGTTTTCAATGCCAATTAATTTATTTTTAAATTTATTTGAAAATATTAAAGCTCCTCCATAAACAGCATCTGTATGCATCCATAATTTATATTTATTAGCTATTTTTGATACATCATTTAAATTATCAATACTGCCAGTAATAGTTGTTCCTGCAGTAGCAATAATGCAAAATGGAATTCCATTATTTTTTATTTTTTCTCTTATTGATTTATCTAAACTTGTTATTTGCATCTGTCCATTTTTATTAGTCTCTATAGGAACAACTGAATTTGTGCCAAGACCAAGAACCATTGCTGCTTTTTGTATAGAAGTATGAGACTCTTTAGAAGCAAAAATATAAGGTTTTCTTTTAAGTCCTGTTAAACCTTTTTCAATAGTATCTAAGATACGATTCCTAGCTAACGCTATTGCTTGTATATTTGACAATGTTCCTCCTGATAGTAATGTGCCACCTGAATTTTGACCTAAATTAAATTTGTTTGCCAAATTTTTTGTAACTTTGTTTTCAATTTCCGTAAGAATTGGTGCGGTTTCTTTGCTAAGCATATTATTATTAATTGCTGAACATATTATATCTCCGACAATAGACATTGTTGTTGGCAATGAATCCATATGACCAAGATAATATGGATTTGAAGCATTCATTGAGTTATTAATTATAATTTTTATTTGTTTTAAAATTTGAGATTCAGTTATCGGTAAATCGTTAAGATTAAATTCATCAAAATTTCTTATTTTTTTTGGTAATGGAGGAAATTTTTCAGCATTCGTAATTTTATTTAAAACTTCATCAATAATTTTATAAATAAAATCTTTTACATCTTTAACATTCTTTCCATATGGATTAACAAATGCCATTTTTTGAATTTTTTTTTTTTTCATTAAATTTCTAAATTGTTGATTATTAAAACTAATTGAAAAAAATAATAAACCAAATAATATCTTATATTAATGATAATGATTATCATTAGCAATATTTAATGAATATTTTAAAATATAAAAAAAATTTTCTTTTACTTCCTATATTCGTAATTCTTTTAATAAGTTTTACGTACTTTAATATAGAGTCAAAATCAAAAAATGAATTAAACATTTACTCGGGAAGAAAGTTGCACTTAATAGAACCTTTAATAATAGAGTTTGAGAAAAGTAACAAAATAAAAGTTAATATAATAACCGGAAAATCTGATGAATTTATTGAAAGGTTGAAACTTGAAAAAAAAAATACACAAGCAGATATTTTATTAACAACTGACATTGCTAGATTGTCTAGAGCAAAAAAAAGCAATTTATTTAAAAAAATTAATTCCGATATATTAGAAAAAAATATTCCAAAAAAATATACTAGTAAAGATAACGATTGGTTTGGATTATCAATTAGAGCAAGGCCAATAATCTATTCAAAAGAAAGAGTAAATCGAAATGAATTAAAAAATTACGAAGAGCTTATTGATAAAAAATGGAAAAATAAAATTTGTATGAGATCTTCAAGCAATGTATATAACCAATCATTAATTGGATATATAATTTTAAATTTGGGAGAAAAAAAAGCTGAAGAATGGGTAAAAAATTTGGTAAAAAATTTTACAAGAAAGCCTTATGGAGGTGATAGAGATCAAATAAAGTTAATTGCTTCTGGCCAGTGTGATGTTACTGTCGCAAACACGTACTATTTAGCAAATATGTTAAATAGTAAAAATGAAAAAGATAGAATAGCTGCTAAAAAAGTTTCTGTATTTTGGCCAAACCAAGATACTTTTGGAACTCACATTAATTTGAGCGGAGCAGGAATATTAAAAAATTCAAAAAATTACAAAAATGCAATTCTTTTTCTGGAATTTTTATCATCAGAAAATGCCCAAGAAATATATACAAAAAATATACATGAATACTCAATAAGAGATGATGTTGATCCTTCTAAAACTATACTTGGTTTTGGGAAATTTATCGCCGACGATTCAAAATTACAAAAAATAGGAGAAAAAATTAAAACTGCAATATATTTAGCAGCAAAACACAATTGGCGATAAATAAAGATATAAATAAGTAAGGAGTCATGTGTTTTCGAGGGAGATGATGACCCCTTACTAAATTTTATAGAAATCTATATAAAAATTAACGAAAATTACATTTTTTTATTCCACTTTGATTAAAAATTATTATCTAATCTATAAATATAAATCTATTATAATTATTTAGTTGTGAATTTTTTTTTAAAATTTTTATGCCTTCTTTCAATAATTCTATTGTTTAATAACAAACTATTTTCTTTTGATTTTGAAACTGCTAAAAAATATTTAAATAATAAAGAATACGACAAAGCGTATGAAAATTTCAATAAATGTACTTCTGATTGCTTAGAGACTGGCGAATGTAGAGAAGAACATTTTTTTTGCATGCTTGAAATTGGAAGAATGTTAGAACAAGGATTAGCAGAAAAAGATTTAAATAAAGAGGAAAGATTAAACAAAGCAAAATTTTGGTATAAATATTGTTCTGATAAAGGATCGGAAATATGTGCTCAAAAAATTTCAACACTAAAACCAAAAACTCAATTTATTGTAAAAAATATTCAAGAGAAACTTTTTGATTTGGGTTACTCGATTAAAAGAGATGATATCCCAGGCATTGAGACTTTTGCTGCTATTAAGCAGTTTCAAGAAAAAGAAAATCTGCCTGTTGAGTTACCTACCGAACCTGAAGAATGGTTAAAGTTGAATGATATGTTAACCAACGCTCTAGCTAATAAAAACAAAAATCAAAATATTAGAATAGGAAAACCATCGGACTACGCAACGGGTTTATGGGTAGGTAAAAATAATAATTTATATGTTTTAACAGCAGGTCATTTTGCAAATGGTTGCTCAAAAATAAGATCAAGTAAATTAAGTTTAAGAGTCTTAAAAATAGATGATTATAATGATCTTGCTTTATTAGAAAGTGACAATTTAACAAATAATAATAACATTCCTGCTAAATTACCCTCCAAAGCAGGAGTTGAAAATGAAAAAATTTATGTCTTTGGATATCCAAGACAAACAATTCTTGGAAAAAGTGAAACAACTGAGGGTGAAATTCTTTCATTAACTGCAAAAGGTGACAGAAGTAAGATTGTTATTTCAGGAGATCTGCATATACATTCAAGCGGAAGTCCTGTAATTAACGAAAAAGGATTAATTGTTGGAACAGTTCATGCAAAAGCGTCTCTTTGGAAAAGAGTTAAAGAAAAATTAAATTTTGGCGTTACGTCTGAAGGGCAAAATTTAGCAATTTCAATTTATACAATTAAAAGCTTTCTTGATGAAAACAACATTAATTACTTAACAGTTAATAAATCAGAGAAAAAAGAAAGAGAAAGAATAATTTCAGAAGCAAAAAAATATACAATACCATTAGAGTGTTGGGGTAAAAATTAATGCAATAAAAGTCCACTGTTTACGTTATTATTCATGACAGAGTAAATTAAAAATGAGGGAGATGTGAAAAAAAAATATAGAATACGGGAAGAAGCACGTAAATGTTACGGAAGTTTAATAAATTATACTAAATTTAATTTAATCTCTAATCATCACGACGCAGAAGATTTGGTTCAACAAACATACATAAGATTTTTTAATTCATACGATAAAGGAAATAGTAATTATAAAGAAGGGACAAATATTTTAGGATATTTAAAATTAATTGCTAAAAATCTATATATAGATAAAGACAGAAAAAGAAAAAGATCCCCAAATGTTATTTCTATTCATAAGAATACAAATGATGGGGAAGTTGTTAATTTTAATGAATATAAATCTCAAAAACTTGAAAAAGATGAAGAAAGTATAAAAGATCCATTTGCATCAAATTTAGACATCGATAAAGTTCTAAAAATAATGGAAAACTTTCTATCTCATGAAGATAAGGAGATATTCTTTTTAGTTTTCATAGAAGGTTACAAATATGCAGAAGTGGCAAAAAAACTTAAAATTTCACAAGGAACAGTAGGAAGTAAAATAAATAGGAATTTAAAAAAAATTAAGCAAGAATTAGATAAAAAAAACGTTTTTAGATCAAGGAGATTAAAAAAATGAAAATTGACGATAGTACATTAATTAGGTTTATTAATAATGATCTTTCAAGGTCAGAAAAAAATAAACTACAATTATTAATAAATAATAACCCAAAAATTAAATTTAGAGTTGAAGGGTTAATAAATTTTAAATATATGCTTAAACAAAAATCTAAAGTTAATAAAAAAATCAAAATGCCTAAAAATTTATATGAAAAAATCTCTGATCAAAAAAATATAAAAAAAAATCATCTTTCAAATAATTTTTATAAGATAGCAGCTGGTATTCTTGTTTTTGTTGCAATAGGATGGGTAATTACTATGCCAAATAAAACTTATCTATCACAAAAGAATTATTTACCAAATAAAAATTATCATACTTCAAAAATTTATTATTCTAAAACAGAAAGAGACCAATTTCTTTCTAAATATGATAACTGCGAAGCCGATAAACAAAAAATGTTTGACGAAAACAATAAAGAAGTTTTTCCTGTAATTTGTAAAATAGATTAAAAAAAATTGCAATAAATTCCTAACAATTCCGTTCTACTTATTATGAAAAATAAATTAATATACCCTATTTATGGTATTTTGTTCTTTTTTCTTCTTTCTATAGGGAATCTTGTAATTTCAAAAGAAAGTAATGATGTTGTATTTCCTGGAACAAGATGGTTAGAAATAGATAATTTTATTGGCGCAAGCAAGTCTAATATGAATAAAGAATTAAAAGGATTTGAAATTGAACCAATTGAGTTTGCTGAAGATATTTCAATACCCGAATTATCTAATCTACCAGATATTCCTCTGACAGAAGAAGATAAATAATAAAATAGTTTGATTTTTTAATCTTTTATCATCAAATAAATAGCATTCTTAAAATGAAGAAAGTTATTTATTTTGTATCGGAAGATTGGGTTTTTTTAAATCATCGTTTAGAATTAGCAAAAAAAATTCAAAAAAAAGGATATAAAGTTATATTAGTAACAAATATAACTCATCATAAGAAACTCATTGAAAAAAAAAAAATTGATGTCATTCCTATAAAATTTGAACGTGGGAGCCTGAATATAAGAAAATCTGTTAAAACAATTTACAAATTAAGTAAAATTTATAAAAAAATAAATCCAGACATTGTGCATAATTTTGGATTAAGGCAGATTGTTCATGGGAATGTTGCTGCTAAACTTGCGGGAGTAAAAAAAACTTTTAATTCAATTATAGGATTGGGTAGCAGTTTTATTTCTAGTAATTTTTTTATTAAATTTTTTATAACTAATTTATTACGATTTACTTTATTCTTTAAAAAATCTCACGTTTTAGTTCAAAATCAAGATGACTATACTTTTTTTAAAAAAAAAATATGGATTAGAAAAAAAAATTTACATTTAAATACAACTTCAGGTATAGATATAAAAAAATATCATGCCTCAAAAGAACCTAAAGGAAAAATAATTTTTTTATTTGCATCAAGAATTCTAAAAGACAAGGGTGTATTAGAATTAATTAATGCTTCAAAAAAGCTTCGAAAAATTACAAAGAAATTTGAATTACATATTGCAGGAAATGTTGATAGCCAAAATCCCTCCTCTGTTTCACATCAAGAAATTAAATCTTGGGAAGCTCTTCAATATGTAAAATACTTAGGTTATGTTGACAACATAAATGATTTATATAAAAAAATTCATATCTCAATACTTCCATCTTATAGAGAAGGCTTACCAAAAGGTTTATTAGAAGCAGCGGCTTGTAGCAAGCCAATTATAACAACAGACGTAGCAGGTTGTAGAGAAATAGTTATAAACGAAAAAAATGGCATACTTGTAAATCCAAAAAATTCAGATGAATTATTTTTAGCAATGAAAAAGATGGTACAAAATAAAAAAATTAGATTATCTATGGGAAAACAAGGAAGAAGTTTTGTAAAGAAAAATTTTTTGCTAGAAAATACAGTTAAAAATTTAATTCATTTATATAAAAATTGACACAATTTTTAAGGTGTTTTTATCTTCATGCTTGCATTAATGGCTATACAGATTCTTGGATTATCTCCATAATATGTTCTAACACCATGTCTTAAATAACTTGGGAAGAGATTCATTAAACCTGTTTTTGGTTTAATAAAATGTTCTCCAGGTAGTAACCCTGGAAAAAAAGCCATTAAATGGGACAAATTTGGATTAAAAGCTTCAAATAAACCACATTTGTCTTCATCAAGCTTATCTCCTGCATCAACATAGTAAGTTCCTGACCAGGTAGACATGGGATGTATATGGGCAATATTCGAATGACCTTTTCTATTAACATTTGCCCAGCCATAAATATGGAAGTCCATAGGTACAGTTTGTACAAATTCTAGTTTTTTGGTTGAAGATTCTATTAATTTAAAAAATAAATTATATATTTTTTCAATACTTTCACCTTCCCATCGAAAAAAATCTCCTTCTGATTGCCAGCCACCTTGATTGCTTTTATTTGTAGTTTTATTTTCTTTTTCTTTTTTTAAAATAATTTCTTTTAATTCTTTATTCATTTCTTCAGTATTATTTGTTTGATATTGAACAATGGGTACAGAAAATACATTCTCATACTTCATGTTATTTTCGTCAAAATTGATGTTGTTTTTATTATGTGACATCTAAAATAAACCTTGTATCAAACCCTTTTCGTCAATATAAATTGATTCAGCTGCTGGGACTCTTGGAAGACCAGGCATTAGCATAATATCGCCACAAATAACAACAACAAACTCTGCGCCTGCAGAAACTCTTATTTCCTTTACTGGCAAATTATGTTCTTGTGGCAAACCTCCATTATCTGGATCAGCAGTAAAACTATATTGGGTTTTTGCAATACAAACCGGAAATTTTTCATATTTTGTTCCTTTAAAATCTTGAATCTGTTTTTTTGCAGTTGTGCTAATTTCTAATTCTTTTGCTCCATAAATTTCATTAGCAACTTTTTTAATCTTTTCCTCCAGTGAAAGATTGTCTTCATATAAAGTTTTAAAATTTGATTTAGTTTTATCTAATGTTTCCACAACTTCATTTGCTAAATCTACTGCACCTTCTCCTCCAAATTCCCAATGTTTGCTTGTAACAGCTTTAATTCCTACTTTTTCGCAAACTTTTCTTACAACATCCATCTCATCTTCTGTATCAGATACAAATGCATTAATTCCAACAACAACAGGAACTCCATATTTTTTTAAATTTTCAATATGTTTTAGTAAATTTTCAGATCCTTTTTTTACTGCTTCAACGTTTTCTTTATTAAGATTTTCTTTATTTACTCCACCATGCATTTTTAATGCTCTAATAGTTTCAACTAAAACGGTATCATCATGTGCTAAATTTGCTTTTCTACATTTAATATCCAAAAATTTTTCAGCTCCTAAATCTGCTCCAAACCCAGCTTCAGTAACAACGTAATCGGATATTTTTAACGCAGTTTTTGTAGCAATAATTGTGTTGCATCCATGTGCTATATTACCAAAAGGTCCTCCATGAACAAAAACTGGATTGTTCTCAAGGCTTTGAATTATGTTAGGCTTTATAGCATCTTTTAATAAAACTAACATAGAACCAACAACATTTAAATCCTTTGCAAGAACTGGCTCTTTATCGCTAGTATAGCCAACCAATATATTACCCAGTCTTCTTTCTAAATCTTTTAAATCATCAGCTAAAGTAAAAATTGCCATAATTTCAGAAGCCGGTGTAATATTAAACCCATCTTCTCTTGGAAAGCCATTTCCAGGCCCTCCTAAGCTACAAACAATTTGCCTTAGAGCTCTGTCATTCATGTCCATTGTTCTTTTCCAATTAACCCTTCTAGCGTCAATTAATGGTTCTTTTCTCCAATTAATATGATTATCAATTGCTGCTGATAATAAATTGTGAGCAGTGCTAATTGCGTGAAAATCTCCTGTAAAATGTAAATTTAAATCTTCCATTGGAATAGCTTGGGCTTTTCCACCACCTGCAGCACCTCCTTTCATACCAAAACAAGGACCTAAACTAGGTTCTCTAATACAAACAGAGGAATTTTTTCCAATTTTTTGTAACGCATCACCTAAACCTAAAGTGGTTGTGGTTTTACCTTCTCCTGCTGGCGTAGGCGTAATTGCAGTTACTAAAATTAATTTTCCATTTTTATTTTTATCTAAAGAATTTATATAATCAAAACTAAGTTTAGTTTTGTAATGTCCATATGGTTCTAGAAACTTTTCTTCAATATTTAATTTTTTTTTAGCAATATCTAATATATTCTGAAGCTTTGCTTCTCTTGCAATTTCAATATCACTTTTATATTTCTTATTTTCTGCCATATTAAAAAATAAATTAACTATATATATTATATGAATTTAGATAATTTTAAAAATAAAACAGCAAAAATTCTGCTAGATATTAAAGCAATAAATTTTCAACCAAAAAATCCTTTTAAACTTACATCTGGAAAATTGAGTCCAGTATATGTTGATTGTAGAAAAATTATAAGTCACATAAAAGAAAGAAGATTAATCATAAATATGGCATCTAAATTATTAAAAAAAGAAATAAATTTAAAGAATATTGATTATATCGCTGGCGGGGAAACTGCTGGTATTCCTTATGCATCTTGGATATCAGAAAAACTAAATAAACCAATGATTTATATTAGAAAAAAGCCAAAAGGGTTTGGTAAATTATCTCAAATAGAAGGTGAAATTAAAAAAAAATCTAGAGTTTTATTGATTGAAGATTTATCTACAGATGGAAAAAGTAAAATTAATTTTTGCAATGCAATAAAAAAAGCTGGCGGAAAAATAAAAAATATTTTTGTTATTTTTAATTACGATATTTATCCAAACACAATTTTTAAAAAAAATAATCTTAAACTTCATTTTTTAACTAATTGGAAGTTTGTTATCAAAAGACTTAAAAAGAATAGAAGTTTGAAGAGAAATGAAATTTTAGAAATTGAAAAATTTTTATTTCAAAAAAATTAATTCTTTTTTATTAAATGAATTCTTCCTTTATTGGTTGTTGAATTTTTTGCAAAAAATCTCTTTGGTATTCTACCAGATAAAAAAGCATTTCTTCCAGCTACTATAGCATCTGCCATTGCTTTAGCCATTAACTTTGGGTTTTGTGCTTCTGCAACTGCTGTATTTAATAATACTCCATCACATCCTAATTCCATAGCAATCGCAACATCTGAAGCTGTGCCAACGCCAGCATCTATAATCACGGGAATGTTAGATTGTTCAACAATTAATTTTATATTATTTTGATTTTGTATACCCATTCCAGATCCAATAGGTGCGGCTAGAGGCATAACAGCCGAACATCCAACGTCTTCTAGTTTTTTACAAACTAATGGATCGTCGTTGCAATATTGTAAAACATTAAATTTTTTTTTTACTAATTCTTTTGCTGCAGGAATAAGATTTTCTACATCTGGTAATAAATCTTCATCATTTCCTATTACTTCTAACTTTACAAAATTTGTATCTAACGCTTCTCTTGCTAATTCAGCTGTTAAAATAGCCTCTTTTATAGTGAAACATCCGGCGGTATTAGGAAGTATAAAATACTTTTTTTTTAAAATATCTATTATGTTTTCATTATATTTTTTTAAACTTATTCTTCTGATTGCCACTGTAACAACTTCTGTTTTTGCAGCACTAAGAGATTCAAGCATTATTTGATAATTTGGGTACTTGGAGGTTCCCATAAATAATCTTGATTTGAATTTTTTATTTCCTATAGAAAGAAAATTTTTCATAATTTTCGTTATCCTCCTTTTAGAGGTTGAACAATTTCAATTATGTCTCCAGATTTAATTTTATAACTTTCCCAATTAGTTTTTTCAATAACTTCTTCATTTACCGCAACTGCTATATTTTTTTTTTTAATTATATTTATCTCATTTAAAACTTTTGACAAAGTTTCTGCAAGAACAAAGATTTTTTCTCCGTTAATTATTAACTTTTTTTTCATTTTTCTAAATTAAAAATCTACCAGGTTTAAAATTATTAAAATAACTTTCAATCTTACCGTTTAAATAATAATTTTTTATAACGTGTGAAGTTAATGGGGCTAAAAGTATACCGTTTCTATGATGTCCTGTTGCATATATTAATCCCTTTAATTTTTTTGAAGGACCTATAATTGGTGCGTCATCTCTAGTCGTGGGTCTTAAACCAGACCAAGATTCAACAATTGAAAGATCTTCTATTGCTGGCAAAACTTCTCTTGCTATTTTTAACAAATTAAAAATACCACCGGCAGTTAAATTTTTATCGAAACCCATTTCTTCTTCAGTTGCACCAATAATTAAATCCGAATTATCTCTAGGAACTAAATAAACATTCTCTCTCCATAGAATATGTTTTAAGAGCGAGTTTTCTTTTGGCATTTTAAGACAGACCATCTGACCTTTTACAGGTCTTATTGGTGCTTCTTTTAATTCTATGTTTTTAATTTTATTAGTCCACGCACCAGAACAAATCACTATTTCTTCAGTTTTTATCATTTCGTTTTTAGTTTTAACTCCAATCACTTTATCTTTTTCAGTTATAATTTTTTCAACCTCAGTGTTTTCTTTAAAAATACAATTATTTTTATTTTTTTTTAATATTGTTATTAAAGCATCTAAAATATAACGATTATTAACGTGATGATCTTCTGACGAAAAATAACCTGATAAAACTTTATTAGACACATATGGTTCTTTTTCCCTAATTTTGTTTCCAGATAACCAAGTAACATTTACTTTGTTATTTTTAAGAAAATTATAATTATTTCTTAATTTTTGCTCTTCGTTAATATCACATGCAATCATTAATGTGCCTTCTTTCCTATAACCAATGCTTTTTCCAGATTCATTTTCAAGTTCTTGAGCGAACTTTGGCCATGCACAATGACTTTTTTCAAATATTGGTAATAATTTTTTCTCAGATGGTTTTAAATCTAATCTGCCAGATAACATCCCCGCGGCAGCCCAGCTAGCTTCTTTGCCAAAATTTCTTTTATCGACAATTACAACTTTTTTTCCAATATCTATCAAACGCCAAGCAATTGATAAACCTATAATCCCGCCACCTATAATTAAAACCATTGTTGTGTGTTAAAGTTATGTTACATTATAATTGACTATAATAATTATATATTTTTTTAATTATAATGGATTATAAAAAATTTTTTTCTAACTCTATAAATATTTTAAAAAAATCTGGAGAATACAGAATTTTCAGAGATATAGGAAGAATTGCTGGTTCATTTCCTACTGCTAAATACAATGATTTACTTAAAAAAGAGAATATAGTTGTTTGGTGTAGCAATGATTATTTAGGCATGGGACAACACCCATTTGTTTTAGAGGCAATTGAAAGATCAATGAAAGAGATTGGCGCTGGATCAGGTGGTACAAGAAATATCTCAGGAACAAATTATTATCACATAGCTTTAGAAAATGAAATTTCAGAAATTCATGAAAAGGAAGCTTCTTTAATTTTCACTTCAGGATATGTTGCAAACGATTCATCTTTAAGTATTTTAGGATCAAAATTAGAAAAATGTGCATTTTTTTCTGATGAAAAAAATCATGCTTCAATAATAAATGGTATTAGAAATAGCAAAGCTGAAAAATTTATTTTTAAACATAATAATACAAAACATTTAGAAACTCTTTTAAAAAAAGTTGATATTAATAGACCAAAAATAATTGCATTTGAATCAGTTTATTCAATGGACGGAGACTTTACCCCTATTGAATCTTTTGTAAAGATTGCAAAAAAGTATAATGCTTTAACGTATCTTGATGAAGTTCATGGAGTAGGCTTATATGGTTCTCATGGTGGAGGCGTTGCTCAAGATCAAAAAATAATGCATGAAATAGACATTATTAATGGAACATTAGCAAAAGCCTTTGGCTTAATGGGTGGATATATATCTTCAACTAAAACAATAATTGATTTTATAAGAAGTTATTCACCAGGTTTTATATTTACAACATCAATTCCACCAGCAATTGCATCTGGTGCTATTGCAAGCATAAGGTATGTAAAAGATAATCAACAATTAAGAGATAAATTAAAAGAGAAATGTTTGTTGATTAAAGAAAAGTTGCTTGCTGCAAATATACCTTTTTTAAAAACTAAAAGTCATATAATCCCAATAATTATTGGTGATAGTAAATTATGTAAAAAAGCTGCTGATGAATTATTAGAAAAGCATAGTGTATATTTGCAACCTATAAATTATCCGACTGTTCCTAGAGGTGAAGAAAGATTGAGAATTACCCCTTCTCCATTACATACTGATCAAATGATAGATGAATTAATAAATGCACTTAAATTTACCTGGAAAAAATTAAAATTAAGAAGAGCTGCATAAAAAAAATATAAAAAAAAATAATAAAATTATTATTTATTACATATAGTAAAAAAATGATGAGCACATCTTTGATGAAAAATAAAAAAGGTTTGGTTATGGGTGTTGCTAATGACAGATCCATTGCTTGGGCTATAGCAAAAAATTTATCTGATTCAGGTGCAGAAGTTGCGTTAACTTATCAGGGAGATGCTTTAAAAAAAAGAGTTGGTCCATTAGCAAAAGAAATCGGTTCATCTATAATTTTGGAATGTAATGTAGAAAATGAGACTGATATTACAAAAGTTTTCAATGAAATAAAAAAAAAATGGAAAAGTATTGATTTTGTAGTACATGCAATTGCTTTTTCTAATAGAGAAGAATTAAAAGGAAAATATTTAAACACTACAAAAGATAATTTTAAAAAAACAATAGATATTTCCTGCTACTCATTTACAGCTATAGCGAGAGAAGCAAGTAAAATGATGAATAATGGTGGGTCTTTACTAACTTTATCATATTTTGGATCAGAAAAATTTATGCCACACTATAATGTAATGGGTATTGCAAAATCAGCATTAGAAGCAAGTATAAAATATATTGCAAAAGACTTAGGCAAAAAAAAAATTAGAGTAAATGCTTTATCTCCTGGACCAATCAAAACTCTTGCTGCTTCAGCAATTGGTGATTTTAAATATATTTTAAAATGGAATGAAAATAATTCCCCATTAAAAAGAAATATTACATCAGAAGATATATCTGGTTCTGCTCTTTATCTTTTGAGCGATCTTTCTTCAGGTGTAACAGGAGAAATACATCATGTTGACTCTGGTTATAATATAATTGGAATGAAAGATTTAGATTCGCCTGATATTTTTGAAGAAAAATAAAAATGCCTGGAAATAGTTTTGGTAAAATATTTAAATTTACTACTTGGGGGGAAAGTCATGGACCTGCTATTGGTTGTACAATTGACGGAGTCCCTTCAAAAATTACTATAAGTGAAAAAGAAATTCAGTTTTTTTTAAATCAAAGAAGACCAGGAAATAATAAATTTGTCACACAAAGAAAAGAAAAAGATAAAGTTAAAATTTTATCTGGTGTTTTTAATAATTATACTACGGGAGCCCCGATATCATTTATTATTTATAATGAAGATCAAAAATCAAAAGATTATGAAAAATTAAAAAATAAATTTAGACCCGGTCATGCCGACTATACTTATGAAAAAAAATATGGAATAAGAGATCATCGTGGTGGTGGAAGATCATCAGCTAGAGAAACAGCAATGAGGGTTGCAGCGGGTGTTATAGCAAGAAAAATATTATCATCTCAACTTGGTAAAAATTTTTTAATTCGAGGTGCTTTAATTCAAATGGGTTCTTTACATATAAATAGAGATAATTGGGATTGGAATTTTACAAAAAAAAATCCTTTTTGGTGTCCAGACAAAAATATGGTAAAAATTTGGGAAAACTATCTTACTCAAATTAGAAAAAATGGTTCTTCTGTTGGAGCAGTAATTGAAATAGAAGCTACTGGAGTTCCTGTAGGACTTGGCGAGCCTGTTTATGATAAACTAGATGCAGATATTGCAAAAGCTTTGATGAGTATTAATGCTGTCAAAGGTGTAGAAATTGGTAGTGGTTTTGCTTCTGCATTTATTCCTGGTGAAGAAAGTTCCGATGAAATGACTTTAAAAAAAGGAAAAGTTAAATTTAAATCTAATCACGCTGGTGGAATTTTAGGTGGTATATCATCAGGGCAAAATATTATTGCTAGATTTGTTGTAAAACCTACTAGTTCTATTTTAAAATCAAAGAAAACGTTAACAAATAAATTAAAAAAAACTTCTGTTTCAGTTGGTGGTAGACATGATCCTTGTGTAGGAATTAGAGCAGTGCCAATTGGAGAGGCAATGCTTGCTTGTGTATTAGCTGACCATTTCTTAAGGAATAAAGTTTCCCAATCTTAATATAATTAGACTAAATCAATTTCTTTTTTTGAATAATTACTGCCGAGAGTCTGTAATGCGCAATAAGCAATATCTTTTGATAATAAATTAGCCTCTTCATATTGTTCTTCAGGTTTACCATGAGGTAAAAATACATCTGGAAAAAACAAAGATCTAAATTTTAAGCCACCATCTAACAAAGTTTCATTACTTAAAAACTTAGTTACATGTGAAGCAAAACCCCCTATTGAACCTTCTTCAACAGTGATCAGGGTTTGGTGTTCCATGGCAAGTTGTTTTATTAATTTTGTATCAAGAGGTTTGCAAAATCTTGCATCAGCAACAGTTGTTGATAATCCTTTTGCACTTAATATATCAGCTGCTTTTATACATTCATAAAGTCTTGCTCCATAAGACAAAATTGCAATTTTATTTCCTTCTTTAACAATTCTTCCTTTACCTATTTCTAATGGTGAACCTTCAGTTGGAATCTGAACTCCAATTCCATCACCTCTTGGATATCTAAAAGCTGCTGGACGATCATTTATTTGAGCAGCAGTAGCTACCATATGCACTAATTCTGATTCATCAGATGGGGCCATTAAAACAAAACCTGGTAAACACCCCAAATAAGATATATCGAAAGAACCTGCGTTGGTTGCTCCATCTGCACCAACTTGTCCCGCTCTATCCATAGCAAAACGAACAGGTAATTTCTGAATTGCTACATCATGTATAACTTGATCATAAGCTCTTTGTAAAAAAGTAGAATATATAGTTGCAAATGGTTTAAAACCTTCAGATGCTAGTCCAGCTGCAAATGTAACTGCGTGTTGCTCTGCTATTCCTACATCAAAACTTCTACTAGGAAATTTTTTTTGAAATAAATCTATACCTGTAACACCAGGCATAGCAGCGGTAATTGCAACAATTTTTTTATCTTTCTTTGCTTCGCTAATTAAACTATTTGCATATACTTTTGTATAAGAAGGTGCTTTAGATTCTGATTTTTGTTGGACCCCTGTTGCTACATTGAACTTATTTACACCATGATATTTATCATCTGATTTTTCTGCAGGTTGGTATCCTTTACCTTTTTTTGTAACACAATGGATTAATATTGGCCCATCCTTATATTTTTTTGCATTTTCTAACACAGGAATTAAACTTTTTAGATTATGCCCATCAATTGGTCCGACATAAAAAAAACCTAATTCTTCAAAAAGCGTTCCTCCTGTGACTATTCCTCTAGCGAATTCTTCAGCTTTTTTTGCAGCTTTACCAATTCTATCTGGAAATGTTTTTGAAACAATCTTTCCTCCAAGATGTTTAAATGTTTGATAAGTTCCAGATGAAATCAGTCTCGAAAGATAATTACTTAACGCGCCAACAGGTGGTGCGATTGACATATCATTATCATTAAGAATAACTACTAATCTTGATTTTTCAGAACCTGCATTATTCATTGCTTCATAAGCCATTCCTCCACTCATTGCTCCATCGCCTACAACACAAATAACATTATTTTTTTTTTTCATTAAATCTCTAGCTATAGCCATTCCTAATCCAGAAGACATTGCTGTAGATGCGTGAGCAGCTCCAAAAGGATCATACTCGCTTTCTGTCCTTTTTGTAAATCCATATAAACCATTTTTTTGTCTAAGAGTTGTTATTCTATCTCTTCTTCCAGTTAAAATTTTATGCGGATAAGCTTGATGTCCTACATCCCAGATCAATCTATCATTTGGTGTATTAAAAATATAATGAATTGCAATTGTTAATTCTATTACTCCTAAACTTGCACCGAGGTGACCTCCTGTAACTGAAACAGCATTAATTGTTTCTCTTCTTAATTCAACAGCTA
Organism: uncultured Alphaproteobacteria bacterium; assembly: GCA_964637965.1. Lineage (GTDB taxonomy): Bacteria > Pseudomonadota > Alphaproteobacteria > CAYOOR01. Next base: position 10,094 of record CAZWXP010000050.1, on the reverse strand, counting down.
AATTTTCCAAACTATTTTTTGGCAATTTTCGTAAATCTTTTGGAGAATTTATTTTATCTAATAAAGGAGTGTTGCTATCTTCCATAGGCTACTTATTATATTATATTTAATTATTTCTTTCTACAATAAATGTTGCAACTTCTCTAAGTAAATCTGCTTTATCATCAAAAACTTCCAAATGTTTAATTGCTTGATTAGAAAGAAATTCCAATTGTTTCTTTGATCTATCTATACCGAGGATTGAAACAAAATTTTTTTTTCCTGCCTTTTTATCTTTATTAACCTTTTTTCCCAATTTTTTTGCTGTGCTTGTGACATCTAATAAATCATCTCTAATTTGATATGCTAATCCTATATCATGTGCATATCCTTGTAATGCAAATTTTTGCTTTTTTTCTGCTCTTCCTAATATTGGTCCAGCATTACATGAGAAGGCAATTAATGCTCCTGTTTTCAATCTTTGGATTCTTGTAATAACGCCGATACTTAATTTTTTGTTCTCAGCTTCAAGATCCATCATTTGTCCTGCAACCATTCCGCATGCCCCAGCAGCTTTTGCCAATTCATGAATTAGCTCGCACCTTATTGTTGGGTCATTATGTGTTAAAGTGTGAGACAAAACTTCAAAAGATAATGTAATTAAAGAATCTCCAGCTAAAATTGCTGTCGCTTCGTTATATTTTTTATGAGTTGTAGGTAAACCTCTTCTTAAAATATCATTATCCATTGAAGGTAAATCATCATGAATTAATGAATATGCATGAATCATTTCTATTGAAGATGCTACTCGCAAAGCATTTTTCTCATCAACATCAAATAATTTTGATGATTGGATTGTCAAAAATGGCCTTAGCCTTTTTCCACTAGATAGAATTGAATAATTTATCGCTTCAAAAAGTTTTTTTTCTACACCTTTTCCACTTGGTAGAAGTGACTTAATTGTTTTATCAACTTCTTTTTGAGCATTTTTTAATTTTAGTTCTAAACTATTCATTTTTTTCTGTAGATGATTCAGTGTTAACTTTTGCTTCATCTATCTTCTTTTTTGCTTCTTTTAATTTTTTTTCACAATGTTTTTTTAATAAAACCCCTTTATTATATAAATTAACCGCATTATCTAATGTTGATTCACTATTTTCAAAAGTTTCGGTAATATTTTCTAATTTTTCCAAAGCCTCTTCAAATGAAAGGTTATTAATATCATTTTGATTATTTTTTTTTTTATTCATAAAATTAATCCTTTTACATGTTCCAAAGAACTTTCTGATAATGCTTTAATATTATAACCTCCTTCCAAACATGAAATCAATTTACCTTTACAATTCTTAGTTGCAAAATCATTTAGTTTTTTAGTTAACCAAAAAAAATCATTTTTTGTTAACTTGAAATCTGCTAAAGGATCGTCCTTATGTCCATCAAAACCTGCAGAAATAAAAATGATGTCTGGTGAAAATTTTTCTAGCCTTGGAATTATTATATCTTCATATGATTTTCTAAATAACAAACTATCTGTTCCAGCTGGTAAAGGAACATTGACTATATTGTTTCTTATTCCTTTATCTTCTTTAAAGCCAGTTCCAGGGAAAATTCCTTCTTGATGGGTTGATGCGTAAAACATATTAGGATCTCTCCAAAACATTTTTTGAGTACCATTTCCATGATGTACATCGAAATCTATTACTGCGCATTTCTTAATCTTGTATTTTTTTTTTGCATAATAAGCGGCTATAGCAATATTATTAAAAAAACAAAAACCCATAGCTTTTTGTGGTTCTGCATGATGGCCTGGAGGTCTGATAGGACAAAATGCATTTTTAAAATTTTCCCCAAAAATAATGTCGACAGCTTTGCAAACGGAACCTGTTGCTTTAAAAGCAGCATCAAGACTATACTTGCTAAGAACTGTGTCAGAATCAATTCTAACAAGATTCTCTCTAGGAGACTTTTTTTTAATTTCATTAAAGTAGGTTTCAGAATGTACGGCTAAAAAGTACTTTTGATCGACTTTATTACCTTCAAACCATTTTATTTTTTTTGATTTAAATTCTTTAAGAGTTTTATTTACAGCAATTAATCTTTCTTTACTTTCAGGATGATTTATTCCTGTATCATGTAGAATACAATCTTTATGTGTTACAATGGCTGTAGGCATAATAAATAAATTTATCTTGAAAATACTTTTACTAAAATATTTATTGTTAAATTAATTATGAAAAAAATTATTTTATCCATCTTTATATTTATATTTATATTTATAAATTATAACATTGAAGTATTAGACGCAAATACTGAAAAGCTTCCTAAAGTTTCAATTAAAACTGTAAAAAAGGAATATATAAGTGAAACTTATATAGTGACTTCAAGAATTGCTCCTTTTAAAAGTGATACTATATCAGTCAAAAGTCCGGGTCCGATAGAATGGGTAGGTGTAGAAGTTGGTGATTTTGTTAAAAAAGGAAATGTGCTCCTTAAAATTGAGAATGATGAATTAGAGGCAGACAAAAATGATAAAGAAGGAGAATTATCAGAAAGTTTAGCAAAATTAGAGTTAGAAGAAAAAAAACTTGATAGACTTAAATCTTTAATGGATTCTCCTTCTTTTAAAAGAGCAGAATATGAAGATCAAATAAATATTGTAAAAGCAGCAGAAGGAAATTTAATTAAAATTACATCTCAATATAATAAAGCTAAAATAATTTATGATGATGCAATTTTAAAAGCTCCGTATTCTGGCGTTATCTCAAAAAGATTAGTTACAAAAGGAAATTATGTTAATACTGGTACGCCTGTTTTTGAGATAGTTAATAATGAAATATTTGAAATAGAAGCAAATATTCCTTCTGATAAAATCCCGTTATTAAATAAAAAAAAAGAAGCAGAAATTATTTTACCTGATGGAAAAATTTTAAAGACATCCTTTCGATCAATTGTTCCAAAAGAAAATCCAAACACAAGAACTGTTATTGTAAGATTTAAACCTCTTTTTGACCAAAAAAAATCTAACCTACTAATTAATCAAAATATGAACCTAAAAATATTTCTTAAATCAAAAAAACCAATAAAAACAATAGTTAAAGATGCATTATTAATTAAGAATGGAAGCACAATTGTATATGTTATAGAAGATAATATTGCAAAATTAAAAACAGTTAAAATTGGAACACCTTATCAAGATTCAATTGAAATAATTGAAGGATTAAATGTGGATGAAAAAGTTGTTACTAGAGGAAACGAAAGATTAAGAACTAATCTAAAATTGCAAATATAGGAAGCTAAATAAATTGGATATAATTAAAAATTGTCTAAAAAGACCGATAATAATTTATTCAGTAATAATATTAATTCTTTTCTCTGGGCTTTTAGCTTTATTCAAAATCCCAATTCAATTAACACCTGATGTAAGAAAACCTGTTATTGAAATAACAACAAATTGGCAAGGAGGTTCTCCTAGCGAGGTAGAAAGAGAAATTGTTATTAAACAAGAAGATGTTTTAAAATCTGTAAAAGGCGTAGAAAGAATAAGGAGTAATGCTTTCGATAAAAAATCGGAAATAAAATTAGAATTTAATTCGAAAAAAAATTTTCAAACATCTTTATTAATGGCATCAAATGCACTTGATAGAGTAAGAGGTATGCCCGAAGAAATTATGAAGCCAACTATTGAAACTTCTGGTAGTGAAGACTCTCCAATTGCATGGATAATGTTAAGGCCCATTAAAAAAATTAATAAATCTATGTCAGAATTTGGTGATTTAGCTGACAACTTAATTAAAACAGAATTCGAAAAAATTCCTGGAATTTCAAGATCTAATATTTTTGGAGGTAGTAAAACCGAAATGCAAGTTATTGTAGATCCTCAAAGACTCTCGCTATATAAACTAACAATTTCAGATATTGCAAATAGTTTACTAACATCGAATATTTCTTTAACTGCAGGAGACGTTGATGAGGGAAAAAGAAAATATTTAATTAGAGCTGAAGGACAATTAGATAGTCCTGAAAAAATCAAAAGAGTAGTACTTAAAGTAAATAAAGATCAACAATCACAATTTTCATCAAAAATTTTTTTAGAAGATGTGGCAGAGGTTAAATATGGAATCAAAGAACCTGTTGCATACATTCGATCATTAGGAAAAGAAGTAATTGCTATAAATTTAGTAAGAGATATTGGGGTAAATGTCTTAGAAACAATGCAAGAAGTAAAAAATACAATAAAAAGATTAAATCCTATTTTAAATAAAGAAGGTCTTGAGCTTAAACAAGTATATGACGAAACTATTTACATTAATTCTTCAATAGATTTGGTTCAACAAAATATTATTGTTGGAGGTCTGTTAGCTGCTCTAGTTTTACTTGTATTTTTAAACTCAGCTAGAGCTACTTTGGTAATTGCAACCACTATACCTTTAACAATAATCGGAACTTTTGTTGCAATGGCTGTTTTAGGAAAATCATTAAATGTAATAAGTTTAGCTGGCCTAGCTTTTGCAGTTGGTATGGTTATTGATGCTGCAATTGTTGTTCTAGAAAATATTTTTAGGCATAAAGAAATGGGTAAAAATGATTATGAAGCATCTCTCATTGGTACAAAAGAAGTATGGCAAGCAGTTTTCTTATCTGCATTAACTACTGTATTAGTTTTCATTCCTTTATTATTGGTACAAGTTGAAGCTGGACAATTATTTAGGGACATATCTGTTGCTATCTGTGTTGCTATAACGTTATCATTAATTTTAGCTATAACATTAATCCCGGTTATTTCTAATAAATTAAAACTTTTACAAACTGATAATACAAAAAAAGTTTGGAAGTTTAACAACCCTAAAATATTAAATTCGATTGCTTTAAATTTCTTATATAAATTCTATAAATATTTAGCTTGGGTACTACCTTCTAAAAAAAGAGCAACAATTACAATTACAACAATTTTTCTTGTTACTATTTTTGGAATCTTTTTTCTAAAACCTAAACTTGAATATTTACCAGAAGGAAATAAAAATTTAGTTTTTGGAATATTAATTCCACCTCCTGGATACAATCTTGAAACAACTAGTCAAATAGCACAGGATATTGAGAATCAAATTAAGCCTTATTTTGTTTTAGAAGAAGGAGGAGAAGCAAGCGCAACTGATTATCCTAGAATAAGTAACTTTTTTTTTGTATCAACTTCTACAAGAATCTTTATTGGCGCCTCTACAAAAAATCCAAATAATGTTAAAAAAATTATTCCATTGATGGAAAAGCTAGCTTTTCAAGAATCTGGAACTTTGGGATTTATTAATCAGCCATCTATTTTTGGGAGAACAGCTGGGGGTAGTAGAAAGATTGATATAAATTTTAGTGGTTCTGATTTAAATGAAATTTTAGATATAGCAAAAAAAGCTTTTTTTATTTCAACTAAAGTTTTTCCTCAAAAAAATGGGAGTACTCAAATTACTCCTAAGCCAGGGTTAGAGCTTGGTACGCCAGAACTTAGATTTATTCCAGATATGGAAAAATTATCTGAAAATGGCATTACAGTAAAAGAGTTTGCCAATAGCATAGATGCTTTTAATGATGGTTTATGGATAGATGAGATTGTTGCTGATGGTAGAAATATGGATCTAAGAATAATAGGAAAAAAAGATCAAAAAAATAATTTTACTCAACAAATAGCAAATATTCCTATTGTTGCAAAATCTGGAATTACTATACCTTTATCATCGCTTTCTAAAAATGAGATCACATCAAGTGCTCTTTCAATACGTCACATAAATTTCAAGAGAACCGTAAGTTTACAAATTAGACCTCCTTCTCAAATTCCTTTAGAAGTAGCAATAAAAATACTAGATAATGCTGTAGTCAAGAATCTAACTGATGAAGCTTTTGAAAAAGGAATTTCAATAAATTTATCAGGAACAGCTGATAAACTATCACAAACATTTGACTCGATGTCATTAATAATTGCTATTGCTTTAATTTTAGTTTTCTTAAGTCTCGCTATTCTTTTAGAAAGTTTTATCTTATCTTTAGTAATAATAATAGCCGTTCCTCTTGCAACCGCTGGGGGGTTTGTTGGTTTAAAAATTCTTAACTTATTTAATTATCAAGCATTAGACATGTTAACATTGCTTGGTTTTTTAATTTTAATTGGAATAGTAGTTAATAATTCCATTTTGTTAGTACTTCAAACTGTTGCATTAATTAAAAAAAAAATGTCTAAACAAGATGCTATTTTTGAATCAGCGCGAACCCGAGTAAGACCTATATTTATGTCTACGCTAACAAGCATATTTGGAATGTTTCCTTTAGTATTATTTCCAGGAGCTGGGTCCGAATTATATAAGGGATTAGGTTCCGTTGTTATTGGTGGATTGTTTTTTTCAGCATTGCTAATACTGATAATTGTGCCTGCATTATTAACTTTAACAATAAATGAAAATAAAATAATTAAAGACTCTTACAAATAGCAATTTTTATTACACCTTTTTTTTTATTTGAACTTTGGAATAAGCAATTATTTACCTCACAAAAAGCTTTAAAATCCCTTATTGCTTGTGGATCGGTTGTTAAAACTTCTAAAATATCCCCTATTTTTAGTTTTTTTAGCATTTTTTCAGCTTTTAAAACAGGTATTGGGCATCTTAGGTCTTTTACATTTAAAATTTTTTTTGCCATCTAAAAAAAAAAAATAAATAAATTCTTGAAAAAGTTTATCATTTATAAAAGAATCATATAAAAAAATAAATAAAATGTTAATAAGGGATATTTTAAAAAAAAAAGGTAGTAAAACTATAACAACTTCAAAAGAGACAAAAGTAGTTGATGTTGCACATATATTAACGAAAGAAAAAATAGGAGCTATTGTAATAGTAGAAAAAGAAGAAGTTATTGGTATTTTATCTGAACGTGACATTGTTCAAGCGTTTACTAAAAAAAAAACTGTAAGAAACACTCAGGCCCAAGAAATAATGACCAAAAATGTATTTACTTGCAATTTGGAAGATAACAACGAAGATCTTTTAACTTTAATGGTTACTAAACATTTTAGACATTTACCAGTGTTAGACAAAAACAAGCTTGTTGGCGTTGTTAGCATAGGTGACTTAGTGAAAGACAGAACAAAGAGGTTAAAAAAAGAAATAGCTCAACTTAAAACTTATGTTACGAAGTCATATTAAATATTAATTATTAATTAATAAATAAATTAGAATAATAGAGCTTTTAGACTTGATTTAATATATTAGTAAGATATTTTTTTTATTTGTATAGAAAATGAAAATCATTAAAAATCTGCTTTTATTAATTTTATTTACTTTTGTTTGTAATTTAACTGTTGCAAAGGAAAATGTTTTAACTGTTGGTTTGCTTAAATATGGGAGTGTGAATTGGGAAATAGATATTATTCAACACAATAATTTAGATAAAAAAAATAATTTACAAATAAAAAGAAAATTTTTTTCTACTAAAAATGCCGCAGCTATCGCTTTACAAGGAAAGGCTGTTGATATGATTGTCACTGATTGGATATGGGTTTCTAGACAAAGTGGGGCGGGAAGAAATTATATTTTTTATCCTCATTCAATGACTGTTGGCGGAATTATGGTCAAGCATGATTCAGAAATAACTAATATAAAAGATCTGGAAAATAAAAAACTTGGTATTGCTGGAAGCTCAATTGATAAAAGTTGGTTATTATTTAGAGCGTATTTAAATAAGAATTTAAATAAAGATCCCAAAATTTTTCTAAAACCAACGTACGCAGCACCACCTCTCCTAAATGAATTTGTAGAAAGAAATGAAATTGATGCGGTGTTAAATTATTGGCATTATAATGCAAGGCTTAAATCCAAAGGTTACAGAGAAATTATATCTGTAAAAGATATTCTAAAAAATCTTGGAATAAAAACACAAATACCGGCAATTGGTTGGGTTTTTTCTGAGGATTTTAGAAAAAATAATACAGATTTAATTACTAATTTTTTTAGCGCTTCCAAAGAAGCAAAAAAAATTATGTTATCTTCTGATGATGAGTGGGAAAGAATATTTCCACTAACTCAAGCCAAGGATCGAACAATGCTGATTCATTTAAGAGACTCATATAGAAATGGTATACCTCTAGCATTCGGAAATGCAGAAATAGAAGAGACAAAAAAAATATTTAAAATTTTAGCAAAATATGGTGGAAGAGATTTAGTTGGTAAAAAAAAAGAAATTTCATCTAAAATCTTCTGGACCAATAATTATTAATTTTTTTTTTTATAATTAATAATTTGAATACTATATTAAAAAATGAAATATTTAGGAGATTCATCTCCATAGTATTTCTAATTTTACTTTGGGAAATTATCTCTAAAATAATAGGTGATAAAATAATTCTACCATCGCCTAATGATGTTGGAGAATCCATTAAATATCATGCATTAAATGATTTATTCCACCATGTATCTATAACATTAGTCAGAGTATTCATTGCATTTTTCCTTGCAATGGTAATAGGTTCTGCAATTGGGATTCTAATGGGAAGAAGAAAAAAACTAGATGATTATTTAGATGGATGGCTGATATTGGCTTTAAATGTACCAGCGTTAGTAACGATAATATTGTGTTTTATTTGGTTTGGTTTAAATGAAGTCGCTGCTGTACTTGCAGTTGCAATCAATAAAATACCTACGGTGACGGTTATATTAAGGGAAGGAACTAAAGCGATAGACGAAAGATTAGTTCAAGTTGGAAAACTTTACAACAAATCAAGATTTGAAATAATTAAAGATATAATAGTGCCTCAATTATTCCCTTATTTTATTTCAGCTGCAAGGTCTGGTTTAGCTTTAATTTGGAAAATTGTTTTAGTTGTTGAACTCTTAGGAAGGTCAAATGGCGTTGGTTTTAAGATAAATGAATTTTTTTCAATGTTTGATACAACTTCAATTTTAGCTTATACCTTGGTATTTGTTCTTATAATAATGTCCATTGAGTGGCTTTTGGTAAAACCAACTGAAAAAAAATTAACTGAGTGGAGGCTGTAAGAAATGAATGGATTTAAAATTACAATAAATAAAAAAGTTTTTTCTTTAAAAAATGAAAGAAAAGAATGTAAAATTTTAATATTCAAAGATTTAGAATTTACAATAAAAAAAGGCGAATTTCTTTCTTTATTTGGCCCTTCAGGTTGCGGAAAAACTACATTATTAAATATAATTTCTGGCTTAGATAAAGATTATAATGGCCATATACAGCCATGGTCTAAAACATTTCAAAAAGTAAATAAAGAGGATATTTCCAGAAAATATTCATTCTCAAATATAAGCTATATGTTTCAAAATCCAAGATTATTCCCATGGCTAAGCACGATAGAAAATATTAAATATCCGATAAAGAAACAAAGAAATGCAGATAAAATTGCAAATGATTTATTGAAAAAAGTTGGTTTGGAAAAATATAAAAACCAGTATCCAAATAGGTTGTCTGGAGGAATGCAAAGAAGAGTTGCGATGGCTAGAGCTTTTGCGCCTAATCCAAATATCTTGTTATTAGATGAACCGTTTATTTCACTAGATAAAAAAATTTCAAATTCATTAAGAAAATTGCTATTACAATTATGGAAAAGAAACAAACCAATTATTATTTTTGTCACTCATGATTTAGATGAAGCTATTGAACTGGCTGATAGAATTCTTTTTTTATCAAATATTCCTTCAACAATTTTATTGGATTATGCGATTAATTTAAAAAGGCCTAGGAATCAGGATAATAAAAACTTTATATCATTGAAAAGACTACTAAGTTCAGCGACGAAATCGAAAAAAAAATAATTATCCTTAATTCTGATTCAAACAATAAATTTTCAGTAAAATATGTGTTGTAAAAATACCACATATTCATACTATTTTTTCTTTTTTTTACACCAAGAATAAATGCAAATTCTATTTTAAGTATTTGATTATAATGAATAAAATAATAAATAAGCACTGATATCAAAATTAAGGTAATTAATAAAAATAATAATAAAGGTTAAATGTATTGCGTCTTCTAAGAAAATTTTTATATTATATAAACATAATTTTATTAACTTTTTTTCTTTTAGGGAGGCTTATTAAATGTTAGAAAAGAAA
>CAZWXP010000049.1:0-14218 GCA_964637965.1 uncultured Alphaproteobacteria bacterium | reverse complement strand
CTAATTAATGTATTATGAAAAAAAGGTATAGCCATAATATAACATTGCATTAATCCGGTAACGTTTAATGGATATAAACCGTCAGTTAACCAAACTGAAAAATTAGTTACAATAAAAAAAAGCAAACTACCAGATACACCTGCAATGCCTAGATTAAGAATATTTTTCTTTTCTATCGTATTTCCCAGAAGAGATAAAGCAATTATACTTAGATAAACAGCGTAAATTTGAGAATGAAATCCTATAATCAAATCACTTAAAAGCATTGCAATAATGGGAATGCATAATGCTGTTCTTTTATTGTTTAAAAAAGCTCCTCCAAAAATAGCTAGTGCTAAAATAGGAGTGAAATTTGGCGGATGTGGAAAAATTCTAGTTAAAGAAACTAGAAAAATAATTAATGCTATTAACAAAACTTTAATATTCATTGTATTGCATCATACAGAGAAAAAAGCTAAAATAAAGTTAGTTTTTTTGTGTTGGGATTTATTATTTAGGAGGAAATATGGCACTAGCTGAAATTAAAGAACTTAAATCACCGGTGAAGAAATGGGTACCGGTTAAGAAACAAGTATTTATTAATGGTAAATGGGTTGATGCAAAATCAGGTAAAACATTTGAAGTTGAAAACCCTGCAACAGGAGATGTAGTTGCTAATGTTGCGGAAGGTGATAAAGCTGATATAGATGAAGCTGTAAAATCTGCTCGTAAAGCTTTTGAATCTGGCCCTTGGAAAGACATGAGTGCTTCTGAAAGAGGCAAGATTGTCTGGAAAATTGGAGATTTAATTCTTAAATATGCTGACGAACTAGCAGAATTAGAGTCATTGGATAATGGAAAACCTTTAGCTGTCGCAGGCGCAGCCGATGTTCCTTTATCAGCAGATATTTTTCTATATATGGCTGGATGGACAACTAAAATTAAAGGAGATACATTTCCTATATCCACTGATCATTTTTACACACCGGGTCAAAAATATTTAACATATACGCAAAGAGAACCGATTGGCGTAGTTGGTCAAATTATTCCATGGAATTTTCCATTACTTATGGCAGCATGGAAACTAGCACCGGTTTTAGCATCGGGTAATACTGTTGTTTTAAAACCAGCTGAACAAACACCGCTTTCTGCTCTTAGACTTGCAGAAATAATTCAAGAAGCTGGCGTCCCAGACGGTGTTTTAAATGTTGTAACTGGTTTTGGTGAAACAGCGGGAGCTTCACTTGCTGCACATGATGGCGTAGACAAAGTAGCGTTTACAGGATCTACCGAAGTGGGAAAAATGATTGTCCAAGCTGCGGCAGGTAATTTAAAAAGAGTAACATTGGAGTTAGGTGGAAAATCACCCAATGTTGTTTATGCGGATGTCCATGATATTGAAGCAACAATTGCCGGATGTGCAAGCGCAATCTTTTTTAACCATGGCCAATGTTGTTGTGCTGGGTCTAGATTATATATCGAAAAACCAATTTTTGATGATGTGGTTAAAGGAATTTCTGAAGCTGCAAAAAAAATGAAAGTTGGTCCTGGGCTTACAAGCCCTGATATGGGTCCTTTGGTTTCTCAAGAACAATTTGAAAAAGTTAAAGGATATATTAAATCTGGCCAAGATGATGGTGCTAAATGTGCTGTTGGTGGTGGAACTGTTGGAGACAAAGGTTATTTTGTTGAACCAACAGTTTTAACAAACACCAATGATAATATGAAAGTAATCAAAGAAGAAATTTTTGGTCCAGTTGTTGCAGCTGAACCTTTTGATAACGCAGAAGATGTTATGACACGTTCAAACAATTCACATTATGGCTTAGCAGCAGCTGTTTGGACAAGTGACATAAAAAAGGCAATTAATACTGCTGATGCTTTCAGAGCAGGAACTGTTTGGGTCAACACTTATAATATTTTTGATGCAGCTCTTCCATTTGGAGTATATAAACAATCTGGATCGGGCAGAGAAATGGGTTCAGAAATATTAGATGCCTATACCGAAACAAAATCTGTTGTAATAGCAAAATAAAATTTTTTTTTTATTTTTTATTTAAAAAAAACCTCGTAATTTATTTACGGGGTTTTTTTTTATTATGAAATTTAAAAAAAAAATAAAAAGCAAATGGCATCAGGATAGATTAAAAGATGTTTTTTTTAATGAAGCAAAGAAATTAGGTTACAGATCACGATCAGCTTTTAAATTGTTGGAAATAAATAAAAAGTTTAGAATATTAAAAAAAGGCCAAAATGCTTTAGATATAGGAGGCTCTCCAGGAGGATGGTCTCAAATATTATCAAAAAAAATTTTTTCTAGTGAAAAAGGAAACAAAATTCTTACTGTTGATTTAAAGATTTTTAAACCAATTGACAATGTTTTAAGTATAAAAAAAGATATTTTTGATGACGACTTTATTTTATTATTAAAAAAGTATTTTTCTAATGGAATAGATCTTATAGTCTCTGACGCCGCACCATCTGCAACGGGAAACAAATTTGTCGATCATATAAAGACTGTAGAACTATCCGAGAGATCTTTTGAAATAGCAAAAAATTTGTTGAACAAAGGAGGTTTTTTAGTTATTAAAATATTTGATGGAAAAGAAACAGAAAGAATATGTAATTTGATTAAAAAACAATTCTTACAATTGAATTTGTACAAACCTAAATCAAGCAGATCTGATTCAAAAGAAATATATATCATCTCAAAATTTTTAAAATAAAAAAAAACCTTGAACCTTTATTCAGTAATCATTACTATTGTATATGGGAAGAAAAATATACGATTCTTTAACTTTTGATGATGTATTATTAAAGCCAGCATCATCATCAACCTTGCCAAAAAACGTAAATACTCAAACATTATTGACTAAATCTGTGAATTTAGAAATTCCAATTATTTCAGCAGCTATGGACACAGTAACTGAATCTAAAATGGCTATAGCTATGGCACAATCTGGAGGTATTGGTTCAATTCATAAAAATATGAAAATTGATGATCAAATGGATGAAGTTAGAAAAGTAAAGAAATTTGAATCAGGAATAGTTGTTAACCCAGTTACTATTTCAAAAGATAAAAAATTAAAAGATGCTTTAGGTTTAATGAAAAAAAATAAAATATCAGGCATCCCTGTTGTTGAAAAAAATAATAAATTAGTCGGAATTCTTACTAACAGAGACGTTAGATTTTTCTCTAATTCTGAAATTAAAGTTGAGGATCTTATGACTAAAAATAATTTACAAACAGTTAGAGAAAATGTAGATATGGAAAAAGCAAAACAAATATTACACAAACACAGGATTGAAAAATTAATTGTTGTTGATAAAGATTATAAATGTGTTGGATTAATTACTGTTAAAGATATTGAAAAAGCTCGAAAATATCCTAACGCTTGCAAAGATGCAAAAGGACGACTTCGTGTAGCAGCAGCAATTGACGCAGGAGATAAAGGTATTGAAAGAGCCGAAGGATTAATAGATGTAGAAACAGATGTTTTAATTTTAGATACTGCTCATGGCCATTCTAAAAATGTTATAGATACTGTAAAAAAAATAAAAAAAAAATCTAATTATACACAAGTAATCGCTGGAAACGTTGCAACAAAAGAAGGCGCTAAAGCATTAATTGATGTTGGAGCTGATGCGATTAAAGTTGGAATAGGCCCAGGATCAATTTGTACGACAAGAATGGTGGCGGGAGTAGGAATACCACAGCTAACTGCTATACTAGAAGTGTCTGAGATCTTGAAAAAATCAAACATCCCACTTATAGCTGATGGTGGAATTAAATATTCAGGAGATATAGCAAAAGCAATTGCAGCAGGATCTGATACTATTATGATTGGTTCTCTTTTAGCTGGAACAGACGAGTCTCCAGGAGAAGTTTATTTGTATCAAGGTAGATCATATAAATCATATAGAGGTATGGGATCTATTTCTGCAATGTTGAAAGGTTCAGCAGAAAGATATTTTCAAGATATTAACACTGATATTCAGAAGTTAATTCCCGAAGGGGTTGAAGGACAAGTTCCTTACAAAGGTCCAGTAAGCATAGTTTTGAATCAATTAATCGGAGGACTGCGTTCTTCAATGGGATATACAGGTAATGAAAATATCAAAAAAATGAAAACCAATTGCGAGTTTATTAAAATTACTAGCTCTGGTCTTAAAGAAAGCCATGTGCACGATGTAACAATTACAAAGGAAAGTCCAAATTATAAACCTGAGGGCACTAACTAAATTTCTATTAATGGATAAGATTTTAATACTCGATTTTGGTTCACAAGTTACCCAATTAATAGCTAGAAGAATAAGAAAGAAAAATATATATTGTGAAATTCATCCTTACAATATATCAAAAAAAAAAATAGATAATTTTTCACCAAAAGGATTAATATTATCAGGTGGACCGACCTCTACTACTTTAAAAAAACCATTAAAACCTGATAATTCAATTTATTCTTTAAACATTCCGATTCTTGGAATTTGCTATGGACAACAAATACTTTGTAAGCATTTAGGTGGAAAAGTTATAAGTTCAAAAAAAAGAGAATTTGGTAAAGCATTTATAAAAATTAAAAATAAATCAAAAATTTTTGAAGGGGTATATAAAAAAAATAACTATTACCAGGTGTGGATGAGTCATGGCGATAAAGTAAGTAAAATACCAAAGTCATTTTCAGTACTTGCTTCAACTTCTAATGCTAAGTTTGCAGCAATAGCTGATGAAAACAAAAAAATATATGGCTTACAATTTCACCCTGAAGTTATTCATACTTTAAGTGGAGAAAAAATTTTAGAAAATTTTGCTAAAAAAATTTCTTCTTGTAAATCGAGCTGGAAAATATCAGATTTTATAAAAAATTCTTTAACAAAAATAAAGGAACAAGTTAAAGATGATAATGTGATTTGCGCATTATCAGGTGGAGTAGATTCATCTGTAACTGCCTCATTGCTCCATAAAAGTATTGGCAATAAATTAAAGTGCATTTTTGTAGATACGGGTTTATTAAGAAAAGATGAAGGCGATGAAATAGAAAAAGTTTTTAAGAAAAAGTTAGGAAATAACTTTAAGAGAGTTAATGCCGGGCATTTATTTATTAACAAATTAAAAAATGTTACTGATCCAGAAAAAAAAAGGAAGATTATTGGAAAATTATTTATAGATATTTTTACTAAAGAGTCAAAAAAATATAGATCTATAAAATATCTAGCTCAAGGAACTTTATATCCTGATATAATAGAATCTAAATCTTTCAAAGGAGCCCCTTCAGCAAAAATAAAATCTCATCATAATGTTGGAGGGTTGCCAAAAAAATTAAATTTTAAATTAATCGAACCTTTAAAAGAACTTTTTAAGGATGAAGTAAGAATTTTAGGTAAAAAATTAAATATCCCTGGCTCTATTTTAAAAAGACACCCTTTTCCAGGGCCAGGACTAGCTGTAAGAATACCTGGAAATATAACAAGAGAAAAAATTAAAATTTTGCAAAATGCAGATGAAATTTTTATTGAACAATTAAAAAAAAAGAAGCTATACAATAAAATTTGGCAAGCTTTTACAGTTTTACTTCCAGTAAAAACTATAGGAGTTATGGGAGACCAGAGATCATATGAATATACTTGCGTTCTAAGAGCTGTAACATCTGTCGACGGGATGACCGCTGAACCATATTATTTTAATTCAGAAGATTTAGCACAAATAAGTACTAAAATTGTCAATGAAGTAAAAGGCGTTAATAGAGTTGTATATGATTATACAAGCAAGCCACCAGGCACTATTGAATGGGAATAAGGTACAAATAAAAAAATTAAATAACTTTTAAATTTTTTTTGCTTTCAACTTTTTTTAATACGTCCAAGACATCTTTAATATATTTTGATTTTTTTAATTCTTCTTGTCTTGAATACACAGAAAAAATTTTTTTTTTATTTTTAACAATTGAAAACTCCGGCGATGCGCATGTATGTTTATAAATTGAAAATTCAGCATAATTTCCTTCAAAATTTATAGAATAATCTTTCCAGACACCATTCGATACTTTTTGGCTATAAATACTAATTATTGAATTAAGATCTTTTTTAGAAAATGTTATTTTTTCTTTTTCTTTAATATATTTAGAAAAATGATAAATTTTTGACATATATTAAACAAATAATTTTTTTTATTATTATATATATAATTATGCCAGAAGTTACTCCGATATGTCAATTTGGAACAAAAGCAATTTCATTTAGTTTAAAAGGAATTGACGAAAAAACTTACAATTTAGAGGAAATAAAAGGTAAAAATGGCACTTTGGTAATTTTTATTTGTAATCATTGTCCTTATGTTAAGGGAGTTATTGATAGATTGGTTAAAGATATTATAGATTTACAAAAAAAAGAAATAGGTTGTGTTGCAATTATGTCTAATGATGTAGAGAATTATCCAGAAGATTCATTCGGAAACATGAAAAAGTTTTCTAAAGAAAATAATTTTACATTCCCTTATTTATATGATGAGACACAAGATATTGCTAAAGCATATGGAGCGGTATGTACACCTGACTTTTTTGGATATAATAAAAATTTAGAACTTCAATATAGAGGAAGATTAGATAATGCAGGAATCTCTGGTAAAGTTTTAAAAGATAAGGAATTATTAAATGCATTCCATCAAATAATTCAAACTGGAACTGGTCCTAATGAACAAAAACCTAGTATGGGATGCTCTATTAAATGGAAATAAAATGACTGATGAACAAAATCTTATAAAAGAAATAGATGAAGAAGTTAGGCAAGATAATTACAAAAGAATATGGAATAAGTATAAAAAACATATTTTTATATCAATAACAATTTTAATAATTCTCATTGTATCAATTAACGTTTATAAATTTAATAAAGAAAAAAAAATAGAAAAGCAAAGTGAATTGTTTTTTCAAGCAACTAAATATATAGAATTAGAAGATTATCAAAATGCAGAAAAGATATTGAAGGAAATTAATAATTCTCAAACAACTGGTTATAGTGATCTTTCATTTTTATATTTAATTGATTTAGTTAACAGAGAGAAGATATCCCTAGATTTAAATAATCTTAAAGTAAAAAAAAATAGTTTATTTTATGGTATAATCAAATTACAAAAATTTAATAATCAAATAAATTCAAATATTGAAAATATTGATAATATTGATGAGATCATAGACCTTTCAAAACCATCCTCGAATTGGAAGTATCTTGCTCATGAGTTATTAGCATCATATTATCTAAAAAAGAATGATTCAGATAATGCTTTACAATCTCTTAACACAATAATTAATAGTGAGGATGCAAGCGAATTTATTCGAGAGAGATCCAAGACTATAGTTGAAATGTTAAAAAAAGATAAATGAAAAAAATTAATTATTTTTTTATAACTTTTTATTTTTTTATTCTTTTTTTGAATAGCTGTTCATATTTTAAAGATAAAGATGAAAAAACAAATGAGAGTTATAGTCCAGCTTTTGTAGAAACCGTTGCTAAACCAGATCAAAGTTTAAGAGGTCTAAAAGTTTCGCTACCTAAACCTGTAATTAATAATACATGGAGTCAACTAACAAACAATGAAGCACATAAAATTTTACATCCATTAGTAGGTAAAAAAATTAGCTTATTTTGGAAAACTTCTATAGGAAAAGGACAAAATAAAAAAAGACCTATTTCTTCTCAACCAGTAATTGATCAAAAAAAAATATATACATTAGACACAGAGCTAAATGTTACAGCAATTAATAAAAATAATGGTAAAAAAGAATGGAAAAAGAAATTAAGAAAAAAGATTGATGATAGTAAAGGAATAATTAGTGGTGGATTAGCAGTAAATGAAAATTTATTAGCTGTAACTACCGGGTCAGGGGACATGTTTGTACTAAATAAAAATAATGGAAAAATTATTTGGAATAATAAAATAACTGCTCCAATAAGGGCAGCTCCTATAATTTCAGGAAATTTTTTTTTAGTTCTTGCTAAAGATAATAGATTATATGCATACAATTTAACAAATGGTGAGCTGACATGGACGCATGAAGGTTTAGAGGAAATATCTACATTTATGGGTTCTTCGTCACCAGTAGTATCAAAGGGAATAGTTATAGTAACTTATTCATCAGGGGAGATTTATGCTATTAATTTATCTAATGGCCAAGTTATTTGGAATGATAATTTAAGCACATTAATTCAAAAAAAATCAATAGAAAACATTTCCGATATACGGGGGAACGCTGTTATCCAAAATGATATTGTTTACGTCATAAGCCACAATGGAAAAATGCTTGCTATGAATTTAAATAGTGGTAAGAGATTATGGGAATCAAATATAGGAGGAATACAAACGCCATGGGTCGTTTCTAAATTTATATATGTTTTGTCAAAAGATAATGAATTAATTTGTCTTACATCTAGCTCAGGAAAAATTGTTTGGGTTAGTAAATTAAAGGATTACACTAATTTTGAAAAAAAAGATAAACTGATAACATGGACAGGCCCTTTATTAACAGGCCACATGTTAATTATTTCAGGTTCTAATGGCATAATTGCATCAATATCTCCATATACTGGAAAGTTTCTTGGAGCAATTAATATTAAATCTTCTGTTGAAAATCCAGCAATTGTCGCAAATCAAACTGTTTATTTTTTAACTTCAAAAGGCAATTTATTGGCATATAGATAAACAAGATGTTAAAGGAAGGAAAAATTAAGCTTTGTTTCGTCGGGAATCCAAATGTTGGAAAATCTACATTGATTAATAGATTGTTAAAATCTAATGAATTAAAAACTAGCAAACACCCAGGAACTACTAAAAGTACTATAGAAAAAAAATTAATTTGGAATGAAAAAGAATTCACTTTCTTAGATACTGCAGGAGTGTACAAAAAAAAAGATTTCAATTTTGATCTTTTGATACAAGCAACTAGATTTTCGGATATAATCATTTTAGTTTTAGACTCTTTAATTGATAAATTAGATAAAATACATAAGAAATTATCTTCTCACACATTAAAATCAGGAAGAGGATTAATAATAGTTGTTAATAAATGGGATTTAGTTAAAAACAAAAAAAATAAAAAGAATAAATTAGAAAAATTAATAAAAAATTCTCTTCCACAATTCAATGAAAATAATATTTTTTATATTTCAGCATTAAGAGATACAAAATTTTTCAAAATTCTTAAATACTCTATTGAAATAAAAAAAATGCTTAAAAGCACAATGACAACTTCAAATTTAAATAAATGGCTGAGAAATATTATTAAACTTAACCCACCTATAAGAATTAAAGGAAAAGAAATAAAATTTAAGTATATAGTCCAAACAGATACAAACCCTCCCACATTTAAAATATTTTCAAATTATCCAAATAAAATAAATTCTTCTTACAAACGTTTTTTAGAAAAAAAGCTTAAACTAAATTATAAAATAGATAATATACCAGTGTTTCTGAAATTTTTAGCTAGTAAAAATCCTTATCAAGAAAAAAAAAAATAATTATATATTCGCGTTACTTAAGAAAGACAATTGGTCGTACTTAGATTTATCTAAAGTTTTATCAATTGGAACAATAGGGTAATCTCCTGTAAAACAATGGTCAGTAAATTGAGGAATATCTTCATTTCTTTTTTTATAGCCCATTGCTTTATATAATCCTTCAACAGATAAAAATTCTAATGTTTTTACACCAATATATTTTGCCATTTCTTTTACATCTTTTCTAGTAGCAGCTAGCAGCTCATTTTGTTTTGGTGTATCTACACCATAACAGTCAGGGTGAGTTATAGGAGGGCTTGCAACCCTCATGTGTATTTCTTTTGCACCAGCATTATTAAGCATTTGTATTATTTTTAAGCACGTTGTGCCTCTTACAATTGAATCATCAATAAGAATAATTTTTTTTCCTTTTATACAGCTATGATTTGCATTATGTTTTAATCTTACACCGAATTGTCTAACTTGTTGTGCTGGCTCAATAAAAGTTCTTCCAACATAATGATTTCTTATTAATCCTAATTCAAATGGTATTTTGGACTGTTCCGCAAAACCGATTGCTGCAGGCATTCCAGAATCAGGAACCGCTGTAACAATATCAGCATGAACTTTAGACTCTTTTGCAAGTTCAATACCAAAATTTTTTCTACAATTATATATGCTCTTTCCTCCAAGCTCACTATCAGGCCGTGAAAAATAAATATATTCAAATATATCAGGCCTACAGTTTACTTTAGGAAAAGGTTTTATGCTTTTAATTTTATTATCTGTGATTACCACTATTTCACCATTTTCTATTTCTCTAATAAACTTTGCACCAATGATATCTAAAGAACATGTTTCAGAAGTTAATATAGGTGATCCATCAAGCTCACCTAAAACTAAAGGTCTTATTCCAAATGGGTCTCGAACACCTATTAATTTTTTTCCAGTCATAACCACTAAGGCATAGCCACCTTGAATTTGGAAAAGCGCATCAATTAATTTATTTATAAAAATTGTTCTTTTGGATCTGGCAATTAGTTGAATTATGATTTCTGTATCAGAAGTACTTTGAAAGATTGCTCCTTTATCTACCATTCTGTGTCTTAATGACAAGCTATTAGTTAAATTTCCATTATGCGCAATGGAAATACCACCGCTTGATAAATCAGCAAAAAAAGGCTGAACATTCCTTAAAAAAGTTTTTCCTGATGTTGCATACCTATTATGACCAATAGCATGTTTGCCAGGTAATTTATTTATAACTTCTTTTTTTGTGAAGTTATCTCCTACTAAACCAAGTCTTTTCTCTAAGTAAAAATTATTTTCATTATGTGTAACTATTCCACAAGCCTCTTGACCTCTATGTTGAAGCGAGTGAAGACCAAGTGCAGTTATAGTGGCTGCATCATCATGATTGAATATACCGAATATTCCACACATAAATTTATTTTATATAGTTATAATATAATTTGTATGATATATCTCAAGTTTCAAGTAATGATATCATTGTTTAAATTAAATTCTAAAAATTTTTTCTTAAGGTAAAGTGAGAGTTGATCAATATATTTTATTGAATAAGAATCATTAAACCACACTGGTTTTTCCTGATTATAAAAAACGTCTGTGTAGATAATAAATATTAAAGAAAATATTAATATCATTCTAAAAAAACCAAATATAAAACCTAAGAATTTATCAATAAAGCCAAGCCCTTTTAAAGATAGAAATTTAGATAAAAAATTAAATATAAGAGTTAGAATTAAAAAAATTAACAAAAAAGTACCTGCCGCAGCTATAAGATCAAGAATTTCGGTATCTTTTAAAAAACTAGATAATATAATTTTTGTTTTTTCAAAAGATATAAAAGCAATATATAAAGACAACAACCATTTAGTTAAAGATAATAATTCTTTTATGAATCCTCTTGATAAACCTAATAAAGATGAAAAAATTGTTAATGATAGAAAAATAAAGTCAACTACAGGCATTAAAATTATTTAAACGGTTTAATTACTAATATTAATTTTGGTAAAAGAGTTAAAACAGCTAACATTGCAATCAACATTGCTAAGCCAGTAAAAATTCCAAAATAAATTGTCGGAATAAAATTAGATAATACTAAAATAGAAAAACCAAATATAATTGTAACTGAAGTATTAAATATTGCTCTACCAACGCTCATATGACATTTGTCTATAGTTTCATTATAACTATTAGATTTTTTAAACTCTTCTCTAAACCGATAAATATAATGAATACTATTATCTACTGCAATTCCAATTGTTATAGAGGCAATTGTAATTGTCATCATATCAAGTGGTAATTTGAGTAAACCCATAATTCCTAAAATCGAAACTGCTGCTATAAAGTTTGGAATAATACCAATAATAGATAATGTTAAAGATCGAAAAAGTATAACAAACATAATTGCTATACCCAACATTACGAAAGCAAGAGTTTTAATTTGGGAGTCAAAAAGACTTTGCAACATATTATTATATAAAACTAAAACACCAGCAATTTGAAATTGTTCTTTATTTAAATTTAATTTATTTTGAAAGTCGTATTTTATTCTTTCTATTAATTCTTTTCTTCTTAAGTCTTTAGATGAATCTAGAATTCTTAAATTAATTCTAGCTTCATTATTTTCTACTGATATATATGGGTCAACAACTTTTTTTTTAAAATCATCAGGAAGTTTTTTATAAATAATATTTAATTTAAATGGGTCAAATTCTTTTCCTTGATTTAGATCTTCAGCTACAGTTATCAATGATGTTAATGATAAAACTTTACCTACTTCTGGTAAACTCTCTAAATAATTATGAACTTTCTCAATTTGTTTAATTTTTGTTGATGTAAACCAATAATCTTCACTATTTATTTCTGTTTCAGAACCAAAATCAAAAAAATCATCATCTAAGCCTAATTCAGTATCATCAGATGGCACAGTGTTTTCTTCTGATATAATATCTTCTTTTTTAAAATTTATGACTACTTCCATAGGTGTTGTTCCTCCAAGTTTTTCATCTATAAGTTTCATACCTTGGTATATTTCTGTTTTTTCTTTAAAGTAATTTATAAAACTATTTTCAACCTTTAATTTACTAATACCAATAACAGTTATTAATATTAGCAATCCTGTCAGCAATAAAATCTTGTTACCATGATTTTTTGCCAAATATGCTAAACTTCCAGTAAAATGAGTTTTTTCTTGATCGTTAAATGCTCCTTCTTTTTTTTTTAGTAGTAAAAGTATCGATGGAAATAAAATGAAAGAAGTAAGAAAAGTTACACTTAATCCAATAGTCAACATCCAGCCAAAATCAATTACCGGTTTTATGCCACTAAAGACTAACGAAGTAAAAGCACAAATTGTAGTTAAAGCTGTATATAAGCAAGGCCAAACCATTTTTTGTGTTGTTAAAAAAACAATTTCACTTTGGCTGCTGGTTGTCATTTCACTACAAAGTTGTTTGTATCTAACAGCTAAATGCACATTCATTGCAATTGTTAAAATTAACATTAAAGAAATAAAATTAGATGATATTACAGTTACATCCCAATTTACAAAACCTAGAATGCCCACCATCATTAATACAGCATAAAAGCAATTTAACAGAGGGATAGTTACCCATCTAATTTCTCGAAAAACTAAAATAAGAGTAATGATAATAAATAAGAAAACACCTGCTCCAAAATTAATTAAGTCACTTTTTATAAATTCAATCATATCATCAGCAATCATAGGAACACCACCTAGATGAATTTCTCCAATGTCTGAGAATTCTTTAATAATTTCTCTTATAAACACAATGGTCTGATGATTAATTTTTTTTAAATTTGATTTTTTTTTGTCGTATTCTATAAGTGTTTGTCTAAGTGTATTTTCTTCTTCAATATTTAATTTTTCTTTAGCTTTTAATTCATTTCTTTTTCTCAGCAATTTGATAAATTGTTCGTCTCTTTTTAAATTAACAATTATAGAAGTTAATTGCCCATCTTCACTTACAATAAGATTTTTAAATATAGGACTTTCTAGAATTTCTTTTTTTGCAATATTAATATCAATATCTGGGTCAGTAATTTTTTTTATTTTTTCTGCATTAAGTTTTTCTAACGGTACATTAGCTGCTTTTAATAAAGGAAGATCTATTAATGTAATAACTTCATCAACATTTTCTAAGTTCTGAAGTTTATTCTTTAAATTTTGAATATTTTTAAATGTTTTAGTAGAAAATAAATCGTCATTTGGTTTGTAGGTAATGATTACAAAATCTTTTGTATCATATCTTTTTATAATTTCACGAAAAATTTTAAGATCTTTATCATTTTCTAGTATTAATGAATCTGCTGAAGCATCTAGTTCAAAATTTTTTGCATGTAATGTAAAAAAACTAAGTATTAAAATTAAAAAAAGAATAACTCTTAATGGATAACGAATAATGATGTTTTGATAAAAGTTTTTTATTATTGAAGACATTTTTTTTTTTATATTAAAGGAATTTAATATTTAAACATATAAATTTTTTTTATATTTTTTTTTTTTTGTTATATGTAATTTGACTTTGGCTTTTAGAAAGAGTACTAAATTTAGTAGTAGATCCTTCAAAATGAAGATTAACTTTTCCAATTGGTCCATGTCTTTGCTTTGCAACTAGAACTTCTGCAACATTATGAATTTTTGACATCTTTTCTTGCCATTTTTGATAATCCTCAGTTCCAGGTGAAGGCTCTTTTCTCTCAG
>CAZWXP010000048.1:0-10825 GCA_964637965.1 uncultured Alphaproteobacteria bacterium | reverse complement strand
ACTGTAAAGATTATCAGTAGGGATATCAAAGAAACCTTGAATTTGTCCTGCATGTAAATCTAAAGTAAGAACTCTATCTGCACCAGCATTAGTTATTAAGTTTGAAACAAGTTTTGCTGTAATAGGCGTTCTTGGTCCAGTTTTTCTGTCTTGTCTAGCATAACCAAAATACGGAATAACAGCAGTAATTCTTTTTGCAGAGCCTCTTTTTAGAGCATCAATCGTAATCAATAATTCCATCAAATTATCATTTGCTGGGTATGATGTTGATTGTATTACAAAAACATCTTCCCCTCTCACGTTTTCAAGTATTTCAACAAAAATTTCCATATCAGCAAATCTTGTGATAGTTGATTTGCAGAGCGTTTTATTTAATTTTTTTGTTATTTCCTGTGCTAAAGTATTATTACTATTACAAGTTACTAATTTCATTTATTTTTTATCCCCATCTATTGATATAACTGAAAGACATCTTCCATAATCTTTTTCTTTAGATATTAAAGATCTTCGATAGCTAAAAAAGGTTTCTTTATCTTTAAATGTATCAAATGTTCTGAACAAAATTTTTTTAATACCAAGATTTCTTATTTTCTTAACAATGTAAGATTTTAAGTCAAAATTTATCATATTTTTCTTTATTAAAAAAAATTTTTTATTTTGTGAATTTTCAATAATAAATTTCCTAAAAAAATCATTATTTACTTTATAAGACTGTTTTCCAATACAAGGTCCTATACATGATACTATGTTGTTTAATTTGGACCCACATTCAAGCATTAATTTTATAGTATTTATTAAAATACCATTTTTTGCACCTCTCCAACCCGCATGAACCGCGCAAACAATATTTTTTTTATAGTCAAAAAAAAAAATGGGGGCGCAATCAGCAGTTAGAATTCCAAGAACAATTTTATTTGATTTAGTTATCATAGCATCAGCATTAATTATATTTTTAACTGAATTTTCATCTACTATTTTAATTTTATTGCTATGAAATTGATTTGGAATTATAAGTTTTTTTTTATCTAAACCAATTTTTTTTAAAGCTATTTTTCTATTTTTTAACACATTACTTTTTTTATCTTTAGAACTTAAACCACAATTTAGAGATTTATAAATACCCCTACTTACTCCCTCATTTCTAGAAAAAAAAACACAATTAATCTTTGGGTATTTATTAATTTCTTTGAAAGTAAACATTTTAAAATCCTATCAAGTTATTTATTTTTTTCCCACTAATTGAAATTACATTAAATATTTTTCCCATTTTATTTTCATTTATTAAGTGATCTAAACTATTTATTATTATCTTTTTTTGCCTTTTAGTTGCATTTTTAATAAGAATTTCAGCTCTTTGTAAAATACCTAATTTTATAAGGAACTCTTTTTGATTTATTGGACCATAATTTTCTAAATTAAATTTCCTTGAAATTTCTTTAATTGAATCAAAGTTTACATGAGTGCTTATATCTGAATTTCCAATGTTTTTTAAGGGGCTAGTTATTTTTTGTTTTTTAATACTTTTAAGTGAATTTCCAAAGTTTTTAGTTTTTGCATAATCTACTATCAAGCAAATACTTTTTGTTTTTTTTATTTTATTAAATAAATTTTCTAGAAAACTTATCATATTATAAGGAATCTCATAAATTGTTCCTATCTTTTTACATTCTTTATTTTTTGGAAGAAATTTTTCAAGTATTGTTGGGTTATTTGAGTAAGAAATAAAAAAATTTTTTTTTATTTTATCATAATTAACCATTCTTTCTCTCCATCCTTTTTTTGTTAATTCTATTTGTTTAACTGGTAAAGCATCAAAGAATTCATTTGCAATTAAAATAAAAGGTGTTTTTGAAATATCATCCAAACTTTTGATCCATTTAATTTTTTTGAATATTTTTTTATCAAATGTTATTAAATTATTTTTTTGAATCTTTTTTAAAAAAGGACTTATTTCAAAAAGATAAATCTGATTACATTTTTTAATAAATTCTGGATTTAATTTAATTACTCTTATGAAATCTTTCATTAAAAGACCACTCCCAGGACCTAATTCGACCATATTAAATTTTTTTGGCTCTCCCATTTTTTTCCAACAAGCTATGCTCCAAAGGGCAAGTAACTCACCAAACATTTGACTAATTTCAGGTGAAGTAATGTAATCTTTTTTTTCTCCGAATGGAAAATTATTGTTGTAGTAACCAAATTTTGAATTTAGATTTGCTTCTAAAATAAAGTCTGACATACTAAGTGGCCCAAAATTTAAAATTCTCTTCTTTAAAATTTGTTCTAGATTTTTCATTTATTTTTTTTTAAAAAAAGTGAAATTCCAATAATAAAAAAGAAAATGGAATAAATTTGTCCTAAACTTAAATTGAAATATTGTAGTCCTATATGCGGATCAGGTTCACGAAAGTATTCACAAATAAATCTAAATAAACTATAGAATATTAAAAATAATGAAGATACCAGCCCACTTTTATAGATTATTCTTTCTCTATTTTGAAAAAATAATAAAATTAAAAATAATACAAATCCTTCTAGAATTGCTTCGTAAATTTGGCTAGGGTGTCTTGGAAAGTTATCAATATGTTTGAATATAACACCTATTTTTTTTTCAGTTATTCTTCCAACCAATTCTCCATTTATAAAATTTGCAAGTCTTCCAAATAGAATACCTATTGGCGCCGCACATGCTGCAAGATCAGAAAAAATAAAGAAACTAATCTTTTTTTTTAAACTAAAAAAAAAGGTACTTATTATTATACCTATTAAACCACCATGAAATGCCATCCCTCCTTTCCACACTTTGAATATTTCTAGAGGGTTATAGAAATAATAATTAGGGTTATAAAGTAAAATATAGCCAATTCTTCCGCCTATTATTACCCCGATAATAGAAAAAAAGAAAAAATCATTTATTAAATTATTATTTAAATTTATTTTATGTTTAGAATTTAAATATTTTATATATTGAAATCCTAGAATAAATCCAAGTATATATGCCATTGAATACCATCTTATATCTAACGGACCTATCGAAAAAATAACTGGGTCTATATTGGGAAATATAATTTTAAGTCTCCATTATTTATAAATTATTTTTATTTTCCTTAACAAATAAACTTATTCCATATTCAATATTTTTAAATTTTTTTTTGTATCCATATTTCCTCAATTTTTTTATATTCGCTTTAGTATAGTATTGGTAATGTTTTCTTATATTTTTTGGCGTATCAATAAAATTTATTTTTTCCTTCTTATTTAATTCTTTGAATAAGATTTTTGTTGTATCTAAAAAAGTTCTTGCTTCACCAGTTCCTACATTAAACAATCCTGACTTTTTTTTATTTTTATAAAACCATAAAATTACTTCAATACAATCATCAACATGTACAAAGTCCCTTTTTTGCTTACCGTCCTTAAATTTTTTATTATGGGATTTAAAAAGTTTTATTTCTTTATTATTATTTATCAAAGGAGTCAAATAAGATACAATACTCATCTGCTTCTTTTTGTGCCATTCATTATTTCCGTATACATTAAAAAATTTCAAACCAACCCATTGGTCAGGTAATTTTTTCTTTTCTTTTATTTTTTTTGCGATATATAAATCAAAAAGATGCTTACTTTTACCATATAAATTTAAAGGTTTTAATTTTTTTAAAAAAATATAATCTTCACTATCTTTGAATCCATAAAAACCATTTCCATACGTAGAAGCACTTGACGCATAAGTTAATCTTATTTTATTTGTTGTGCAAAAATTTAATAATTTAACTGAGTATTCAAAATTATTCTTTAAAAGTTTTGAAAAGTTAGAAGATGTTGTGGCGGAAATTGCCCCCAAATGAAAAATATATTTTATTTTATTTTTATTTTTTTTTAAAAAATTTAGAAGTTTTGATGGGGAAATTATTTTTTTAAACTTTATTTTTTTTAAGTAATTTTTTTTTAATTTAGAATTGATTACATCACATATTATTATGTTTTTTTGATTTTCTTTGTTTAATCTATAGACAAGATTCGAACCTATAAATCCTGCACCTCCTGTAACAATTATCATATTTAAAATAATTCAAATTAGTTTGATATTAATAATGATATAAATTGCAATTTAATAAAAGATAAAAAAAAAAGCAAAATAAAAAAAAGTATTTATATTATACAATATATAGTATAATCATGTATATTATATACAATATATACTTAAAATGACCTCTTCAAATGCACATTTAACTGATTCGAAATTTCATCCAATTAATTTGTTAGAAGAAATAATAATATCAAAAAATTGGGTCTTTGAGAGACCTATCGAAGATGAAATTTATATAGAGGTTCCAACAAAATATTCAAACTTAATAATCCAAGTTACCTGGTTAAGTAATCAAGGAAGAATTGAAATTAGATCTTTTTTTTATAATAAAATGAATTTTTCAAAAAATATTGAAATTTATAAATTACTAAATCTTATAAATAATAAAATTAGTTATGGTCATTTTATTATTAACGAGAATAGTTTTCCTACTTTTAAAAATTCAATAATCATTAAAGACTATCAAAATATAAAATTTGATTTGTTAAGAGAAGTATTGAATTTTGCTATATTAGAGAGTGAAAGATTTTTTCCTATTCTTCAATTAGTGCTTTGGGGTGGAAAAAAAGCAGAAGAGGCGATTATGTTTTTTGATTTTAAAACAGAAGGTAAAGCATAATTGAGATATGAAGTACTTATTATTGGTTGTGGGGAGATTGGCACTTCTTTAATTGATGGCTGGTTAAATAAAAGTAGTAAATTTTATAAAAAAACCTCCCGTATAAATGTTTTAGAACAGAATATAAAAAGAAAAAATTACCTAAAAAAAAAATATAAAAAAAAAGTTGATTTTGTTGAAACAAACAAAATAAATAAATCAAAAAAAAAATTTAAATATGTTTTTTTAACATTTAAGCCTAAGGATTTAAATTCTAGCTTAAATTTATATAGAAATTTATTTGATAAAAATACAATATTTTATTCTGTTCTTGCTGGAAAAACATTATCAGAAATAAAGACCTTTTTTCCTATAAATAAAAATATAATACGTTTGATGTTAAACACACCTATTTCAGTGAACAAAGGAACTATAATATTCTATTCCTTAAAAAAAATAAGTGATAAAGATTTCTTCTTGCTTAATTTAATAGGAAAAGTTTATAGATTAAAAAAAGAAGTTTTTTTTGATTTAATAACAGCAATAGTTGGTAGTGGCCCTGCCTATTTTTATTACTTGCTTGAATCTATGGAAAAAATTGCAATAAACCAAGGTTTAAATAAATCTTTTTCTAAGGAAATATTAAAAGATACATACATTGGAACTGCAAAAATTATTGAAAATACTAAAAAAAATTTTACTGATTTAAAGAAAGACGTAGCTAGCAAAGGAGGTACTACAGAGGCAGCAATTAATTGTCTTAAAAGAAACCATTTTCAAGAATTAATTTATAATTCTATAAAAGATTCAATAAAAAAAGCTAAAACTTTAAGTTCAAAAAAAGTAAGATAAGTCTTAACTAAAAAAAATACAATGCAAAAACTACAAAAAAAAGTTGAGGATGTTTTTTTAAAACTTTTATTAAAAAAAAGTTTTCATGAAATTGAAATTACAGAAATACAAAAAAAAACGAGAATTTCTCCAAAAAAATTTTGTCAATTATTTGCAACAAAAGAGGACATCATGATCTCGTTTTTTAAAAGAATTGATCAAAATGTAGAAAAAAATATAAAAAAAAAAGTTTTAGGAAATAATTTTAAGGATAATTTATTCGAAATATTTATGACAAGAATTGATTTGCTCCATCCTTACAAAAAAAATTTGTATAATTTTTATTTATCTTTTCAAAAAGAGCCAAATTTATTTATAAAATTGTATAAAAGCTTTTTTAAAAGTATGGAAAATAATTTAAAATTAAGTCGAGTAAATTTGGAACCAATAAAAAAAAATCTGAAAATTTTCATTTTTTCTTTTTTATATTTGTCAATAATTTACGAATGGCTTAAAGAAAGCTCAAATAATAATGAAAAAGTTATGGCTTCTTTAGATAAAAGATTGTCTCTAATTGAGAATATTCTTATATAGGAAGATAAATTTTTGCCCTTAATCCACCAAGTGGAGACTTATCTAAAAAAAAATCACCTCCATGATTATTGATAATATCTGCTGCAATTGTTATACCTAATCCTATGCCACCTGTATCTCTATTTCTAGAAGCTTCTATTCTATAAAATGGTTGTAATACTTTTTTTCTTTCATTTTCTGGAATTCCAGGGCCATCATCATCAATAATTATTTCTAAATTATTATTTTTCTTATTACATGTTATTTCTATATTTTTACTAAATTTTAAACTATTAGATATCAAATTATTAATACATCTTTTGATTGAATTTAATCTAATGTGAATGTTTATTTTTTTTCCATTGTTAAAATAAATATTTTTCTTTGGGTATCTCTTTTTTATTGTATTAAGCAAATTTGTTATATTGACTTTTTGAATTTTTTCCTTTTTTTCTCCTTTTGCATATTTTAAATATTCTACTACCATTTCTTCCATTTCTACCAAGTCTTTTTTTAAACCACTTTTATCTAATTTATGTAATTCTAAGTTTAATTTCATTCTTGTTAAAACAGTTCTAATATCATGAGATATTGAAGAAAACATTTTATTTCTTTGTGATATTGAGTTTTCAATTCTGTCTTTCATAATTTTAAACGCATTTGAAACTCTTCTAACCTCCCGTGCTCCTGATGGTTTAAAGTTTTCAATACTCTTTCCTTTACCAAATCGATCCACTGCAATAGCTAATTTACGTATAGGTTTAATTTGATTTTTTAGAAATAATAATGCTACGGCAAATAATATTATAGATGCACTAACCATCCATAATATAAAAATATAAGTTGTAGAACTAAAAATTCTTTTTTTATTTGCACGGAATTCAAGAACACCTTCATTCAACTCAACCATTACAGTTATTAGTTTTTTTTCATCGTTTATGCTTAAATTAAATTTTTTGTTTAAAGGATCTAAATTTTTAAACAAATATTTTTCAAGCTCTGTTGTTTTTTCTTTATATTTATCAAAATTTAATTTTTTATTTTTTTTATAAAAAGTTTGAAGTTGTAATTTTTCAGAAACATTATTTAAAGCCCATATTTGATTTTCCATTGATTTATTTTTTTCGAAGGATTCAACAACTAAAGTTATATCTTTAACGAAATCAATAGTTCTATGTCTTGTTATTGTATCCCAGTGTCGATTATAGAATATTATCGTAATTATTAATTGTAAGACAATTAACGGAATTACCAAAATTAATATTGATCTTCCTAGAAGTGTCTGAGGTAAAAATTTTTTAATCATAATTTTATTCAATTTTTAGGACATATCCCCGTCCTCTAACAGTTTGTATGTATGTTGGAAATTTTTTGTTATTTTCAATTTTATTTCTTAATCTTGTAATTTGCACATCCAACGCTCTACTTGTATTAGGTATATTTAAAATTCTGGCTAAATTATACCTAATTATAGGTTTGCCATCATTTTTTGCTAAAATATATAACAATTTTGCCTCGCTCGAAGTAAGAGTAAAAATTTTTCCATTTTTTTTTAATATTTCTTTTTTTAGGTTAAAAGTATATGGCCCAAATTTAACTATTTCTCTTTTTTGTTTACTATACTTGTTTTTTTGTATTAGATTTTTCATTCTTAAAAGTAATTCTTTTGGTTCAAATGGTTTAGTTAAATAATCACTTGCACCAATTTCTAGACCTTTAATTCTATCACCGGTACTGCCTAATGCGCTTAACAATAGGATAGGTGTTTTAAAATTATTTTTTTTTAGAGAATTAGTTAATTTTAGCCCAGATTCTCCTGGCATCATAATATCAAGAATAATTAAATCGAATTCAATATTTTCAATTTTTTCCCTAGCTTTTAAGGCATTTATTGCCGTGCTTACTCTAAAATTATTTTTAATTAAATAATCATTTACCAGCTCCAAAATTCTTTTATCATCATCTACAATCAATATATGCGGTAAGTTTAATTTCATATTTTATCTTTTAATATTGTTTTAGAAGTTTTACTTAACAAATTTAATAAAATTTTTTTAAATACATTTATAGAGTCCGTCCCAGCATTTTTATATTCATTAGCAATATTATTTATTTGCTGATTAGTAATTTTTTTTCTATTCTTATACCTTTTTTTGTCAAATAAATATTCTTGTTTCTTTTATCTTTTTTTGATTTCTTTAATATAATTAATTCATCATTTTTAAGTTTATTAATTATTTTTGATAAACTTTGTTTTTTTATATCAAGAATTATAAGCAAATCTTTAATAGTTAAATAATAATTATTTGAAGCTAAAAAAATAACTGCAAAATGAGTTTTGTTATAACCAAATCTTTTTAATAAAAAGCTAATATTTCTATCAAAATCTTTTATTGCAAAAAATAATAATTCCAAAGCTATTTTAAGTTCCTTATTTTTTAAGAACAATGGGTTAAAAATATTATTTAAGTTTGTCATTTTTTATTTATAAATATGTTTTATATTTAGATATTATTTTAATAAAAAAAAATGTTTTATTTCTTTTAATTTAAAAAAAATGTCAAAAATAAAGAGTTTTGATAATAGATCAGGATTTATATGGTTTGATGGAAAGCTTGTAAAGTGGAATCAAGCTAAAATACACGTTTTAAGCCATGGACTACACTATGCTAGTTGTGTATTTGAAGGTGCTAGAATATATAATGGAAAAATTTTTAAACTTAATGAACATACTAAAAGATTATTCCTATCAGCCAGAACTTTAGGTTTTAAATTGCCCTACTCAGAAAATAAAATCAACAAAGCCTGCAAACAAATAATAAAAAAACAAAAAATAAAAAATGGATACCTCCGACCTTTTGCATGGCGTGGAAGTGAAATGATGGCAATTTCTGCCCAAAACACTACTATACATGTTGCAATTGCTACTTGGGAAATGTCCACATATTTTGATAAAAAAAAGAAGTTTAATGGTATTAAGCTTCAAACATCAAAATGGATGAGGCCACCATCTGAAACAGCACCAACTAATGCCAAAGCTGCCGGTCTATATATGATATGTACATTAAGTAAACATATTGCTGAAAAAAATGGGTTTGATGACTCCTTAATGCTAGATTCAAATGGGTATGTAGCAGAATCTACTGGAGCAAACATTTTTTTAGTTAAAAATAATAAATTATATACGCCAGTAGCTGATTGTTTTTTGAATGGTATAACTAGGCAAACAGTAATTGATTTAGCAAGAAAAAATAATATCAATGTTACTGAAAAAAGAATTTACCCAAAAGAATTGTTTAATGCAGATGAAATTTTTTTGACAGGGACTGCGGTTGAAATTACACCAATATCACAAATAGATAAAAAAAAATTTAAAGTAGGACAAATTACACAAAGACTTATAACTCTTTTTGAAAATTTAGTAAGGAATGATTAATAATTTATCTTAATTTTTTTCTCGTCTCTTTTCTTTGATTTAACATATATTTTTGTATTATTTTGCCTCTCCATTTTCCAAAAAGGAGCTTTAACTTTTAAATAATCTATTATAAATTCACATGCTTTAAATGCACTGCTACGATGTTGTGACACAGTTCCAACATAAACAATATTTTCACCAGGTTTAATTTTTCCATACCTGTGTATAATAATACAGCTATTTAACTTCCATTTTTTTATTGCATAAGTTTCAATTTCTTTAATTTTTTTTTTTGTCATTTTTGGGTAATGTTCTATTTCTATATATTTAATTTTTCCTTTATTGTTTTCTGGCCTAGCCACTCCAATAAAATTTACAAATGCACCAATTTTTTTCTTTAGTAGTTTCTTATTTTGTTCCAGTATATTAATTTTTTGTTTTTGAACTTTTATCCTTTATCCTCCTGTAAAAGGCGGAAAAAAAGCTATTTCATCACTATTTTTAATTTTACTATTTTTATTAGTAACAATTTGATGATTTATTGCACAACGAATATTCCTTGATTTTAAAAAGATTCTTTTATGTTTCATACTTTTTGTACTTAACCATTTGATCAAGTTATCAACATTTTTTATATTAGAAGGAAGATTAAAATTTTCTTTAGAAGCTCCTAGGGTTTCTTTTAACCAAGAGAAATAAATTATTTTCATATTAGCATTTCACTATATGGAACAAATTTTACTTTTGCTCCTTTTTTTAAATAAGTTAATTTTTCTGGAAGTTCTACCAAACCATCTGTTTCTACCATCGAAGTAAAAACTCCTGAGCCAGTATTAGGGTAATGTTTAATTTTTATCTCTCCATTTGAACTTTTTGATACTTTTACTCTTAAAAATTCCTTTCTTCCACTTTTCTTTTTAAAATTAAAATCTGTTGCAACAATAAAATTATTCTCTTTTGGTGATAAAAAACCAGATAATTTATTTATTGCGGGCAATGCTATTTTTAAAAAAGTAATCATTACAGAAACAGGATTACCTGGTAGCCCAATAAATGGTTTTTTAAAAATATTACCAAGTGCGACAGGTCTTCCAGGCTTAATTGAAATATTCCAAAAATTTAATGAACCATTTTTTTCTACAACTTTTCTTACATAATCTTCTTCACCAACAGACATACCGCCAGTAGTTATAATTAAGTCACATTCTTTAGAAATTTTTTTCAAAGTATTTTTTATTAGTTTTTCTTTATCTTTTTTTATTCCGTAATCTTTTACTACACAATTAATTGTTTCTAATAAATTTTTTAAACA